>DATHTV010000219.1:0-18808 GCA_035462845.1 Jiangellales bacterium
CGACCGCATGAGCCACGCGGCCAGCAAGTCCGCGCTGGGACTGTCCGGCGACCCGACGACCCGCACCGACGTGACCTTCTGCCAGGGGCCCTGCTCGACCGCTGCCGCGATGACCGCCCGCCACAACGTGATGCGGGTCCAGGCCAGGTCGGTGTCGCCCGCGGCGTAGGTGCTGGCCCGCTCGGTGATCGCCGCGATCGGCCGGGCGCACGCCGCCGCGTCGGTGATCCTGCGCTGGGCCAGGCTGCCCACCGGGTCCTCCGCGGGCCGCTCCGGCGCCTCGCCGGGCCACCACGCGACCACGGGGGCGTCGGGCAGCAGCAGCGGCACCACGACGCTGGCCGGCTCCGCGGTCAGCGCGCCGACGATGCGCTGCACGATCACCTCGCTGGCCCCGGCGTCGCCGCCGACCCGGATCTGCGCGTCCAGGCGGGCCCCCCCGCGGGCGGTCCCGCGCACCACGACGACGATGCGGCAGGGGTGCTCGTGGCTGGCGTGGTTGGCCGACTCGATCGCCGACTCCGCGTGCTGCTCGTCCGTGACGATCACCAGCGTCAGCACCCGGCCCAGGGCGACCGCTCCGTACGTGTCTCGCAGGTCGACCAGCCGGCGGCCGATCGCGCTCGACGTGGTGGACGGCATGTCGATGATCACGATCGCCTCCGGTCCGTCGCTCCGGGACCCGGTCCGTGCCCGCGCGTGTTCACGGCCGCCGCCACTGCCGGCCGTCCCTGGCCAGCATCTGCTCGGCGGACGCCGGTCCCCAGCTGCCCGCGGCGTACGGCTCGGGCGTGCCGCTCTTGGCCCAGTGCTGCTCGATGGGGTCGAGGATGCGCCAGGACAGCTCGACCTCCTCGTGGCGGGGGAACAGCGGCGGATCTCCCAGCAGCACGTCGAGCAGCAGCCGCTCGTACGCCTCGGGGCTGGCCTCGGTGAACGAGTGGCCGTAGCCGAAGTCCATCGTCACGTCCCGGACCTCCATCGACGTGCCCGGCACCTTGGACCCGAAGCGGATCGTGACCCCCTCGTCCGGCTGCACCCGGACCACCAGCGCGTTCTGGCCGAGCTCCTCGGTCGCCGTGCTCTCGAAGGGCAGGTGCGGCGCGCGCTTGAACACGACGGCGACCTCGGTGACCCGCCGGCCCAGCCGCTTCCCGGTGCGCAGGTAGAACGGGACGTGCGCCCAGCGCCGCGTGTCGATGTCGAGGCGGATCGCGGCGTAGGTCTCGGTGCGCGAATCGGACGGGATGCCCTCCTCCTCGAGGTACCCGGCGACCTTGACCCCGCCCTGCCAGCCTGCGGCGTACTGGCCCCGCGCGGTGTGCTTGCCGAGCTCGCGGGGGAGCCGCACCGCGGACAGGACCTTCTCCTTCTCGGCGCGCAGGTCTCGGGCGTCGAACGAGACCGGCTCCTCCATGGCGACCAGGGCGACGAGCTGGAGCAGGTGGTTCTGGATGACGTCGCGGGCGGCCCCGATCCCGTCGTAGTAGCCGGCTCGCCCGCCGATGCCGATGTCCTCGGCCATCGTGATCTGCACGTGGTCGACGTAGTTGCCGTTCCAGATCGGCTCGAAGAGCTGGTTGGCGAAGCGCAGCGCCAGGATGTTCTGGACGGTCTCCTTGCCGAGGTAGTGGTCGATGCGGAAGACCGAGTCGGGCGGGAAGATCTCCTCGACGACGGCGTTCAGCTCGCGGGCGGACGCGAGGTCGTGCCCGAACGGCTTCTCGATGACGACCCGCCGCCACTGGTGGTCGGTCTGATCGGCCAGCCCGGAGCGCGCCAGCTGCTTGCACACGACGGGGAAGGCCGACGGCGGGATCGACAGGTAGAAGGCGTGGTTGCCGCCGGTGCCCTGGACCTGGTCCAGGTCGGCCACGGTCGTGGCGAGCTGGTCGAACGAGCTGTCGTCGGAGAAGTCGCCCGGCACGAAGCGGAAGCCCTGGCTGAGCTGACGCCAGGTCGCCTCCCGGAACGGCGTCCGGGCGTGCTCGCGCACCGCGTCGTGCACCACCTGGGCGAAGTCCTGGTCGGCCCAGTCCCGCCGGGCGAAGCCGACGAGGGAGAAGCCCGGCGGCAGCAGACCACGGTTGGCGAGGTCGTAGACCGCCGGCATCAGCTTCCGGCGCGCCAGGTCGCCCGTGACACCGAAGATCACCAGTCCGCAGGGCGCGGCGACGCGGGGCAGCCGGCGGTCGCGGGGATCCCTGAGGGGGTTGCCGAGCGGGGTGGCCGACGGGCTCACCGGACCGCGGCCAGGCTCTCGCGGGCGGCTGCGGCCACTGCCTCCGCCGTGACGCCGAGCTCGCGGTAGATCGTCGCGTAGTCGGCCGAGGCGCCGAAGCGGTCGAGGCTGACGATGCGGCCGGCGTCGCCGACCACCTCCCGCCAGCCCTGCGCCACCCCCGCCTCGACCGAGACGCGCGCCCGGACCGACGGCGGCAGCACCGAGTCGCGGTAGGCCTGGTCCTGCTCGTCGAACCACTCCCGGCAGGGCATGGACACGACCCTGACCCGCACGCCCTCGGCCGCCAGCGTCTCGGCTGCGGCCACGGCGAGCTGGACCTCCGAGCCGGTTCCGACGAGCAGCACCTCGGGCTCGCCGTCACCGCCGAGGTCGCGGAGCACGTACGCACCGCGGGCGGTGCCCTCGGCGGAGCCCCAGCCGTCGGTGCCACGCGGGAAGGTGGGGACGTTCTGCCGGCTGAGGCACAGCCCGGCGGGCCGATCGGTCCGCTCGAGGACGGTGCGCCACGCGACGGCGGTCTCGTTGGCGTCCGCCGGCCGCACGACGTGGAGGTCGGGGATGGCGCGCAGCGCGGCGAGGTGCTCGACCGGCTGGTGGGTGGGACCGTCCTCGCCCAGCCCGATCGAGTCGTGCGTCCAGACGTACGTCACGGGGATCCCCATCAGCGCCGCGAGGCGCACGGACGGGCGCATGTAGTCGCTGAAGACGAGGAAGGTGCCGCCGTACGGCCGGGTCAGGCCGGACAGCGCGATGCCGTTGAGGACCGACCCCATGCCGTGCTCGCGGATGCCGAAGTGCAGCACCCGGCCGTACCAGTCGCCGCTGAACTCCTTGGTGGAGCGGTCCGGCGGGATGAACGACGGCTCGCCCTCGGGTGTCGTGTTGTTGCTCTCGGCGAGGTCGGCGGATCCTCCCCAGAGCTCGGGCAGGTGCGGGGCGACGGCCGAGAGCACCGTCCCGGAGGCCTTGCGGGTGGCCATGTCCTTGCCGGCCTCGAAGCTGGGGAGCGCCTCGGTCCAGCCCTCGGGGAGCGACCTCGTCCGGAGCCGGTCGAGCAGGCGGGCGCGCTCGGGCTCGCGGGAGCGCCACGCCTCGTAGGCCTGGTCCCAGCGGGCTCGCAGGCCCCGGCCACGGTCGACCACTCGCCGGGTGTGCGCGAGGACGTCGTCGTCGACCTGGAAGCTCGCCTCCGGGTCGACCCCCAGCACCCGCTTGGTCGCGGCCACCTCGTCGGCGCCCAGGGCGGAACCGTGGATCTTGCCGGTGTTCTGCTTGGTGGGGGCCGGCCAGCCGATGACCGTCTTGAGGGCGATGAACGACGGCCGTGCGGTCTCCGCCCGCGCCGCCAGCAGCGCGGCGTGCAGGGCCTCGACGTCCTCCTCGTACGTCCCGTCCGGCCGCAGCCAGTCGACCCGCTGCACGTGCCAGCCGTACGCGGCGTAGCGGGCGACGACGTCCTCGGTGAAGGCGATGTCGGTGTCGTCCTCGATGGAGATGGAGTTGTGGTCCCAGATCACCGTGAGGTTGCCGAGCCGCTGGTGTCCCGCGAGCGACGAGACCTCCGCCGAGACGCCCTCCTGGAGGTCGCCGTCGGAGGCGAGGCACCACACCGCGTGGTCGAACGGGCTCTCGCCTGGAGCGGCGTCGGGGTCGAGCAGGCCGCGCTCCCGCCGGGCGGCCATCGCCATGCCCACGGCATTGCCGACGCCCTGGCCGAGCGGACCGGTCGTGGTCTCGATCCCGGGCGTGCTGGGGTGCTCCGGGTGGCCCGGGGTGTACTCGGGATGGCCCGGCGTGAGCGACCCCCAGGTGCGCAGCGACCTCAGGTCGTCGAGCCCGAGGCCGTACCCCGACAGGTACAGCTGCACGTACTGCGTGAGGCTGGAGTGGCCGCAGGACAGCACGAAGCGGTCCCGCCCGAGCCATGCCCGGTCGGCCGGGTCGTGCTGCATGACCCGCTGGTAGAGCAGGTAGGCCGCCGGGGCGAGGCTCATCGCGGTGCCGGGATGGCCGTTGCCCACCTTCTCCACCGCGTCCATGGCGAGGACGCGCGCGGTGTCCACGGCGCGGCGGTCCAGGTCGGTCCAGTCGAGGGCGGGGGCGTCGTTGCTCACCGGTCCGGGATCCTTCCGAGGGTGCCGAGGCGGGCGCGCGCGGGAGCGCACGGGTCGTGACCTACCCGGCGGTCCGGTTCGGGAACCCGGGAAGATCACGGCCCGGCGCCGAGCCTACCCGTGAGGAGCATCACCGCATCCGGCCCGTGTCCCCCTCGCGGACCGTCCCGTCGGTAGACTTCCCACGTCCCGCGCGGGGTTGCCCGACAGGTTCGCCGCCAGCACCGCGCCACTGCGTCCCCCGAGGTGCCCGTTGACGGCAGTCGACCCCCGCGCGGCCGCGCCCCAGGGAGTGCGCCAGGGCGTGACCCGGAGGGCGGCGACCCGACGAACCGGCGGGGTGGCCGGCGGTCGCGGGTGGCGGGCGACGGCCGCGGCGTACGTCGCCCTGACCAAGCCGCGCATCATCGAGCTGCTGCTGGTGACCACGGTGCCGGCGATGGTGCTCGCGCAGCGGGGCATCCCCCCGCTCGGACTGGTCGCCGCCACCCTGCTCGGAGGAACGCTGGCGGCCGGGAGCGCGCACGCCGTCAACCAGGTCCTCGAGCGCGACATCGACGCGCTGATGCACCGCACCAGCCACCGGCCCGTCCCCGCCACGGTCGTCTCCCCCCGGGCGGCGCTGGTGTACGGCGTGGCGCTGCTGGTGGCCTCCGTGGTCGTCATGCTCGCCTGGGTCAACCCGCTGGCGGCCGCCCTCACGGTCGCCGCCAACGCCTTCTACCTGCTCGTCTACACGGTGCTGCTCAAGCGGCGCACCTCGCAGAACATCGTGTGGGGAGGCATCGCCGGGTGCATGCCCACGCTCGTCGGCTGGGCCGCCGTCACGGGGAGCCTCGCCTGGCCGCCGTTCGTCCTCTTCCTCGTGGTGTTCTTCTGGACGCCGCCGCACTACTGGCCGCTGGCGATCAGGTTCCGTGCGGACTACGCCCGCGCCGGCGTCCCGATGCTGCCCGTGGTCGCCGGCGACGAGGCCGTGGCCCGGCAGGTCGTCGCCTACTCCTGGGCGATGGTGGCCTGCTCGATCGCGCTGTGGCCGGTGGCCGGAACCGGGTGGCTCTACCCCGTCGTGGCGGTGGTCGCGGGAGCGTGGTTCCTGGCCGAGGCGCACCGGATGCTGTCCCGGGCCCGGCGTGGTGCCTCCGCCACCGAGCTCGCCCCCATGCGCCTCTTCCACGGCTCCATCACCTACCTCACCGCGGTCTTCCTCGCCGTCGTGGTCGACGTCCTGCTGCTCGGATGACCGGCACGCCCGGATACCCTCGCCGCATGCGCGCCGCACGGACCCTGAGCTGGCTCGGCCTGCTCGCGCTGGCCGGCGCAGCGGGCTGGGCCGTGCTCGGCGGCGAGCCCCTGCCGGTCGCCACGCTGGTCGTCGTCGGGGTCGTCCTGGTCGGTGTCGACGCGGGGCTGGGACGCGCCGAGGCCGCCCGCAGCACCGAGCTCGACCTGCCCGAGGGCAGCGAGCCACCACCGGCCGTGTGGTGGGCGGGGCTGCTGGCCGGCGGCCTGCTGGGAACCACCGCCGGACTGGTCGCCGGGTCCGCCGTGGCCGCGGGCGCCGGGACGCTCGCGGTCCTGGCCGGACTGGCCGGCGCCCTCTCAGGTCTGCGCGCCCGGCGCCAGGGACCGGCACCCCGTGCCGTCGCGGCGGCTCGGCGGGTGAGGGCCTTCGCCCGGTCGCACGGCGCCGGACCCGCGGATCCCCTGGACGGCTACCTCGTGGACCTGGGCGGAGCCGGGAGCCGGCTGGTCGTCGTCGGCCCCGACGGAGCCTGGGGCGACCTCGTGGTCCCAGTCGGAGCGGACGGCCTGCTGGCCGCCCGGCTCGCGCGCGTGGCACTGGCCGAGCCGGACGACCGTGCCCTCACCAGGTCGATGCGCACCGGCGCACCGGCCTGGCGCCGGATGACCGCGTCGCTGTGACCGGCCCCGCCGCCGGCCACGACCGGGGTCCGGTCGTCACGCCTCGACGCGGGCGGCCGGGATCCCGACGCCGGTGACGACTTCGGCCCGGTCGGCGACCACGGGCCGGAAGGTGCGCGTGGCCAGCCAGGCGTCGACCGCGGCGACCACGAGCAGGCTCGCCCCCAGCATGTGGAGGCCCACGAGGAGCACCGGGACGCCGAGGAATACCTGGGTGTAGCCGATCAGGCCCTGGGCCAGCTCGACACCCAGGAGCACGCCGGCCGCGCGGGCCGTACGTCCCGGCGAGCCCAGCGCCCGGGCCGCGAAGAGCAGCCCCACGGTCGTGCCGAGCAGGAGGAAGACCAGGTCGGCGTGGACCTGCGTCACGGCCTCGAGGTCGAGGCCGGTCCGGGGGGAGTCCGGGTCGCCCGCGTGCGGGCCGGTCCCGGTGACGACGGTTCCCGCGTAGACGGTCAGGTACGCCACGACCAGGACCACCCCGGACAGCCGTCGCAGCCAGGGCGACCCCACGGCCACGGCGGGCCCGATGGCGGGCTCGTCGACCCGTCGCACCAGGGCCGTCGCCAGCCCGATGAGGACCGCGGAGCACATGAAGTGCAGCATCACCACCCATGGGTTCAGCTGCGTCAGCACCGTGACGCCCCCGATGAGCGCCTGCGCGGGGATGCCCAGCAGCAGGACCGTCGCGAGCGGCACGAGGTCGCGGCGTGGCCGCGAGCCTCGGAGGGTCCGGAGCACGGCCAGCAGGGTCGCCAGCGCGATGGCGCCGAGGACGAACGTCAGCAGCCGGTTGCCGAACTCGACGTACCCGTGCCAGCCGTACTCGGGGGTGTTGACCAGCGAGTCCTCGGTGCACCGCGGGAAGGTCGGGCAGCCCAGGCCGGACCCGGTCAGCCGGACCGCCCCGCCGGTCAGGACGATCCCCACCTGGGACACCAGCGAGGCCACCGCGAGCCGGCGCAGCGTCCGGGTCGACGGCTCGGGGAGCCGCCCCCAGGGCAGCCGGTCGGCGAGGCTGGTCACCGGGTCATCGTAGGTCGCGTGTCCCGCCGTCAGCCTGGTGCCCGGGTCAGCTGTCGAGGGTGCCGCGGACGACGCTGTCCCCCGAGTGGGCCGGGTTGCCGTCGTACGGCTCCAGGGAGACGTCGACGACGGGCAGCTCGCCCAGGTCCAGGCCCGCCGGGATCGCGAACGTGCCGCGGTCCCCGTCGAGCACTCCGAGGCTGACCAGCTGCGAGACCTCGGGATCGAGCAGCCACACCTCGTGGTACCCGTCGTGGTCGCCCGACCCGGCACCGGCGACGTCGACGACGAGGTACCTGGTGCCCTCGGCGGTGATCTCGACGGCCGCCGTCCCCTCGGCGTCCCAGGAGGGGAGCGGGTCGAGCCGCGTCTCGGCGACGATCTCGACCGCGGGCTCGTCACCGCCGAGGCCGGTCAGCGCCCAGACGCCGACCCCTCCGGCGACGACCCCGCCGACGGCGGCGGCCACCAGCAGCGGTGCGGTACGTCCCGCGAGCCGGGTTCGGCGACGATCGCGGGCGGTCGCGAGCTCGTCCGGGACCGGCGGCAGGGTCGTGGGGGCGTCCGGCACGGGTGCCGGAGCCGGCGCGGCCGTGGCGCCCAGGCCGAGCTCCCGGCTGATGCCGTCCCACACCCGGGCGGGCGGGTGCTGCGGGAGGTCGTCCGGGCCGGCGGACCGGGCCGCGCGGACGACGGACTGAAGGCCGTCGAGCTCGCCGCGGCAGCGGTCGCAGGACGCCAGGTGGTCCTCGGTCCCGGGAGGACCGGCGTCCTCTCCGAGAGCGCGCAGCGCGAGGACGTCGGGGTCACAGTGCTGCACCGTCGACCTCCAATCTCGTGCGCAGTCGGGTGAGGCTCCGGCGGATGTGGCTCTTGACCGTGCCGAGTGGCAGCCGGAGCACGCTGGCGATCTGGGTGTGCGTCAGGTCGTCGTAGAAGGCGAGCTCCATGATGCGGCGCTGCGGGTCGCCGAGCTTCGCCACCTCGTCGGCGAGCAGCACCCGGTCGGGCACGCCGTCGATGTCGGACGGCGACTGCTCCTCCACCGGTGCCACCGCGGCCACGGCGTCCAGCGAGCGACGCTCCCGCTGGCGTCGGGCGTAGAGGTCGGCGACCTTGTGCCGCGTGATCCCCAGCAGCCACGCCGGGAGGCCGGCGGTCGCCGGGTCGTACCGGTCGCGGCCGCGCCAGGCGGCCACGAAGACCTGCTGGGTCACGTCCTCCGCGTCGCCACGGTCACCGAGCGAGCGCAGCGCCACCGTGAAGACCAGGGCCGACCAGCGCCGGTAGGCCTCGGCCAGGCACTGCTCGTCGCCGGCGCGGAAACCTGCCGCGAGCTCCTGGTCGTCACTGGTCCCGGGCGTCGTCGTGCTGCCCGTGACGGATCCGGTCACCCGCGGCTCCCCACGACCCTGTGCATGGACCATGACCGTCACGGTACGGCCCCCAGGGGGACGGCCGTGACGATCACGTTGTCCTCGTACCCTCCGGCATCGGGGACGTACGCGCCACCGCAGGTGACGAGCACCAGGGTGGGCTGCCCGTCCCGCCGGAACAGGGTGTCCAGGGCCAGCGCCTGCTTGCGCTCCGCGCGGACCTCCACCACCTGGTGCGCGAGCGACCGGCCATCGGCCAGGAGCACCGTCACCAGGTCGCCGACCGACGCCTCCTGGAGGCGGGCGAACTGGCCGAGACCGTACCGGCGCGAGTCGACGTGGGCGGCCAGCACTGCTGACCCCTGGGGGGACCCGGGGGCCGGGCCGAAGCGGTACCACCCCAGCCGGTCAGGGTCGGGAGGGAGCTCCATCTGACCGTCCGGAGCCACGCCCACCTGGTCGACCTGGGCCGCGATCCCGACCGAGGGGAGCTCGACCCGGACGGGAGCGACCCCCTGGGCGGCGGTCAGCGCCGCCAGCGAGGCGTCCCGGACAGGGACCTGGGCGACTGCCGAGCCCGACGACCCGCCGTCCGCGGGACCGGGCGAGCGCTGCTGCCTCTGGGCCGGCTCCGCCTGACCGGCCGCCGCGTCCTGACCGCGGTGGGACAGGGCCCAGGCGACGGGTGCGGCGACGGCCAGGGCGAGGGCCGCGGCCAGGGCCGGCACGAGCAGGCGGCGGCCCGTCGAGGTGCTCACGTCGCGGTTCCTCTCAGCACGTCCGGTCAGTACGTCCGGTCAGCACGTCCGGTCAGTACGTCCGGGGAGGGGTGCGCGGGCACCGCCGTCGGGTGACGGAACGGCGGCGCCCGCACACCCCGGTTCAGGGGCTGGGCCTGGACCGGCTCAGGTCACCGGCGCGCGGTGGCGGTGGAAGCGCGACGGGCGAGCAGCGCCACACCGGCCACGGCGAGACCCGCGAGCGCGATCAGGCCGGCCGGCGTGCCCTGGCTGCCGCCGAGCAGACCGGCCTCACCGGCCGGGACGCCCGACGGCGACGAGTGCAGGCCCTCGATCGTCTGCGTGGCCAGCGCGATGTTGCCGTCCTCGAGGCTGCCCCAGGCGTACACGATGGTGTTGACGCCCTCGGTGACCGGGACGTCGGCCGGGCCGAGTACCGCCGGCTCGGTCGTGCCGGCGGCGACGACGGTCGCGTTCACCGTGCCTGCGGGGAGGTTGAGGACCTGCTCGTCGGGGTTGGCCAGCCCGGAGACGACCGCGCTGCCACCGGCCAGGACGTCGACCGCGGGAGCGGCGGCGACGTGTCGGACCGTCAGCCGGCCCTCCCCGGCCGCCGTCTGGGTCGTGTCGTTCGTGAAGAGGGCGGCGGTCGCCTCGCCCGCGGCGTCGAGGTGGGCGACGGCGGTGTAGTTCCGGCCGGCCTCGAGGGGCAGGTCGACCGGGCCGATGGCGGGCGCGCTCGCGTCGTCCGCGTCGGCGGCGGTGATGGCGACGCTGTACGTGCCGGCCGGGAGCGAGAGCGGGCCGGCGAGGCTGCCGGGCGTGAAGTCGTCGAGCGTGCGCTCGCCGTTGACGTAGACGTCGACGGTGAGGCCGGGGACGCCGTGCAGCACGGAGAGCTGCGCGCTGTCCTGGGCCTGGGCCGGGACGGCGAGAGCGCCGGCGGCCAGCAGGCCGGCGGCGGCGCCGGCGGCGATGAGTCGGGGTCGCATGGGTCCTCCAGGGGGTGTCGTGCACCGGGGGTGCGCTGTCGGAGGGGTCTTCCGCCGCGGGGCCCCGAACGGATGCAGACGGCGTCCGATTACTCCCAGCGGAACCAGCGCGCCGCCGCCGCACCGGCGACCAGGGCCCACCCCGCGAGCACCGCGACGGCGGTCCACGGCAGCGGCTCGCCCCGGGCCAGGACCGCTCGCAGGCCCTCCGCGAGCGCGCCCGACGGGGTGGCCGCGACCAGCGGTTGCACGCCCTCGGGGTAGCGGTCGAGCGGCACCACGACCGCGCCGCCGACCAGCAGCAGGACGTAGACCAGGTTGGCCGCCGCCAGGGTCGCCTCTGCTCGCAGGGTCCCGGCCATGAGCAGGGCCAGCGCCGCGAACGCCGCCGTCCCGGCGAGGACCAGGAGCGCGGCCGCGGCGAGGGACCCCCCCGGCGCCCAGCCGAGGGCGAGTCCGAGCGCGCAGACGAGCAGCACCTGGACCAGCTCCACGACGAGGACCGTCGCCGCCTTGGCCACCAGGAGGCCCCACCGGGGCAGCGGCGACGCGGCGAGGCGCTTCAGCACCCCGTACCGCCGCTCGAAGCCGGTCGCGATCGCCAGCGAGGTGAACGCCGTCGACATCACGGACAGCGCGAGCACGCCGGGGACCAGCGTGTCGACCAGGTCGTCGCCGCCGAGGTCCACCACCGGGACGGCGGCCAGCGCGGCGAGCAGGAGCAGCGGGATCACGAGCGTGAGCAGGAGCTGCTCCCCGTTGCGGAGCAGCTGCCGGAGCTCGAACCGGGTCTGGGCGGCGACCATCCGGGGCAGGGGTGCCGCCCCCGGACGCGGCGCCAGCGACTCCCGCGTCGTCACCGCAGCTCCCGGCCGGTGAGGTCGAGAAAGACGTCCTCCAGGGTCCGGCGCCCGACGGCCAGACCCTGGGGCAGGACCCCGTGAGTGGCGCACCAGGCGGTCACCGTGGCCAGCAGCTGCGGGTCGAGCTGCCCCGAGACCCGGTAGCGGCCCGGGGCGGTCTCCTCGACGAGTGCGTGCTCGGGCAGCGCGGCGCGGAGCGTCGACGTGTCGAGCCGGGGCGGCGCGGAGAACTGCACGGTGCCACCGCCGTCGCCGGCCGTGAGCGCCGACGGGGCACCGCGGGCCACCACCCGCCCGTGGTCCACGATGACCACGTCGTCGGCCAGCTGCTCGGCCTCGTCCATGAGGTGCGTCGTCAGCAGCACCGTGACGCCGTCCTCGCGCAGCTCGCCGACGAGCTCCCAGGTGGCCCGGCGTGCCTGCGGGTCGAGCCCGGCCGTCGGCTCGTCGAGCACGACCAGCTCGGGGCGGCCGACCACGGCCAGGGCCAGGGCCAGCCGCTGCCGCTGACCTCCGGAGAGCCGGCGCACCGGCGTGCGGCGCGTGGCCGCGAGCCCGAGCCGCTCGGCGAGTGGTTCGACGGGTACGGGGTGGGCGTGCAGTCGGGCCAGGTGCGTGAGCAGCTCGAGCGGGCGTGCGGACGGCGGCAGCCCGGCGCCCTCCTGGAGCATCACCCCCACCCGGGGCCGCAGCCGGCGCCCGTCGCGCAGCGGGTCGAGCCCGAGGACTCGGACCCGCCCGGCGTCGGGACGACGGAAGCCCTCGCAGCACTCGACGGTGGTGGTCTTCCCGGCGCCGTTGGGCCCGAGAAGGGCGGTCACCCCACCGCGGCCGACGGCGAAGGACAACCCGTCGGCGGCCACCGTCGCCCCGTAGCGCTTGACCAGGTCGGTCACCTCGATCACCGGCCCGGCCGCGCTGTCGCCCACGCGGCGCAGTCTCGCGCAGCCGGGTGAGAGCCTTCTCATCGGGCTCTCACGGTGCTGCCATGACCCGCGTCGAACATCAGGGACATGACAGCCATCCGACACGCCGCGGCCAGCTCAGGGCGGCGGCCGCGGATCGCCCTGTACGGGCACGACACCGTCGGTCTCGGGCACCTGCGCCGCAACCTGGCCCTGGCGCGCGCGCTCGCCGACGGGCCGGTGGACGCCGACGTGCTCGTCGTCGCCGGGGCGCCCGAGGTGACGCGCTTCCCGCGCCCGGCAGGGGTGGACGTCGTGACCCTGCCGACGGTCGACAAGAACCCGGCGGGCACCTACGTCCCCGGCCGGTTGGGGCTGCCGCTCGAGGAGGTCGTGGCGATCCGGGCCGCGGTGCTGCGGGCGGCGCTCGGGTCCTTCGCCCCCGAGCTCCTGGTGGTCGACAAGGTCCCGCTCGGTCTCGGCGGCGAGCTCGTGCCGGCGCTTCGCCGCGTCCGGGAGCGGCACGGCACGCGCACGGTGCTCGGCCTCCGCGACGTGCTCGACGACCCGCGGACCGCGCGATCCGACTGGCGCCGCCAGCGCACGACCGAGGCGTTGCGGCGGCACTACGACGAGGTCTGGGTCTACGGCGATCGAGCGGTGCACGACCTGGTCGACACCTGCCGGGTGCCGCCCGGCCTGCGGGGCGACGTCCACCACGTCGGCTACCTTGCCGAGGGGCGCGTCGCCGAGCCCGTCCCACCCCCCGGTCCCGCTGGCGGGGAACCGTACGTGGTGGGGCTCGTCGGCGGGGGGCAGGACGGCTCGCGGCTCGCGACCGCCCTCGCCGAGGCCGCCGGCAGGCCCGGCGTCCCGCACGTCGTGCTGGTCGGCGGGCCGTACCTGCCCGGCAGCACCCTCGAGGTCCTGCAGGCGGCGGCGGGCCCGCACCTCACCGTGGTGCCCTTCGCCGAGCAGCCGGAACGCTGGCTGGCCGGGGCCCGCGCGGTGGTCGCCATGGGTGGCTACAACACGGTCAGTGAGCTGCTCACCACGACCACGCCGGCGCTGATCGTGCCGCGCACGTCACCGCGGCTCGAGCAGTGGGTCCGCGCCGAGCGGCTGTCCGCCCTGGGTCTGGTCGACGTGCTGCACCCGGCCGACCTCGCCCCGGACCGTCTCGCCGGCTGGGTCGGCGCGGCCGTCGGCCGCCGGGTGGCACGGGCGGGCCGGGTCGACCTGGGCGGCCTGGCCGCCGTACGCAGCCGGGCGGCGGCCCTGCTGGCCCCGATCCGGGAGGTGTCCCGTGCTGCCGGCTGACCGGGCCGAGGCCCCTGTCGGGTACGTCGTGAAGCGCTACCCGCGGTTCTCCGAGACCTTCGTCGTCCGCGAGGTCCTCGCGCGTGAGCGGGCCGGGGAGCGGATCGAGATCGCCAGCCTGCGGCCGAGCGTCGACACCCGCTTCCACGAGCTGCTGGCCCAGGTACGGGCGCCGGTCACGCGGCTGCCGGACGACCTCCGCTCGGCGGAGCGGGCCTGGGCGACGGTGCGGGCCGCCCGCGCGGTCCTGCCGGGTCTGGACCCCGTCCTGCCGGAGCTGGTCGAGGTCCCCGCGGTCGAGGCGGTCCAGGCCGTGCTCCTCGCCCGCTGGGTGGTGGAGCGCGGCATCGGCCACCTGCACGCCCACTTCGCGACCGGGCCCGGCCGCACTGCCCGGCTCGCGTCGCTGATCACCGGCGTTCCGTACTCGCTCACCGCCCACGCCAAGGACCTCTTCCACGACAGCGTCGACCGGGCCGTGCTCGGGCGGGTGCTGGGCGACGCCCACCACGTCGTCACCGTCTCCGACTGGAACGTCGCGTGGGTGCAGCGGACGCTTCCCGCGGTCGCCGGCCGCGTGCACCGCGTCTACAACGGACTCGACCTCGGCTCGCTGCGCTGGTCCTGCCCCGCGGACCGGCCACCGCTGATCGCTGCGGTGGGCCGGATGGTGGAGAAGAAGGGCTTCGCCGACCTGCTGGACGCGGTGGCCCTGCTGCGGGACCGCGGGGCACCGACACGGCTCGAGCTCGCCGGTGAGGGTCCGACCGAGCCGGCGCTGCACGAGCAGGTCCGGCGCAGTGATCTCGGGGAGCTCGTGACGTTCCGGGGACCCCTGCCCCAGCACGAGGTGCTCGAGCTGCTGCGCCGCGCAGCCGCCTTCGCCGCGCCCTGCGTCGTGGCGGACGACGGCGACCGCGACGGCCTCCCGACCGTGCTGCTCGAGGCGATGGCCGTCGGGACGCCCTGTGTGGCCACACCTGTCACCGGCATCCCGGAGGTCGTGCGCCACGACGAGACCGGCCTGCTGGTCCCCGAGCGCGACCCGTACGCGCTCGCCGACGCGCTCGGCCACCTGGTCACCGACGGCGCGCGCCGGGACCGGCTGTCCCGTGGGGCACGCGCGCTCCTGGAGGAGAGCTTCGACTCCGCCGACCAGGCACGGGCGCTGCACGGGCTCCGCGACGGGGCTCGGAGCGCCAGCCGGGGTGCGGCATGAGCGACCCCGCCGTGATGGTCTGCACCGACCCCGGCGTGCCCGTGTTCGGCCGCAAGGGGGCGTCGGTGCACGCCCAGCAGGTCCTCCGCCAGCTGGTCCGGCGCTACGACCGGGTCCACCTGGTGACCTGCCGGCCGGGCGGCCCGCCGCCGGCCGGCCTGGAGGCCGTGCAGGTCCATGCCCTCCCGCGACCGGGTGGTGACGACGCGGCGGCGCGGGAGCGGGTCGTGGCCGCGCTGGACCCGCACGTGGTCCGCGTCCTCGACGCCGTTGCGGCCGCCGAGGGCCAACCGGCGCTCGTCTACCAGCGGTACGGGCTGTGGAGCTGCGAGCCGATGGAGCACGCGCGCCGACGTGGCTGGCCGAGCGTGCTCGAGGTCAACGCCCCCCTGCCCGAGGAGCAGGCCCGCCACCGGGTCCTGGTCGACCGGGCCGAGGCCGAGCGGCGCACGACCCGCGCCCTGGCGGCGGCGGCGCTCCCGTACGCCGTCAGCGCCCCGGTGGCCGAGTGGGCCGAGCGGTCCTGCCCAGGGGTGACCGTCCCGGTGGTGGCCAACGGCGTGGACGTCGCCGCCTTCACGCCGGCCGACCGGCCGCGGGACGGGCGCGTGCTGGCCTTCACCGGGACCTTCCGCCCCTGGCACGGGGTGGACCTGCTGGTCGAGGCGGCGGGCCGGCTGGTCCGCGACTCGGGGGACCGCGGGGACGGCGGTGAGGGCACCAGCCTGCTGCTGGTGGGGGACGGACCCGAGCTGCCGCGCGCCCTCGGGCGTGCCGAGCAGCTCGGCGTCCCGGTCCGCGCCACGGGTGTCGTGGCCCCGGACGAGGTCCCCGCCCTCCTGGCCACGGCGGACGTCGGCACGGCCCCCTACCCCGCGGGCGACCACTACTTCTCCCCGCTCAAGGTGGCGGAGTACCTCGCGGCCGGACTGCCGACCGTGGCCGCCGACGTGGCCGGGCTGTCCGAGCGGGTGGCCGACGGCCGGGAGGCGGTGCTGGTGCCCCCGGGGGACGTCGACGCGCTCACGACTGCCCTCCGGTCCCTGCGCGACGACCCCGGCCTGCGGGCCCGGCTCGCCCGCGACGGCCGGGCGGCGGCGGTGCGGCGCATGTCGTGGGACCGAGTCGTCGACCGGGTGCTGGCGCTGCTCCCCGCCACCGCGGGGGTGCGCCGATGAGCGGCCGGACGGGTGCCCAGAACCGGCGGGACGCGGTGCACGCCCTCCGCCGCAGCCTCGGTCTGCTGCGGCCGCACACGGGCGGCCAGCGCGCGCTGGCCGGCGCCGGGCTGGCGGCACTGGTGGGTGAGGTGGTCATGCGCCTGCTCGAGCCGTGGCCGGTCAAGGTCGTCGTCGACGCCGTCGTGCCCGCCGCGGCGGGGGGGACGGCGGCCCCGGGGACCGGGATGCTCCTTGTCGCCGCGGCCGTCGCGGTGCTGGTGGTCGCCGGGCTCCGGGCCGTGTGCTCCTACCTCTCGACGGTCTGCTTCGCCCTCGTCGGCTCGCGGGTGACCACGCGGCTCCGGGCCCGGGTCTACGACCACCTGCTGTGCCAGTCCCCGACCGCACCGCTCGCGCGGAGCGGGGACATGGTCAACCGGCTGGTCGGGGACGTGGGGCGCCTCCAGGAGGTCGCCGTGACCGCGGGCCTCCCGCTCGTCGGCAACGTGCTCACCTTCACCGGCATGCTCGTGGTGATGCTCGTGCTCGACCCGCTGCTGGCGCTGGCCGTGGTGGCCGTCCTGCCGCTCTTCCTGCTGCTGGGGGGCCACTCGGGTGGCCGGATCACCGAGGCGAGCCGGGCGCAGCGGCGCCGGGAGGGCGACATGGCCGGTGACGCCGGCGAGGCGCTGGGTGCGTTGCGCGTCGTCCAGGCGTACGGCCTCGAGGGCCGGCTGGCCGACCGGTTCGCGTCGGCCAACGAGAAGAGCCTCAGCACCGGCGTCAAGGCCCGCCGGCTCGCGGCGGGTCTCGAACGGCGGACCGACGTGCTGGTCGGCGTCGCGACCGCCGTCGTGCTCGGGTACGGCGCGCAGCGGGTGCTCGCCGGGTCGCTCACCCCGGGCGAGCTCGTGGTGTTCCTGACCTACCTCAAGAGCGCCTTCAAGCCGATGCGTGACCTCGCGAAGCACACCGGCCGCATCTCCCGCGCCACCGCGTCCGGCGAGCGCGTCGCCGACCTGCTCGACCAGGAACCCGGCGTCAGGGACCGCAGCTGGGCACGGCCGATCAGCCAGGTGCGCGGTGACCTGCGCCTCGAGTCCGTGACCGTCGCGCACCGCGACGGACGTCCCGTGCTGACCGGAGCCGACCTGCACGTGCGCCCGGGGGAGCGGGTGGGGGTGGTCGGGGCCAGCGGTGCCGGGAAGTCCACCCTGCTGTCGCTGCTCGTGCGCTTCGTCGAGCCGCGCTCGGGGACGGTGCGGCTGGACGGGCACTCGCTCGACGACCTCACCCTGGCGTCGCTCCGGTCCTCGGTGGCCCTCGTCCTGCAGGAGTCGGTGCTGTTCGCGGACACGGTGCGCGAGAACGTCCGGTTCGGCCGCCCGGCCGCCTCCGACCGGGAGGTCGAGGAGGCCGTGCGGCTGGCCGGGGCCGAGGACTTCGTGCTGGCGTTGCCGCAGGGGTACGAGACGGTGCTGGGGGAGCGCGGCGCGAGCCTGTCCGGCGGGCAGCGGCAGCGGATCGCCGTGGCCCGCGCGATCCTCCGGGACGCCGCCGTCGTGCTGCTCGACGAGCCCACGACCGGACTGGACGAGGCGAGTGCGCGTGAGGTCCTGCACGGCCTCCGGCGGCTCACCGACGGCCGGACCACCCTGGTCGTGTCCCACGACCACCGGCTGCTCCAGGACTGCGACCGCCTGGTCGAGGTCGCCGGCGGCCGGGTGCGGCCGCTGCTGCGGGAGGTGGCCGGGTGACCGCCTCGACGGTGGACCGAGACTGTGAGCTGGAGGCGGCGCTGCTGGGGCGCGAGCCCGGTCTGCCCGGGCTGGCTGCCGTGCTCGGGGCGGGCGGCCTCGACCAGCTGGTCGCCGCCCTGCCGGCGACCGACGCGGGACCGACCCGGGTCCGGTACCTGCGGCTGAAGGCCGGGACCTCGGTCATGGCGGCGCTGGAGGTGCACGGTGCCACCGGACCGCGCCCGTGGCTGCTCACCTCCTACGCCCCCGGGGACGCCGGGAAGGCCGCGCGGGACGCGGCCTACGCTCACCGGTCCGGACTGCCGGCGGTGCACGACGCCCTACGCCGGACGACCCTCGCGCCTGCCGCGGCCGACCGGGCGCTGCGCCCCCACGGGCGGCGCCTGGGCTCGGCCGGGGACGCGGTACGGGTGCTGGGCGGGCTGCCTCGCGGCCGGGTGACGCCGCTGCGGCACAACCCGGCCCGCCGGCTCGTGGCCAGGCTGGACGCGCGCGGAGAGCGCTGGGTCCTCAAGGCCCACGTCAGCCCGGAGCACGGCGAGCGCGCCCGGCGAGTCGCGGCGGCGCTGCCGGCGGACGCGCCCGTCGGCTCGCTGGCCGGCGTCTCCCGGGACGGCCGGCTGGTGGCCCACCGGTGGGTCCCCGGCGCGCTGGTGGACGCGACGGCTGACGGGCAGGCGGTCGCGCAGGCGGTCGCCCTCCTGCGGTCCACTCCGCTGCCGCCGGGCCCCGCCCAGGCCTCGCTCGTCGGCCTGCCCCGCCTCGACGCGCCGGCCCTGCTGGCGGCCGCACGGCGCGGCGTCGCGGGGCTCGCGGTCTTCGACCCGGAGGTCGCGGACTGCGCCCGCGGTCTGCTGCCGGCCCTGGGTCGCGCCCTTGCCCGGGCCGACGCCCTCGCGCCGGGAGGTCACCGCGTGCTGCTGCACGGGGACCTGAGCCCGGACCAGGTGGTGCTCGGACCCCGCGGACCCGTGCTGCTCGACCTCGACCGTGCCTGTGTCGGCCCAGCCGGGTGGGACGCCGCCACGTGGTGGGCCGCGCAGCTGGCCGAGGGGTCCGCCATGCCCGTACCACTGCCCGGCCACGCGGCGGACCCGACACTGCTGGCGGTGGCGGCCCTCGCCCGCGTCGCCGAGCCGTGGCGCCGGCGAAGGGCCGGCCG
>DATHTV010000220.1:0-5293 GCA_035462845.1 Jiangellales bacterium
AGCTTGATCAGCGCCTGCTTGAGCGAGCCGCGCTCGGAGGGGTGCACGACCACGGTGTCCTCGTCGACTCGGGCCCCGGTGAGAGGCGACACCCGCTTGGAGCGAAGCACCTCCTCGAGCACCGGGCGGTCGGTGGCGTGCAGGACGAGGCCGTGCACCGGGTCGTTCTCCAGCCGCAGCCGCCCGTACCGGCTCATCGTCTCGGCGACGTCGACGAGCAGCGCGTGCGGCACCGGGTAGCGGCTGAACGTGAGCAGCGTGTCGACGACCTGTTCGGCGTCGTGCCCGGCGGCGCGGGCGTTCCAGAGGCCCAGCGGGGTCAGCCGGTACGTGTGCACGTGCTCGGGGGCGCGCTCCAGCTCGGCGAAGGGCGCGATGGCCCGGCGGCAGGCCTGGCTCTGCTCGTGCTCCACCTCGAGCAGAAGCGTCTTGTCGCTCTGGACGATGAGCGGTCCGTCGGTCACGTACGGCCTTCCGGGTCGGGGGCACCAGTGTCCCTCAACACCGGCGCGGGCCCGCCGCTTCCGCCGTCCGGCCGCCACGGCCAGGTGTTAGCGGGCTGCAAGCCTGGTGCAAGACGGCAGGAGGACGGTGACGACGTCGCCCGGGACGTGGCCGGGCCCGTCGAAGGAGCCACCGCCATGCACCCCACCGTCTACTACCTCCAGGCGCAGTGGAGCGCCGAGGAGATGCGTCGCGAGGCTGCCCGCCACCGGCTGGCCCGCGAGGTCGCCCGGCAGCGGCCCCGCCCCGCGGTCGGCGGCCGGTTCGCCGTGCTGGCGACGCTGCGCGCGGCGTTGCGACAGGTCCCGGAGCCGCGGACCGGCTGAGAGAATGCCGAGGCATGAGAGACCACGTCGAGACCGCGGTTGTCGGCGGCGGATGCTTCTGGGGAGTCCAGGAGCTCATGCGAAGACAGCGCGGCGTTGTCTCCACGCGTGCCGGGTGGACCGGCGGAGACGTCGCCCATCCGACCGAGGCCAACCCCGGCACTCACGCGGAGGCGGTCGAGATCCGCTTCGACCCGGCGCAGACCTCGTTCCGTGACATCCTCGAGTTCTTCTTCCAGATCCACGACCCGACGACGCTGAACCGTCAGGTCGACGACGTCGGTACGGAGTACCGCTCCGTGATCTTCTTCGCGGGCGATGAGCAGAAGCGCATCGCCGAGGACACGATCGCCGACGTCGAGGCGTCCGGTCTCTGGCCTGGGAAGGTCGTCACCGACGTCCAGCCGGTCGGACCGTTCTGGGAGGCCCCGCCCGACGACCAGTACTACTTGCAGAAGAACCCGCACGGCGAGACCTGTCATTTCCCGCGGCCGGGCTGGAAGCTGTCCCGTCGCGGATCCGCATCCTGACCGGTGTGCAAGGAGCCACCGGTTCGGGACGTCGGACGCCGGCCTGGAAGGCCGACTCGGACGGGAAGACGGGATCAGGCCAGCCGGGCGTACGGGGGTGTGCCGTACCGCTCGGCGGCGAGCCGCTTGACCGCCGCGGGCCCGCCCGCCCGGGTGTCCAGGTGGACCCCGAGCAGCCGGCGCTGGGCTTCGACGTCGCCGGCGAAGGCGCGCGCGCTGAGGATCGGTTCGACGTTGGCCGCGGCCAGGATCGCCCCGTCGGCACCGAGGGGGCCCGCCGTGGACAGCAGCGCGGACGAGCCCGTGTAGACCCGGCCGGAGAACGCCGCCAGCGTCTCCAGCAGGCGCTCGGCGTCGCCGGTCGAGTCCTTGACGCCGTCGACGGGCAGGGTGGGCAGCGTCCGTACGGGGATGCCCGGAGCCGAGACCGCGGGGAAGTGGTACGCGAGGACCGGCCGGCCGGCGGCCGCGGTGGCCACGGCCTCGTAGTACGGGCGGGCGTCCTCGACGCGGCGCGGCGACAGCACGAGGACGCCGTCTGCCCCGGCGTCCAGCGCGGCCCGCGTGCGGGCCACCGCCTGCCCCGCCCAGGCGCCGCCGGTGCCCGCCAGGACGGGTACGCCGACGGGCACCGCACCGCGTACGGCGGCGACGAGGGCCACGCGCTCGGCCTCCTCGAGCGTGTCGGCCTCGCCGGTGCTGCCGGCGACGACCACCGCTCGTACGCCGTCGTCCACGAGCCGGACGGCGAGGTCGGCGGTGGCCGGCCCGTCGAGCCGCAGGTGCTCGTCGAAGGCGGTGACCAGGGCGACGCCGACGCCGGTGAAGAGCGTCACCGGCGCCCGCCCACGGTGATGCCGGAGAGCCGTTCGAGCGCCTTGGTGAGCGCGTGGTTGCCCTCGCCGCCGCACCCGTCGTGCTGGAGCGTGCGGTACAGCTGGGACACGAGCGAGGTGGCGACCAGCGGCAGCCCGAGCTCGTCGGCGGCCTCGAGGACGAGGCGGAGGTCCTTCTGCTGCAGGTCCACGGTGAACCCCGGCCGCCAGTCCCGGGCCACGACCTGCGGGCCGCGGTTGCTCAGCATCCACGAGCCGCCGGCGCCGCCCTCCACGGCCGCGATCGCCGTGGCCGGGTCGAGCCCGCCGGCCTCGGCGAGCAGCAGCGCCTCCGAGACACCGAGCATCGTCACCACGACGAGCACCTGGTTGACCAGCTTGCAGGTCTGCCCGGCGCCGACCGGCCCCGCGTGCGTGACGGTGGACCCGATGGCCTCGAGGCAGGGGCGGGCCGTGGCGACGGCGCTCTCGCTCCCACCGACCATCACCGAGAGCGTGCCTGCGGCCGCCCCCTCCGCGCCCCCGCTCACCGGCGCGTCCACGAACGCCACGCCCCGGTCGGCGAGCGCGGCCGCGACGCGCCGGGTCGCCGCCGGGCTGATCGTCGAGCAGTCGATCACCAGCGAGTCCTCGCCGAGGCCGAGGACCAGCCCGCCGTCGCCCAGCACGACCTCCTCGACGTCGGGGGTGTCGCTGACGCAGACGAGGACGGCGTCGGCCTTCCAGGCCAGGTCCGGCAGGTCGTCGGCGACGGTCATGCCCTCGGCCGCCAGGGTCTCGGCCTTGGCGCGGGTGCGGTTCCACACGACGACGTCGAACCCGGCGCGCTGCAGGTTGCGGGCCATGCCCGTGCCCATGATCCCGAGGCCGGCCATCCCGACGGTGGTGGTCACGACGGCCACCGTACGTGCCGGGCCGGCGGGTCAGTCGATGGCCCGGCGCCGGAAGCCCCGGATTCCCAGCCACCCGAACAGCCCGACCGCGCCGACCAGCACGAGTAGGCAGACCCAGGCGTCGATGTGCGGCACCTCGGGGGTCATGGCCCCGCGCAGGCCCTCCGAGACGTAGGTCATCGGGTTGAGCGCGGTGACGAGCTGGAACCAGCGCAGCGACTCCAGCGATGGCCACGGGTACTGGCTGCAGCCGGTGAACAGCAGAGGCGTGAGCACGAGGGCGAAGACCACGTTGATCCGGTTGGCCGGGACGAGCGTCCCCAGGGTGAGCCCCATCGCCGCCCCCAGCAGGCAGCCGAGCAGCAGGAAGGCCGCCACCCACGGCCAGTTCCCCGGCGTCCACGGGATCGACCCCAGCACCCACACGCCCACCGGGAACATCACCAGGGCCGCAACGAGGGAGCGGCCGGCGGCGAAGAGGATCTTCTCCACGGCCACGAGCGACACCGGCATCGGGGCGAGCAGCCGGTCCTCGATCTCCTTGGTGAAGGAGAAGTCGATGACCAGCGGGAAGGCCGTTCCCTGGACGCCGGTGAGCACCGCGGTGAGCGCGACGATGCCCGGGAAGAGCAGGTCCGCGTAGGACTCGTCGGCGTAGCCGAGCTGGGTGAGGATCCGGCCGAACACGAAGAGCAGGAACAGCGGCTGCAGCACGACCTGGGCGACGAAGGTCGGCAGCTCGCGCCCGGTGACGTAGAGGTCCCGCCACAGGACCGCCCGGAAGGCCTTGGTCACGCTCGGCCGCGGCGGCGCCGCGGTGGTGGTCGCCGTCATCGCAGCGACCGCCCGGTGAGGTGGATGAACACGTCCTCGAGGCTCGGCCGGCCCAGGCCGACGTCGGTGAGCTCGCCCTGGTGCTCGCGCACCACGACGGCGACGGGGCCGACCAGGGCAGCCGCGTCGCCGTCGACGTACAGCCGGGCCTGCAGCGGGCCGGCCCCGTTGCCCACGGTCTCGACCCGCTCCACCCGGGGGAGGGTGCCGAGCGCCTCGACCAGGGGCTCCTCGCCACCGGGGGGCCGGGTGCTCGTGAGGTCGAGAGTGCGCGTCCCGGGGAGCGACCGGGTCAGCGCCTCGGGGGTGTCGAGGGCGAGGAGGTGACCGCGGTCCATGATCCCCACCCGGTCGGCCAGGGCGTCGGCCTCGTCCATGTCGTGCGTGGTCAGCACGACCGTGACGCCGCTGCCGCGGAGCTCGCGGACCCGGTCCCAGACGAACAGCCGCGCGGCCGGGTCGAGCCCGGTCGAGGGCTCGTCGAGGAAGAGCACCTGGGGCTGGTGCATGAGGGCGCGGGCGATCATGACCCGCTGCTCCTGGCCCCCCGAGAACCGGTCCGGCTTCTCGGCCGCCCGCTCGCCGAGCCCGAACCGCTCGATGAGGTCGTCGGCCCGCTGGCCACGGACGTCGGCGGGGACGCCGTGGTACGCGGCGTGGAACACCAGGTTGTCGCGGATGGTGAGTGAGCGGTCGAGGTTGTTGCGCTGCGGCACGACGGCCAGCATCGAGCGCGCGAGCACCGGGTCGTCGGCGACGTCGACGCCCGCGATGCGCGCGGTTCCACTGGTCGGCTCGACCCGGGTGGTGAGGACGCCGACCGTGGTCGTCTTGCCGGCGCCGTTGGGCCCGAGCAGGCCGAACACCTCGCCTCGCGCCACCTCGAAGCTGACGCCGTCGACGGCGTTGACCTGGCTCTTGGGGTAGCGCTTCACCAGCTCGCGCACCTCGACGTCGGGCGTCACGTCCGCGACCGTACGTCCTCCGCCCGACATCGTGCGCGGCCGCTTCGGGGTGGGGGAGACTGGCGCCATGACCGAGCCCGTGGAGGAGCCGCCCCTGGCGCGGCTGCGGGGTGAGCTCGACCGGCTCGACCTCGCCGTCTACCGCGCCGTCGCCGGGTCGCCGACGCCGAGCATCGACGCGGCACTGCGCCGGCTCAGCCGGGCGTCGGACTACTCGAAGCTCTCGGTGGCGGCCGCCGGCGCGCTGGCGCGGGCTGGCGGGGACCGCGGGCGCCGCGCGGCGGCCGCGGGCCTGGTCGCCCTGGGCGCGACCAGCGCGGCGGTGAACGTGATCGGGAAGTTTGCCACCCGGCGCCCCAGGCCGGACCGCGAGGCGGCCCTGGTCATCGAGGCGCGGCACGCCCG
>DATHTV010000221.1:0-3428 GCA_035462845.1 Jiangellales bacterium
GTCCAGCGTCGAGCCGGAGCCGCCGTGGAAGACGAGGTCGAACGGCTTGTCCTTGCCGACCTCGGAGCCCACGGCGTCCTGGATCTCCTTGAGGATCTCCGGGCGGAGCTTGACCGCGCCCGGCTTGTAGACGCCGTGCACGTTGCCGAAGGTCAGCGCCGTCATGTAGCGGCCCTTGTCGCCGGTCCCGAGTGCCGCGACCGTCGACCGGCCGTCCTCGACCGTCGTGTACAGCTTCTCGTTGATCTCGTTGGCGACCCCGTCCTCCTCGCCGCCGACGACGCCGACCTCGATCTCGAGGACGATCCGGGCGGCCGACGTCCGCGAGAGGAGCTCCTCCGCGATCCGGAGGTTCTCGTCGAGCGGCACCGCGGAGCCGTCCCACATGTGGCTCTGGAACAGCGGCTCCCGCCCGGCGGCGACACGCTCCTCGGAGATGGCGATGAGCGGGCGGACGAAGCCGTCGAGCTTGTCCTTCGGGCAGTGGTCGGTGTGCAGCGCGATGTTGACGTCGTAGGACTTGGCCACGTGGTGGGCGAACTCGGCCAGCGCCTGGGCGCCCACCACCATGTCCTTGACGGTCGGGCCGGACAGGTACTCGGCACCGCCGGTGGAGACCTGGACGATGCCGTCGCTCCCGGCCTCGGCGAAGCCGCGGATGGCGGCGTTGAGGGTCTGGGAGGACGTGACGTTGATGGCCGGGTAGGCGAACGCGCCGGCCTTGGCGCGGTCCAGCATCTCGGCGTAGACCTCGGGCGTGGCGATGGGCATCCTGTGCTCTCCTCGCGGGTCGTGTCCGGGCGCCGCGGCGCCTGGTCCGGAACCGTGCGGTCCGGCGGTCGCGGCCAGTATTCCGCCCCCGACGGCCACGGGTCACTCCCCGTCCGGAGGTCGGGCCGGTAGCCTCTCCGCGAGCCCGTGGGCCGGTCCCTGTCGGGCCGGCCGCGGACCAGCCGAGGAGGACACCGTGCCCGAGCGTCGAGCTGTCGTCGCCAGCAGCGTGGGGCTGCACGCCCGCCCCGCCGCCATCTTCGTCAAGGCCGCCGCCGAGCAGCCGGCCAGCATCACCATCCGCAAGGGGGACGACGGCGACCCGGTCGACGCTGCGAGCATCCTGGCGGTGATGGCGCTGGGCGTGGAGCACGGACAGGAGGTCGTGCTGTCCGCCGAGGGTGAGGGCGCCGAGGCCTCCCTGGAGGCGCTGGGCTCGCTGCTCGAGCGCGACCTGGACGCCGAGTAGCCGGCGCCATCCTGCGCACCGAGGCGGCGGGCGGCACCGGGCACCCACTGATCCGGCTCTGGGGCCGCTACCGCGCCTACCGGCGCCGGGTCGTCCTCGCCGTCGCGGCGTCCACGACCAAGAAGGTCATGGACGTCATGCCCGAGCTGCTCATCGGTGCGGCGGTCGACGTCGTCGTCCGCGGGGACGACTCCTTCGTCGCCGGTGTGCTCGGCGTGGACAGCCGCTACGCGCAGCTCGGCTGGCTCGCCGTCGTCAACGCGGTCGTGTGGCTGCTGGAGTCGGCGTCGGACTACGCGGCGTCGATCCTCTGGCGCGGACTGGCCCAGTCCGTCGAGCACGACCTGCGGGTCGAGGCGTACGACCACGTGCAGCACCTGGACGTGGGCTGGCACGAGGCGCGGACCAGCGGCGGCACGCTGGCCGTCGTCAACGACGACGTCAACCAGCTCGAGCGCTTCCTCGACGTCGGCGCCAACCAGATCATCCAGACCACGCTCAACGTCGTCCTGGTCGGCGCCGTGTTCGCCGCCAGCTCGTGGCAGCTGATGGTGCTCGCCTTCCTGCCGATCCCGCTGATCGTGCTCGGCTCGCTGCGCTTCCAGACCCGGCTCGAGCCGCTCTACGCCCGCGTACGCGAGGCGGTGGCCGAGCTCAACGCGACCCTGGCCGCGAACCTGGGCGGCATCGCGACGATCAAGGCCTTCACGGCGGAGGAGCGCGAGCGGGACAGGGTCGAGCGGGCGTCCAGCGGCTACCGCAGCGCGAACCTCGAGGCGATCCGCTCGTCGGCCGCCTTCGTGCCGCTCATCCGGATCGCGATCCTCGCGGGCTTCACGACGACGCTGCTGCTCGGTGGCTGGTCCGTGCTGCGAGGCGACCTGGAGGTCGGGCTCTACTCGGTGCTCGTCTTCATGACGCAGCGTCTGCTGTGGCCGCTGACCGACGTCGGGACCGTCCTCGACCTCTACCAGCGGGGGATGGCCTCGACCCGCCGGATCCTGGCGCTCCTGGACGAGCGGGCGGAGGTCGTTCCCGGGTCCGCGACCCTGCCAAGGCCGGTGACCGGCCGCGTGGAGCTGGTGGGGGTCACCGCCGGCTACGCCGACGGGCCCGACGTGCTGCGCGGTGTCGACCTCGTCGTCCCGGCGGGCGAGGTGCACGCGGTGGTCGGGCCCACCGGAGCCGGCAAGTCGACGCTGCTGCGCCTGGTGCTGCGCTTCCAGGACCCGCGCTCCGGTGTCGTCCGGCTCGACGGCTCCGACGTCCGCGACCTCGACTGGGACTCCCTGCGCGGCGCCATCGGCTACGTCAGCCAGGACGTCTACCTCTTCCACGGGACGGTGCACGACAACATCGCGTACGGACGCCCGGACGCCTCCCGCGCGGAGGTCGAGCGAGCCGCACGGCAGGCGGAGGCGCACGACTTCGTCGCAGCCTTCGCCGGCGGCTACGACGCCGTCGTCGGCGAGCGCGGCCAGACCCTCTCGGGCGGCCAGCGGCAGCGGATCGCACTGGCCAGGGCGATCCTGCGTGGCCCTGCGGTGCTGGTCCTCGACGAGGCGACGTCGGCGGTGGACAACGAGACGGAAGCGGCGATCCAGCGCTCGCTCGGGGTCGTCACCCGCGGCCGGACCGCCCTCGTCGTCGCGCACCGGCTGTCGACGGTCCGGCACGCGCACCGGATCTGGGTGCTCGACCGCGGGCGGGTCGTCGAGGCCGGGTCGCACGACGATCTCGTCGCCCGCGGCGGCGTGTACGCGGACCTCTGGGCGATCCAGACCGGGGTGTCCGCTGAGTCACCCGCAGGGAGCTAGCCACTCACCGGCTCTCTCTCGCAGCCCTGGGACCACGCTCCTCCAGGGGCACTCTCGGCCTCGACTGATACCCCCATGACCACGTTCACCACCCGGGTGTGGCGATCACCAGGTATCGGCGCCTGGTCATGGCCCCACTGGCCTGGTGGTGGACCGTGGCTCCGCCGACGGTGTGGACCAGCAACGAGCCTCGGCCAGCCCACTCCGCGATCCACGCCGCGGCACAGCGTCTACAGCCCGAGCTCCTCGAGCACCGGCAGCTCGGCCCGGACGGCCGCGCGTCCCTCGGCCGCGGTCCGCGCGTCGGCGGCGTGCCGGGCCACCTGGAGGCAGGTGTCGTACGTGGTGGCGCCGAGCACCGCCGCGACGTC
>DATHTV010000222.1:0-45964 GCA_035462845.1 Jiangellales bacterium
CGACCCGGCCGACGAGTCGGCCGCCGACGACCCGGCCGCGGCCGCCGCGGTGACCGCCGAGGACGCGGTCGCCGGCCCGGCCGCGGTGCCCTGCGGCGAGAGCTGAGCCCGCCCGCGCCACCCGCCGCCCGCCGGACGAGGTGACGGCGGAGGTGCACGCCGCGGCGTGAGAGCCTGTCGGCCGTCGGGGCAGCGGATCGGACGGAGGGCGTGGGCGCGTGGGCAGGCCGGTCAGGGTCGTCGCCGTGGTGGTGGCGTACGACCGCCGCGCACTGCTGGCCGAGACGCTGGCCGCGCTGGGGGCCCAGACCCGGCCCGCGGATCGGCTGGTCGTCGTGGACAACGCCTCGACCGACGGCTCCGGCCACCTCGTCGCCGAGCGAGCGCCGGAGGCCGACCTGGTGCGGCTGACGCGCAACACCGGGGGCGCCGGCGGCTTCGCCGCAGGGGTGGCCCGGGCGGTCGACGAGCACGCGGCTGACCTCGTCTGGCTGATGGACGACGACTCGGTGCCCGAGCCGACCGCACTCGCCGAGCTGCTCGCGGCCCGCGACGGCTACCCGGGCCCGGCGCCCGTGGTGCTCGCGAGCCGGGTCGTGTGGACCGACGGGCGGGACCACCCCATGAACACGCCGCGGCCCAAGCCCGGTGCACGCGCGGCGGAGCGGCGCGCGGCCGCCGCCGTGGGATGCCTCCCCATCCGCTCGGCCTCGTTCGTCTCCGTCCTGCTGGACGCCGGCACGGTCCGGGAGCGGGGGCTGCCGGTGGCGGACTACTTCCTCTGGAACGACGACTTCGAGTACACCGTGCGGCTGCTCCGCGGTCGCCGTGGGCTCTACTGCCCCCGCAGCGTCGTGACCCACAAGACCCGGGTGTTCGGGGGCACCGACGCCGACCCGGGGGAGCGCTTCTACCTCGAGGTGCGCAACAAGGTCTGGGTCCTCACCCGCAGCCGGGGGCTCGCTCCTGCCGAGAGACTGCTCTACGGCGGGGCGACGCTGCGGCGCTGGGCGCGCACGTTCGCCCGCTCGGGTGACCGGGCAACCCTGGGGCGCGGGCTCCTGACCGGTCTGCGCGACGGCGTGCGCCGCGCCCCGCGCCGTACCGAGGACGTGCTCGCCGAGGCGGGCCTCACGGTGCACGAGCGGCGGCCATGACGGTTCCGGTCCCGTTCTCGCTGCTGCTGCCGGTCTACCACCGGGACGACCCGGACCACCTGCGCAGCGCCTTCCGCAGCAGTGTCCACGAGCAGACCCTGCGACCGGACGACGTCGTCGTGGTGCGCGACGGTCCGGTGCCCGCCACGCTCGCCCGGGCCCTGGAGGAGGTCGTGGCCGGCTCGCCGGTGCCGTCCCGGCTCCTCGAGCTGCCGCGCAACGTGGGGCTGGGGCCGGCACTGGACGCCGGCCTGGACGCGTGCGCCCACGACGTCGTGGCCCGGATGGACGCCGACGACCTGAGCCTCGGCCACCGCTTCGCCGTCCAGGTCCCCCTGGTCGCCGACCACGACCTCGTCGGGGCCGGGCTGCTGGAGATCGGCACCGGGCCGGACGACGTCGTCGGCCGTCGCGTCCCGCCCACCGACCCGGTCGAGATCGCCCGGTACGCGCGCTTCCACGACCCCTTCAACCACCCCACCGTCGTGTACCGGCGCAGCGCCGTGGTGGCCGCCGGCGGCTACCAGGACCTGCCCCTCATGGAGGACTACTGGCTGTTCGCCCGGATGATCGCCGCCGGCGCGCGGGTGGCCAACGTCGCGGAGCCCCTGGTCCTGTACCGGGTCGGGGCCGGCGCCTACGCCCGCCGTGGCGGCCTGCGGCTGCTGCGCTCGGAGCTCGCGCTGCAGCGCCACCTGCGCCGCAGCGGCTTCACCAGCCGGGCCCAGTGGGCCCGCAACGTCGCGGTCCGCGGGGGGTACCGGTTCGTCCCCGCCGCGCTGCGCCGCGCCGCCTACCGGCGGCTCGTCGCGACGCGCGCCGAGCGTCCCTGGGCCTAGGGCGCCGGTATCCTCGCACCGACCACTCGCCCGCCGACCACCTCGCACCGTCTGCCGTGCACCGGCCACCTCGCCGCGACGTGGCAGCAATCACCTGGGGAGACCGACCGACCGTGACGCATGCCGCGTCCAGCTGGGCCGACAGCCAGGTGCTCCAGCGGCTCGTCCTCCCGGTGGACCGGCCGGCGGCCCTCGCGCTGCACGGGGCGGCGGGTGTGGAGGTCCTCGACGACCGCCGGCTCCGGGTCCCCCGGGGCGGCGCCGAGCTCGCGGGCTACGCCGACGCCTTCCCCGCCGGGGCCTGGCGGCACGCCACCGGGCTGGCCTCCGTACGGCTGCGGGCCCACCTCGACGGGCCGGCCGAGGTCGTCGCCCTGGTGAGCGACGGCTCGGGAACGGCCGCGGAGGTGGCTCGGTCGCAGTCGGAGGCGGGCCTGGTCGATCTCGACGTCGACCTGTCCCGCTGTGCCGACGGCGGCTGGGCGTGGTTCTCCGTGCGGCCCGGCTCCGGACCGGTCGTCGTGGGTCCCGTCGAGTGGGCCGCTCCCGGGCCGGTGTCGCAGCACCCCGTCGTGGCGGCGGTCACGACCTTCGACCGGCCGGGCTCGTGCACGGCGCTGCTCCGCGCGCTCGCCAGGACCGAGCCGGACCTGCTCGTCCGCGTCGTGGTCGTGGACCAGGGGACCCGCCGGCTCGACCTGCACCCGGACCTCGACGCGGCCCGGGACGCGCTCGGTGAGCGGCTCGTCCTCGTCCGCCAGCCGAACCTCGGCGGGTCCGGCGGCTTCGCCCGCGGGATGCTCGAGTCGCTCGACCTGCCCGACGCCCACGTGCTCCTGCTCGACGACGACATCGAGATCGAGCCGGAGACGATCCGCCGCCTGGCCGCCATGGCCGACCGGTGCCTGGCTGCGCCGCGCCTGGCCGACCCGCGCCTGGCCGACGGCGCCGGCGGCCCCACCGTGGTCGGCGCCCAGATGCTGAGCTCGTCCGAACCGACCCGGCTGCACACCTTCGGCGAGGTCGTCGACCGCCGCCGCTTCTGGTGGGGGCCGGCCCCCGGCACGGTGCCGGGAACGGACCTGGCGCGCCACGGTCTGCGGGGCACGCCCTGGCTGCACCGCCGCGCCGAGGTGGACTTCAACGGCTGGTGGACCTGCCTGGTCCCGCGGGCGGTGATCGACGCGGTCGGGTTGCCGCTCCCCGTCTTCATCAAGTGGGACGACGCCGAGTACGGGCTGCGCGCCGCTGCCGCCGGCGTGCCCACCGTCACGCTCCCCGGGGCAGTGATGTGGCACGTGCCGTGGAGCGACAAGGACGACGCGCTCGACTGGAAGGCCTACTTCCTGCACCGCAACCGGCTCACCGCGGCGCTGCTGCACGCCCGCGGGGCCACCGTGCCCGGGCTGCTGGCCGACAGCCTCGCCCACCAGGTCAAGCACGTCGTGTCGCTCCAGTACGCCGCGTCGGCCCTGCGGCAGCGTGCGCTCTCGGACGTGCTGTCCGGCCCCGGCTGGCTGCGCCCCGGCTCGGTGGGCCCGGACGTCCCCCGCGGCATCCGCGCGGCGCAGCCCGACGGCCGGCCCGTGACCGACCGCACCCTGCTGCCCCCGGCGGCCGAGCCGGCCACCGCCCGGACGGCGCACCGCCCCGGAGCGGGCTCCGACGCGCCGGGCCGGGTGGCGCTCCTCCGGCGGGCCGTCGGGGGCCTGCTGCACCAGCTGCGGCCGGTCCCGGCCGCGGCCCGGGTACGTCCGGACGCCGACCTCACCGCCGACGAGGCCCGCTGGTGGCGGCTGGCCGGCTCCGACTCGGTCGTCGTGGCGGCCGCCTCGGGGGCCGGCTGGACGTGGCACGTGCGCGACCGCGGCACCGCCGCCCGTACGGTCGGCCGGGCCGTGCGGGACCACCTGGCCCTCGCCCTGCGCTGGCGGTCGCTGACGACCGCGTATCGTGCCTCGGTCGAGGGGGCTGTTCGCCCTGACACCTGGCGGCGGGAGCTGCCGGGCGGACCGCCCCCCTCCGACCCGCCGGCCGGGCACGCGCCGGTGGCCGACACGAGCCCGAGGTGGAGATGACGACGCTCGCTGCGAGCGGCGGAGGCGGTCTGGCCGAGCCGGGTGGCGGCCTCGGCCTCCTCGACGTCTTCCGCCGTCGCTACCTGCTGACCCTGCTGGTCCGCAAGGAGCTGCGGGTGCGCTACCGCGGCTCGGTGCTCGGTCTCGCCTGGTCCTACGTCAAGCCCGCGGTGCAGTTCCTGGTCTTCTACTTCGTCCTGGGCGTCTTCCTCCAGCTCAACCGCTCGCTGCAGGACTTCGCCATCTACCTCTTCGCCGGGATCACGCTGATGAACTTCTTCAGCGAGGCGTTCGGCAACGCCACCCGGGCGATCGTGTCCAACGCCTCCCTGGTCAAGAAGATCTACCTCCCGCGGGAGCTCTTCCCGGTCGCGTCGCTGCTGGTGGCGGGGGTCCACCTGGTCCCGCAGCTGGTCATCCTCGTGGTGGCGGCGCTCGTGACCGGGTACGAGTTCTCGGTCGGGGCCGTCGCGGCCTTCCTGCTGGGACTCGGCATCGCGGCGGTGCTGGCCCTCGGCCTGGGGCTGGTCTTCGCCGCCGCGAACGTGTTCTTCCGCGACTTCGAGAACATCGTCGACCTGATCCTGCTGGTCGCCACCTGGGCGTCGCCGGTGCTCTACCCGTGGACGCTGGTGCGGGATGCGCTCGGCGACGGGCTGGCGCTGCAGATCTACCTGGCCAACCCGATCACGATGGCGGTGAGCATGTTCCAGCGGGCCTTCTGGTGGCCCGGCACGGACATGACCTTCAGCTTCCCTCCTCACCTGTGGCTGCGCGCGGTGATCGCCTTCGCCATGTCCGTCGCCGTCCTGGTGGTGGGCCAGCTCGTGTTCCGCCGCCTCGAGAGCAAGTTCGCGCAGGAGCTGTGACGTGACCACCGCCGTCGACCTCGACCAGGTCTCCAAGCGCTTCGTCCTCCGGCACGCGCGCTCGCTCAAGGAGCGCGCGGTCGAGGTGGTGCGCGGGCGCGACTCGGCGAACACGTTCCTCGCCCTGGACGGGGTGACCGCGACGGTCCAGGAGGGGGAGACGGTCGCGCTGCTGGGGTTGAACGGCTCGGGCAAGAGCACCCTGCTCAAGCTCATCTCCGGCGTCATGCGACCGGACTCCGGCAGCGTCCGGGTCCGCGGCCGGATCGCCGGCCTGATCGAGGTGGGCGCGGGTTTCCACCCCGACCTCACCGGCCGGGAGAACGTCTTCCTCAACGGCGCAATCCTCGGCATGGACGAGGACCACCTGCGGGCGAACTTCGACTCGATCGTCGACTTCTCCGGGATCGAGAAGTTCATCGACACCGAGGTGAAGTTCTACTCCTCCGGCATGTTCCTGCGGCTGGCCTTCGCGGTCGCCGTCCACACGGACCCGGACGTGTTCCTCATCGACGAGATCCTCGCGGTCGGTGACGAGCCGTTCCAGCGCAAGTGCCTCGCCCGGATCCGTGAGCTCGGGGCGGAGGGGCGCACGCTCGTCATCGTCAGCCACGACCTCGACATGATCGAGAAGCTCTGCGACCGCGGGATCGTGCTGGCGGACGGCAAGGTGGTCCGCGACGGGCCCGCGCCGGAGGCGGTGGCGCTGCTGCGCCTGTGATCCACGACCACGGGGGCCGTGCGACACCCAGGAGGGACCGAGTGCTGGACCGGTTGAGAACGGGAGCCCGCGACAAGCTGGTGCGGGTCGTCGAGGAGGTCGTCGGCCGCGAGGTGGCCGACCTGCGCCGACACGTCGACGCCGCGGCCGCGGAGGCGGCCCGGCGCGACGGCGAGCTGCGCGAGCAGGTGTCCGAGCTGCGGCAGGCGCTCGACGACCTGCAGCGGCGGCAGCGTCGCGACCTCGACGTGGCCATGGACTGGCAGGCGGCGCACTCGACCGTCGACTTCATCAGCGCGGAGCTGCCGCCGGTCGTGGTCACCGGGCATGCGCACGACACCCTGCGGCACGGCCTGGCCCACGCGCCGGAGGACGGCATGGCCCTGGAGTTCGGGGTGGCCACCGGCACGACGCTCGGGATCATCGTCGAGGCCCGCAAGGGCGGGCAGGTGTTCGGCTTCGACTCCTTCGCGGGCCTTCCCGAGACGTGGCGCAGCAGGTTCGAGGCGGGCGAGTTCGCCCGGGACGAGATCCCGCGGGTCGAGGGGGCGGAGCTGGTGGTCGGGCTCTTCTCCGACACCCTGCCCGGCTTCCTCGCCGAGCACGAGGGGCCGGTGGCCTTCCTGCACCTCGACGCGGACCTGTACTCGTCCACCCGGACGGTCCTGGAGCAGGTGGGGCCCCGGCTGGTGGCCGGGACGGTGGTGGTGTTCGACGAGTACTTCAACTACCCGGGATGGCAGGAGCACGAGCACAAGGCGTGGCGCGAGCACGTCGAGCGGACCGGCCTGGAGTTCGAGTACCTCGCCTACACCCACGACGACGAGCAGCTCGTGATCCGGGTCACCAGCACCGGCGGCGGGTGACGGTCGGGCCCGCGTCCCGCGATAGCCTGCTCCGGTTCCCCCCACTTGGAGAGTTGTCGTATGGCTGACCTCGTCATCGTCGGGTCCGGGTTCTTCGGCCTGACCGTCGCGGAGCGCTGCGCCACCGAGCTCGGGCTCGAGGTGCTCGTCCTGGACCGCCGCCACCACATCGGCGGCAACGCCTACAGCGAGCCGGAGCCGGCCACCGGGATCGAGGTCCACAAGTACGGCGCGCACCTCTTCCACACCTCGAACGAGCGGGTCTGGCAGTACGTCAACCGCTTCACCGCCTTCACCGGCTACCAGCACCGCGTGTACACGAACTTCCGCGGCCAGGTCTTCCCGATGCCGATCAACCTCGGCACGATCAACCAGTACTTCGACGCTGCCTACAGCCCGGACGAGGCCCGCGCGCTCGTCGCCCAGCAGGCCGCCGAGGTCCCCACCGGCGAGGCCCGCAACCTCGAGGAGAAGGCGATCTCGCTGATCGGGCGCCCGCTGTACGAGGCCTTCATCCGGGGCTACACCGCCAAGCAGTGGCAGACCGACCCGCGGGACCTGCCGGCCGAGATCATCGCCCGGCTGCCGGTGCGCTACACGTACGACAACCGCTACTTCAGCGACACGCACGAGGGGCTGCCGGTCGACGGCTACACCGCCTGGCTGGAGCGGATGGCCGACCACCCGAAGATCGAGGTGCGGCTGTCCACGGACTTCTTCGACGTCAAGGACGAGGTCCTGGGGCAGGTCCCGGTCGTGTACACCGGCCCGGTCGACCGCTACTTCGACTTCGTCGAGGGCGAGCTGTCCTGGCGGACGCTCGACTTCGAGACCGAGGTCCTGCCCACCGGTGACTTCCAGGGCACCCCGGTGATGAACTACGCCGACGAGGACGTCGCCTACACGCGGATCCACGAGTTCCGGCACTTCCACCCGGAGCGCGCCTACCCGGTCGACAAGACGGTGATCATGCGGGAGTTCTCGCGCTTCGCCGACCGTGGCGACGAGCCGTACTACCCCATCAACACCGCGCAGGACCGCGAGCGGCTGCTCGCCTACCGCACGCTCGCGAAGGGCGAGCCCGGGGTGCTGTTCGGCGGGCGGCTGGGCACGTACAAGTACCTCGACATGCACATGGCGATCGGGTCGGCGCTGACGATGTACGACAACCGGCTGCGGCCGCACTTCACCGAGGGCACGCCCCTGGTGAGCGGCGACGGCGAGGAGTAGGCCGGCGCGTGCAGCGCGAGCCGAGCCCCACCACTCCACTGCGCCGAGCCGCTACTCCGACTGCTCGGCGGCGACCGGCTACTCCGAGGCGAAGAGCCGCGCCCAGTTGTCCCGGCTGGTGAGCTCGGGCAGCGCCTGCTGCCAGCGGGCGCGGGCGTCGGCTCCCTCCCGGGCGAGCCGCAGCATCGCGCGCGAGCCCTCGCGGGACAGCCGGGTGAAGGTGGCGCGGTCGAACTCCCGGATCCGCACCGCGTCCTGCGCCGCGTCGGTGACCACGGCGGTGCGGTAGAGCGAGACGTTCCACCACTTGGCGTCGCGGGCCGGGATGCTGACGGCCCCCCCGTGCCGGCCGGTGAGCTGGTAGGCGAGCCGCTTGGCGAGCACCAGGCCCGGCTTGCTGGGCGTGCCGGCGTTGCCGACGAGCGGCAGGGTGGCCGCACCGGGGACGGGGACCTCCGTCGCCGGGTGGCGCACGGTGTCGGGGTACTCCCCGCGCAGCCGGCGGATCTCGGCGGCCATCGAGACCCCTCCGTCGTGGAGGACCTCCGGCCCGGCGAGGAAGTCCTCGACGGCCTTGAGCAGGGTCGCCGCGAGGCCGTACTGCATCGCGACGAGGTAGCCGGCGAGCTGGCGGCCCAGCACCCGGCTGACCCGACGGGGGTCGAAGTCGCCGTGCAGGGCGCTGGCGATGAGCGAGTTGCGCCAGCTGAAGTACCGCGACCAGTCGTCCCAGTCCTTCATGGCGAAGTCGGCGTGCCAGACGGCGGCCCCGCTGAGGGTGACCGTCGGGACGCCGTGCCGAGCCGCGCGGACGCCGTACTCGATGTCGTCCCACTGGAAGAAGACGGGCAGCGGGAAGCCGGCCGCGCTGACCGCCTCGGCCGGGATCAGGCAGGACCACCAGGCGTTGTAGCCTGCGTTCACGCGCTGGTGCGGCAGCTCCTCGGTGAGGTCGACGTTGTGCAGCGCGCCCTCGACCGGGCGGCCGGGCTTGAGCGTGGCCAGCTCGACGGTCTCGGCCCCCACGTGCAGCCGGGTCGGGTGGTAGAGGTAGAGCATCTGGCCGCCGACGATCGTCGGCGCGGTCGTCCGGTTGGCGAACGCCGTCATGCGCAGCACCGTCTCCGGCTCGAGCAGCACGTCGTCGTCCATGAACAGCACGTTGGCGTGGTCCTCGTGCTCGGTCTCGGTGACCTCGTAGAGCCCCCGGGTGAAGCCGCCGGCCCCGCCCAGGTTGCGCTGGCGGAGGTAGCGGAGCTTGGCGCCGAAGAGCTTGACCACGTCGTCGAAGTCGCCGCGGCTCTCGACCGGGTCGGTGCCCTGGTCCACGACGTAGACGTGCTCGAGGGCGTCGAGGACCTCCGGGTCCGAGCCGAGGGACCGCATCGTCGCCAGGCAGTCGTCCGCCCGGTTGAAGGTGCAGATGACGACCGAGGTCGGGCGGAACTCCCGCGGGGCCGCGGTGAACCAGCGGACGTCCTCGATCGCGAGCTCGCCGTCACCGGTGAGCGCCTCCAGGTGGAGCGACCCGCCGTCGAGGAAGCGGTCGAGGGCGGCGCTCATCCGGACCTGCTCGCGCGTCGCGCCGTCGAGCACGGCGACGTCGAGGACGCGGCCCTCGCCCTCGGCGTCGGTCGCGTGCAGCTCGATGCGACCGGAACCCGACGCCGTCAGCTCCAGGTCGATCCGCCGGAGGTCGGTCCAGCGCTGGAAGTAGCTGGCGGGGAAGCGGCCGAAGAACGTGTTCGTGCTCGCGTGGGAGTGCGGCTCGACGGCGAGGCGCGTGCGCTCGCGCCGGATCGAGCCGACGTCGGCCACGGCGTAGAGGTCGTCCGGGGCGAGCGGGCTCGGCGCCGCGAACATGACCCGCTGAACGACCTCCTGGACGGAGCGCCCGCCATGGCCGGGCGCCGTGGCGCCGTTCCCTGCCGGGTGCTGGTCGTTCATCTGGTCGTCCTCCGTGGGTGCTCTCGCCGTCGAAATGGGGTGGGATGTCGCGTCCGGGCCCGCCCACGCGACCACGCCATGCTAACGGCTGGGGCCAACGGCTGGGCGGGGGTGACCCGTCCGGCCGACGCGGTGGCGGCTGCTCCGTCAGACCCCGGGACGGCCCGCGCCGATGCGCTCGGCCTCCGGCTCGGGGCCCTCGCCGCCGACCACCTCGGCCGGGGGCGGCGCGGTCTCCCGCGCCCGGTCGCGCCGGCGCAGCAGGCCCCAGACGACCGAGTGGGCGAGCACGACGAGCGCCGCCCCGGCCAGGGCGGCCAGCCCCAGCCGGACCCCGGGTGAGGTGAACGTCACGACCAGCTCGTGGTCGCCACCCGGCACCTCGACCTCGAGCAGGCCCGCCGGGCCGTCGACCACCTCGACGGCCTCGCCGTCGATCGTCGCCTCGTGGCCGGGCCACGCCAGCCGGGAGAAGAGCACCCGCGCACCCTCCGGCGGGGCGGACACCCGCACGACCTCGCGGCCGGCCGCCGAGGACACCGGCTCCACCTCGGCGCCCTCCGACACCCACGCCACCCGGTCGTCGTAGGGCAGCGGGTCCTCCCGGACCCACACCTCACGCACGTCGTCGCGCTCGGCGACCCGCCAGCCGGGCCGGCCCTGGCCGTCGGTCTCCTCGGGGAGCAGGGAGCGCTGCAGCACCAGCGTCTCGACCCGCAGGGCGTCGACGAGCGGGACGTCGATGCCGTCGCCGACGGGGCGCCACAGCCGCTCGTACGCCTCGGGGCAGACCACCCCGCGGTAGTCCATGCAGAGCGCCTCGGAGAACTCCGCGAAGCCGATGCCGGTGTAGCGGTTGATGCTGTCCAGGTCCAGCGCCACGGGCAGGTTGCCGAACAGCAGCCTCCCGTCCGCCTGCACGTCCGTGGTGACGCCGGCCTGCGTGGCGAGCTGCAGCACCGTGCCCTCGTACGTCTGCGCGCCGCCCTCCATCTCGCTGATGTCGTACGGGGGGTAGACCGGGGTGCCGCCCGGTGGGATCTGCGGGAACACCGTGGTCTGCAGCAGGACCACCGCGGCGGTCCCGGCGACCAGGACTGCGGTGAAGGCCCCCAGGCCCACCCGCCTGGCAGCCAGCAGGCCGACGCCGAGCACCCCGAGCACCAGCAGCGCGCCGTACAGGTGCAGCCGCCAGTACTCCGGGCGCACCGCCCAGGCGAGGTACGTGCCCACGGCGACGATCGCCACCGACCACGCGATCCGCCGCCGCACCCGGTCCCCGGCCAGGCCGGCCGAGAGGACCACGGCGAAGAGCACCGCGAGCGCGAGGTACAGGTACTCGATGAGCCGCAGCGGCCAGCGGAACATCCAGAGGTTCGACGGTCCCAGGGTGGTCACCGCGTAGACCCCGCCGACGACGGCCAGGCTGGTCAGTCCGGTCAGCCGGCCGCGCAGCGAGCTCCAGCGCAGCCACGGCAGGAGGGGAAGCACGAAGAAGGCGAAGTACGTCGACGGCAGCGACTCCAGCCGCGCGCCGTTCCAGTTGGAGATCGACGGCAGGTACGTGGGGGAGCTGGCGGCGGCCAGGTCACCGAGGTCCGGCACCAGGAAGGTGTCGTTGAGGATCTCGTTGGTGGACGGGCGCACGGTGACGCCGGTCGTCGACAACAGCGGCAGGAAGACCAGCGCCGCCGAGGCGCCGACGCAGGCGCCCATGAGCACGAGGTGGGCGAGCGGCACCGGCCGCCGCTGCACCAGGAGCTCGACGGCGATCGCGGCCAGCACGATGACCAGCCCCACGGCGGCGTACGGGTTGCCGGTGGTCATCGCGAGCACGCCCAGCACGAAGGGCACGACCGGGGTCAGCCGGCCGCGCGCGTGCTTGCGCGCCGCCCACCAGAAGTGCGCCACCCAGGTGAAGGCCATCAAGCCCGCGGGCCAGCCGGAGGCCTCGTACCAGAGGGTGAAGCCGGAGAGCGGCAGCGCGACGGCCACCAGGAAGGAGGGTGCGCGCGACGCGCCGTACTCGCGGGCCAGCAGGTAGACGGCCAGGGCGAGCAGGCCCAGGAACTCGACCATGACGACGAACGCCGCCAGCGAGAGGTTGGTGAAGTACGAGACGAGCACGTAGTTGGCGACGCTCACCGGGTTCCAGAGCGTGTACGCGGCCTCGCCGGCGTAGTTGCCGCCCATCCACCCGTCGGGGTTCATCGTCGGCCACTGCCCGGCCCGCAGCTCGCCGCCGAGGTGGTGCCACAGCGGGACGAAGGACTCCGGGTTGTCGCCGACGTAGTAGAAGAACGTCCCCTGGACCTGCGGGATGACGGCGATGCCCACGGTCACCGCGACCGCCCCCAGTGCGACCGCCCAGTCCGGCACCCGCTCCGCCACGCGGGTGAGGCGGGGGCGTGCGGGGGCGACGGTCGTGCTCATGCGCGTGGGTCCACCTGTCGGGCTGCCGGCTCTCGGACGTGGGTCGGTCGAGGCTCCGGCCGGTTCCGTCGAGCTCTCGGCGGACCAGGATAGGGGACGCGGGGACTGCCCCTGAGCGACGAATAGTGGGCACGGGGTAGCGGTGACGCACAGACAGGAGCATCCTGGCCGCGCGACGCGTGTGACCAGAGTGACCAGGATGCACTGTTGGGACGTGAGATTCATGGCACGACACGCCCGGATGCTCGTCGGCGTCACCCTCGGGGTGGCGCTACTCGTCCCGCTGGCCCCCCCGGGGACGGCGGGACCACGGCAGCGCGCGGTGGAGCCGGAGGTCGTCACCGCCGACGTCCGACCCGTCCCGCCTGCACCGGCCCGCACCGTCGACGGGGTTCCCGTGGTGGCCCAGAGCAGCGTCGTCCCGGTGACCGGCTTCGGCGTGGTGGGCGTCGCGTGGGACTCGGACACCGCGGCCCGGCCGGAGTCGGTCAGCGTCCGCACCCGGACCGACGGCCGCTGGTCGGACTGGACCATCGTTCCCGTGCACGACGAGCACGCCCCGGACGGGGCGGAGGCCGAGGGCGCCCGCGCCGGCTCCGACCCGATCGTCGTCGGCGAGGTGGACGACGTGCAGGTGCGGGTGGCGGGGGAGGGCGAGGCACCCGCCGACGCGGAGGTCGTCGTCGTCGACCCCGGCCGAGGGCCGGCCGACGCCACGGTGGGGACGGCCGCCGCGGGGACCGCCACCGCCGCCGCCGCCCGCCCGCAGATCCTCACCCGGGCGGACTGGGGCGCCGACGAGTCGAAGCGCGGCGCCCCGACGTACGGCACGGTGCGCGGCGCGTTCGTCCACCACACCGTCAACGCCAACAACTACGCGGCCGCCGACGTGCCGTCGATCATCCGCGGCATCTACGCCTTCCACGTCAACGGCCGCGGCTGGAAGGACGTGGGCTACAACTTCCTGGTCGACCGCTTCGGCCGCGTCTGGGAGGGCCGGTACGGCGGCGTCGACCGGGCCGTCGTGGGTGCGCACACCGCGGGCTACAACGACGTGGCCTTCGCGATGTCCGCGATCGGCAACTTCGAGACGGTGGCCGCCCCGGACGCGGTCGTCGACGCGTACGGGCGTCTCTTCGCCTGGAAGCTGGGCCTGCACGGCGTCACCGCGACGGGGACCACCGTCCTCAACGGGCGGACCTTCCAGAAGATCTCGGGTCACCGGGACGCGGCCTCGACCGCCTGCCCCGGCCGCTACCTCTACGAGCGGCTGCCCGCGATCAGGTCGCTCACCGCCTCCTACCAGGCGACGACGGCGCCGCCGCCTCCCACCACGCCCCCGCCGACCACGCCCCCGCCTCCGACGGCTCCGCCGCCGCCGACCACGCCGCCGACCACGCCTCCGCCGCCCCCCGCGGCTCCGGTGGTCCGTGACCTCACCGGTGACGCGGTGCCCGACCTGGCCACCGTGCGGACGGACGGGTCCCTGCGGGTGTCGCCGGGTGACCGGCGGGAGCTGGCCGGCGGACGGACGGCAGGGCTGGGCGGCGGCTGGAACGTCACCGACGTCGTCCTGGGCGCCGGGGACCTGGACGGCGACGGCCGGCGCGACGTGGTCGCGCGGGAGCGGGCGACGGGGCTGCTGTTCGCCTACCACGGCGACGGGTCCGGCGGCTGGAGACTGGACCGGGCCTCCCTCGGCGGCGGCTGGTCGATGTTCGACCTGATGGCCGCGGCCCCCGACCTCGACGGCAACGGGCGCCCCGACGTCCTCGGCCGCGACTCGTCCGGGACGCTGTGGCTCTACTCCTCCGACGGAGCCGGGTGGTGGGCGGGCGCCCGGCGCTCCCTCGGCACGGGGTGGAACGCCATGGACGCCGTCGTGGGCGCCGGCGACCTGGACGGCGACGGCCGCGGCGACCTGGTGGCCCGCGAGGCCGCGACCGGCGTGCTGTGGCTCTACCGCGGCGACGGCGCGGGGGGCATCGCGGGCTCGCGGGTGTCGCTCGGGACGGGCTGGGACACGGTCGGGACCCTCGTGGGCCCCGGTGACTGGGACGGCGACGGCCGCGCCGACCTGCTGGCGCGCGGCCGCAGCGACGGCGCGCTGTGGCTCTACCCCGGGGACGGCCGCGGTGGCTGGCTGTCTGCGCGGCGGCTGGTCGGCACGGGCTGGAACACCGTCGACCTGCTCGCCTCCGCGGGCGACAGCTCCGGGGACGGGCAGGCCGACGTGCTGGCCCGGGGCCCCGAGGGGACCCTCTGGCTGTACCCGGGCCAGGGTGCCCGCGTGCTGGGGGCCGACGTCACCTCGGCGCGCACGGTGCCGGCCGCCACCGCCGTCGTCGGCCCCGGGGACTGGGACGGCGACGGGCGCGGGGACGTGCTGACGGTCGACGGCCCGACCGGGGAGCTGCGGCTGCACCGGGGCGACGGCACCGGCCGGGTGGGGGAGGGCGTGGCGTTCAACACCGGCTGGGGCGGGGTCCGTGCGGTGACCGCCGCGGGCGACCTCGACCGGGACGGCCGGCCGGACCTGCTGGCGATCGACCGCGCGAGCGGCACCCTCTTCCTCTACCGCGGTGACGGCCGCGGCGGCTTCCTCGAGCGTCGCCAGCTGCGGACGGGCTGGGGCGACGTGACGGCGGTGGTCGCGCCGGGACGGTGGGACGCGGACGCCGCTCCCGACGTGCTCGCCAGGCTGGACAGCGGCTCGCTGCGGTTCCACCCGGGTGACGGTTCCGGCGGCCTGCTCGGCGGCCGGGTGGTCAACAGCGGCTGGCAGACCGTCGACCCCGTCGTCGGTGTGGGGGACCTCGACGGCGACGGCGCGCCGGAGATCCTGGCCCGGGAGGCCGGGGGCGACCGGGTCTGGCTCTACCTCGCCGACGGCGCGGGTGGGGTCAAGGCCCGGCGGCCGGCGGCCACCGGCTGGGCGTCGGTCCGGCTGGCGGGGTGAGGGCGCGGTGAGGGCCGGCCGGCTCCTGGCGGTGACGGCGCCGCTGTGCGCTCTCCTGCTGGTCGGGACCGCGCTCCCCGGCGCTGCCGCGGTGGAGGTGTACCCGCGACCCGCGGACGGCTCGTTCACCCTCGCGGGCAAGGGGTTCGGGCACGGGCTGGGCATGTCGCAGCACGGCGCCCGCGGCGCCGCGACGCTGGGCCTCACCCACGCCCAGATCCTGGACTTCTACTACCCGGGCACGACGCTCGTGTCCCAGCCGGACACGACGATCCGGGTCTGGGTCAAGGCCGACACCGACAACGAGACCCGGGTGCTGGCGACCAGCGGCCGGGGCGCCACGGCCGGCGGCGGCTCGCCGGCCACCCTCCCGGCCCGGTCGGGCCTGGGCGGGGCGATCACCCTCTGGCGGGTCACCCGCTCGTCGGCGGGACTGCGGCTGAGCGGCTACGACGCCGCAGCCGGGCAGTGGCTCGGGCACGCGATCACCGCATCGGGCTACACCAGCGGCTCGGTCACCTTCACCTCCCCCAGCGGTCTGGTCCGGCTCGCCCTCACCTCGTCGAACACCTTCCGCGAGTACCGCGGTGGGGTGCGGGCGATCGCGTACGGCTCGTCGCCGGGGGTGCGCACCCTCGCCGTACCCACGATGGAGCAGTACCTGCGGGCCGTGGTGCCCAGCGAGATGCCGGCCTCCTGGCCGGCGGAGGCGCTGCGGGCGCAGTCGGTGGCGGCGCGAACCTACGCGTCCCGCGAGCGGCACGCCCGGACGAGTGCGGCCTGGGACACGTGCGACGACTCCGCCTGCCAGGTCTTCGCCGGCACGGCGACGTACGCGGGCGACGGCGTGACGCTGCGGCAGCGGCACGAGAACCCGCTCACCGACCAGGCGGTCGCGGCGACCGCCACCCGGATCCTGCAGCACCACGGCATCCCGGCCTTCACCCAGTTCAGCTCGAGCAACGGCGGCTGGACCGTGGCGGGCAACCAGCCGTACCAGGTCGCCAAGGCGGACCCGTACGACGGGGTGGTGCCGAGCACGGCCAGCTCGTGGACGGCCACGCTCACCGCCGCGCAGGTGCAGTCCGCCTACCCGGCGGTCGGCACGCTGCGCCGGCTCCGGGTGACCGCCCGCGACGGCAACGGCCCGTGGGGCGGCCGGGTCCGGACCGTCTCGGTCGAGGGCAGCTCCGGCTCCGTTCAGGTCGGCGGTGAGGCGTTCCGCCTGCGGTTCGGCCTGCGCAGCGCCTGGTGGCTGCCGACGGACACCACGCGACGGTCGGCCGACGTCGACGGTGACGGTCTCTCCGACGTGCTCGCCCGGGTCGCCGGCACGGGCCAGCTGCTGCTGTACGGCGGCGACGGCACGGGTGGCTTCCGCCCGGGCCGGCTCGTCGGCACCGGGTGGCAGGGCTTCGACGCCCTGGTCGCCCCCGGCGACTGGGACGGCGACACCGCGGTCGACGTGATCGCCCGAGAGGCGGGCACCGGCCGGCTGTGGCTCTACCCGGGCGACGGCGCCGGCGGCTGGAAGCCGTGGCGCGTCGTCAACGCCGGCTGGCAGGGCTTCGACCGCCTGCTCGGGGCCGGGGACTGGGACGGCGACGGCCGCCCCGACCTGCTCGCCCGGGAGGCGGGCACCGGCCGGCTGCTGCTCTACCCCGGCGACGGCGCCGGCGGCATCCGGGCCGGGCGCGAGGTCGGCTCGGGCTGGCAGCGCTTCGACGAGGTGCTGGCCGTGGGGGACTGGGACGGCGACGGCGCCGGGGACGTCATGGCCCGCGAGGCGGGTACCGGCCGGCTCTGGCTCTACCCCGGGGACGGCCGCGGCGGATGGCGGGCGCCGCGCGTCGTGGGCGAGGGCTTCCAGGTCTTCGACCTGATGACCGCTCGCGGGGACTGGGACGGTGACGGCGCCATGGACCTGATCGCCCGCGAGTCGGCCACCGGCCTGCTCCGCCTCTACTCCGGGAACGGTGCCGGCGGGTGGGCGTCGATGCGGGCGGTCAACGCGGGCTGGCAGGTCATGGACGCGCTGCCCTGACCGCGACCCTCCCGGTCCGCGAGGCGGTCTCGGCGGATCAGGCTGCCGGGACCTGCGCGACCACGTGCTTGGCGATCTCCAGTGCGGCCGTCGCCGCGGGCGAGGGGGCGTTGAGTACGTGCACCTGGCGGGGCGCCTGCTGGATGAGGAAGTCGTCGACGAGTGCGCCGGAGCGGGTCAGCGCCTGCGCGCGGACGCCCGCCTCCGCGGGCACGAGGTCGTCGGGCCCCACCGCGGGCACGAGCCGGGCCAGGCTGCGGGCGAACTGCTCCCGGGAGAAGGAGCGGCGCATCTCGCCGATCCCGGTCCGGTAGTACCGCCGGGCCAGCTTCCAGAAGCCCCGGTAGGCCAGCACCTCGGCGAGGTCCCTCGGCCGGACGGTCCGCCAGTCGTAGCCCTCGCGGGCCAGGGCCAGCACGGCGTTCGGCCCGGCGTGCACCGAGCCGTCGATGCCACGGGTCAGGTGCACGCCGAGGAACGGGAAGCTGGGATCGGGGACCGGGTAGATGAGGCCGCGGACGAGGTGGCGGCGGTCCTCCCGCAGCTCGTAGTACTCGCCGCGGAAGGGCACGATGCGGGCCTCCGGTCGCAGCCCGGCCATGGTGGCGATGCGGTCGCTCTGCAGCCCGGCGCAGTTGACCAGGACGTCGCCGTGGACCTCGCCGAGCGAGGTGGTCAGGTGCACGCCCGAGGGCCGGACGTCGATCGCGCGGACCGCGCTGCCCAGCCGCAGGTCCGCCCCCTTGTCCTCGGCCAGCCGGGCCAGGGTGCGGCAGACCTCGGCGTAGTCGACGATTCCCGTCGTCGGAACGTACATCGCCGCGACGCAGGACACCTCCGGCTCGCGCTCGCGGGCCTCGTCGGGCGTGAGCATGGTCACGGCGAGGCCGTTGGCCAGCGCCCGCTCGCGCAGCGCCTCGAGGCGCGGGACCTCATCCGCCGTGGTCGCCACCACGAGCTTGCCGCACACCTCGACGGGCACCCCGTGCTCGCGGGCGAAGGCCACCATCGACTCCGAGCCGGCGCGGGACAGCCGGGCCTTGAGGCTGCCCGGCGGGTAGTAGACACCGGCGTGGATCACGCCGCTGTTGCGCCCGGTCTGGTGCGGCGCCCAGCGGTGCTCCTTCTCCAGCACCACCACCTCGGAGTCGGGGCGGTCGTGCACGAGCTGGTGGGCGGTGGCGAGGCCGACGATGCCACCGCCGACGACGACGTAACGGGTCACGGGTGCTCCGGGGTCACGGTGGACGGGCGCTGTCGAGGGTAGCGGCGGCACCCCCGCGCGGCTCCCGCGCGGGCCGGGAGGCGTCCGACCGTCCCCTACACTCGGTGCGGTCGTCCGTACGAGTGGAGAGTCATGCCCGAGGTCATCGCGCTGGGTCAGCCGACGCTGGGGGAGCCCGAGCTGCGGGCCGTCGAGGAGGTCTTCCGGTCCGGCTGGGTCGCCGGGCAGGGACCGACGTCGCGGCGGTTCGAGGAGCGCTTCGCCGCCGCCACCGGCACCGCGCACGCGCTCACGGTGAACAACTGCACGGCGGCGCTGCACCTGTCGATGCTGACCCTCGGGGTGACGCCGGGCGACGAGGTCGTCGTCGCCGACTACACCTTCCCCGCGACCGGCCACTCCGTGATGTACGCGGGGGGCGTGCCGGTCTTCGCTGACGTGCGACCCGACACCTGGACCGTGGACCCGGCCGCCGTCGAGGCGGCGCTCACCGAGCGCACCGTCGGCATCCTCGCGGTCGACACGCTCGGCCAGTGCGCCGACTACGACGAGCTCCAGGCCATCGCCGACCGGCACGGGTTGTTCCTCGTCGAGGACGCCGCCTGCTCGGCGGGGGCCACCTACAAGGGCCGTCCGGCGGGCAGCCTGGCCGACGTCGCCTGCTTCAGCTTCCACGGCCGCAAGGGCATCACCTCGGGTGAGGGCGGCGCGCTCACCACCGACCGCGACGACGTGGCCGTCAAGGCTCGCAAGATCCACAACTTCGGGATCGAGAGCGCGCTGTCGAGGGCCGGCCAGGGCGGCCTGCCCGTCCCCGAGTTCGACGAGCTCGGCTACAACTACAAGCTCTCGGACATCGCGGCGGCGATCATGACCGCCCAACTCGACCGGCTCCCCGACCTGGTGGCCCGCCGGCGCGTCGTGGCGGGCCGCTACGCCGACCTGCTCGGCGACCTCGAGCTCGTCACCCTCCCGTACACCGCGCCCGACCGCGAGCACAGCTGGCAGTCCTACGTGCTGACCCTCGATCCGTCGCTGGACCGCGGCGAGGTCGCGACCCGGCTGCGCGAGGCCGGGGTCCAGTGCAACTTCGGCACCTACGCGTCGCACGTGCAGCCGCTGTACGGCGCCACGCGTGCCTGCCCCGTCTCCGCCGACCTCTTCCGGCGCCACCTCGCGATCCCCATGCACGCCAACCTCACCGACGCCCAGGTCGAGACCGTCGCCAAGACGGTCCGCGACGTGGTCCTCGCCGTCGCCTGACCCTCCGCCGTCCACCGCAAGGAGCCTGCTCGAATGTCGACCAAGACCGTCCTCGTCACGGGTGGCGCGGGGTTCATCGGGATGCACGTGATCCCGATGCTGCTCGAGCGCGGCTACCAGGTGCGCATCCTCGACAACATGTTCCGCGGCGACCGCGACAAGGTCGACGCGCTCGTGGCCGCCGGGGGCGTGGAGCTGGTCGACCAGGACGTGCGCTACGGCGGCGCCGTGCACCAGGCCATGAAGGGCTGCGAGTCGGTCGTCCACCTCGCCGCCGTGAGCATCAACAAGAGCCAGGCCGACCCGTACGAGTCGATCGACATCAACATGGTCGGCAACCACAACGTGTTCGCCGCCGCGGCCGACCACGGCGTGCGGCGCGTCGTCTTCGCCTCCAGCGCGTCGGTCTACGGCGACCCGCAGAAGCTGCCGATGCACGAGGACGACCGGCTCGACCCGCTCACGCCGTACTGCATCTCCAAGCGCGCCGGCGAGGACCTGCTCGGCTTCTACCAGCGGCGCTCGGGGCTGAGCTGGGTGGCGCTGCGCTACTTCAACGTCTACGGCCCCGGGCAGAAGACGACCGCGTACTACACCTCGGTCATCAACCACTTCGTGAACCGCCTCAAGAACGGCGAGGCCCCGGTCATCGACGGCAAGGGCGAGCAGTCGATGGACTTCATCCACGTCCACGACATCGCCCGCGCCACCGTGCTCGCGCTCGACTCCGAGCAGGCGAACGCCCCGGTCAACGTCGGCACGGGCGTGGACACGTCTGTCGCCGCCCTCGCCCGCATCCTCATCGACGCCGTCGGGGTCGACGTGGAGCCGCAGTTCAACCCGCGCGACGTGCTCGTGTCCCGGCGTGCCGCCGACGTCACGCGGGCGCGCGAGATGCTCGGGTTCGAGTCCTCGATCACCGTCGAGGAGGGCATGACCGACCTCGTCAAGCGGTCCATCGCGTGACGGGGCCGGCCGGCAGCCCCGGCCCCCGTCACGACCCGGGTCACGACCCGGGTCAAGACACGGGCCACGGCCTCCCGGCCAACCCCTGGAATCCGCACGCCTGGATCGTCGGCGAGCCGGAGGTGGGCGAGGGCACCTGGATCGGGGCGTTCACCGTCATCGACGGCTCGGGCGGGCTGCGGATCGGCCGCGGCTGCGACGTCAGCGCCGGCGTGCAGATCTACACCCACTCGACCGCGCGGCGCTGCGTCTCCGGACGCGCGCATCCCGACGTCGACCGGGCCCCGGTGACGATCGGGGACCGGGTCTTCCTGGGCGCCGGCGCGATCGTGATGATGGGCGTGACCGTGGGCGACGAGTCGGTGGTCGGCGCGGGCGCCGTCGTCACCCGCGACGTGCCGGCGCGCACGGTCGTGGCCGGGGTGCCTGCCCGCCCGGTGGCCCGCGTGGAGCCCGGCGGGCCGGACGGCCCCCGCTTCGTCCCGATCGACGCCGACGCCGCCGCGCCCTGAGCCCGTCAGGTGCGCAGGGCCGCCGCGCGCCGCTCGGCGACCACGCGGTCGACCACCCGGTGCGCGGGCAGGATCGACCGGCGCTCCTCGTCGGCGTCCACCTCGCCGGCCAGCAGGTCGACGAAGCGGTCGAGCTGCACCGCCAGCGGCTCCCGGGAGGAGATCAGCTCCGGGATCTCGATGATGGTCTGCTGCCGGTAGCCGAGGCCGTCCTCGGTCGTCGCCGCGTTGGAGACGTGGCGGTAGATGGTCACGTCGCGACGCAGCAGGTCGACCTCGATGAGCCGGTCCACCTCCGCGATGGTCAGCGAGCGCACCTTGCGCTGGCCGATCCGCGACGCGGACACCGTGGCCACGGCACCGCTCGCGTACGTCATCACGGTCTCGACGACGTCCTCGGCCCCGGGCAGCGACGCCGGGTGGAACAGGCCGAGGCTCGCGTGCACGTCGACCGGGTCGCCGCCGAGCAGCTGGACCGCGAGGTCGACGTCGTGCACCAGCAGGTCCCACGCGACGCCGGTCTTGATCCGCGGCGCGTACGGTGAGTGGCGCACCCCGGTCACGTGCACCGGCTCGTGGGCGAGTGCGAGGGCGGTCATCACGGCGCCGTTGTAGCGCTCGAGGAGCCCGCACATGAGCGGCACGCCCGCGGCGGCCGAGGCCTCGACGACCTCGGTGGAGGCCGCGAGGCCGTCGGCGACCGGCTTCTCGACGAGCAGCGGCAGCTTGGCACCGATCACGCGCATCGCCAGGTCGTGGTGGGCCTCGGTGGCTGCCGCGACGATGACGGCGTCGACGTCCCGGACGTCGTCGAGGTCCGCCGCCCAGGTCGTACCGAAGCGCTCGGCGAGCACCGTCCCGACCTCCGGCCGCGGTTCGACGACGGCAGCGAGCTCGGCGCGGTCGGACTGCGACACCACCCGGGCGTGCAGCGAGCCCATGGAGCCGGCGCCGACGAGGGCGATCCGCGGCCGTGCGGCCACGGCGCTCACACCCCCGCCACGGCGCGGACGGCGTCCACGACCTGGTCGACGTCGGTCTCGGACAGGTGCTGGTGCACCGGGAGCGAGACGCAGCGGCGGGCGACCGACTCGGCCGTGGGCACGTCGTCGACCACCACCCGCGGGTGCGTCCGGTAGCAGTCGTAGTCGAAGACCGTCCGCGGGTAGTAGACGCCGCAGCCGATGCCTCGCTCGGTGAGACCGGCGACCAGGTCGTCCCGCGAGACGCCGGCCTCGTCGTCGACGAGCACCGTGTACTGGTGCCACACGTGGGTCCGGCCGTCCAGCTGCCGGGGGGTGCGCAGCCCCGGCACGTCGGCCAGCCCCGCGCTCAAGCGGGTCGCGTTGGCGGCCCGTCGCCGCCCGATCTCGTCCATCCGGGCGACCTGCGGCACGGCGAGGGCGGCCTGCAGGTCGGTCATCCGGTAGTTGTGACCGGCCATCTCGTACTGGTACCGCGCGCGCATGCCCTGGTTGCGGAGCACCCGCAGCCGGTCGGCGAGGCCGTCGTCGTCGGTGGTGATCACGCCGCCCTCGCCGGTGGTGAGGTTCTTGGTGGCGTAGAAGGAGAAGCAGCCGAGCCCGAAGGAGCCGGCGCGGCGGTCACCGTAGGCCGCCCCGTGCGCCTGCGCGGAGTCCTCGACGAGGTGCAGCCCGTGCTGCTCGGCCAGGTCCGCGATCGGCGCCATGTCGGCGCACTGCCCGTACAGGTGGACCGGCATGAGCACCTTGGTGCGGTCGGTCACCGCCTTCTCCAGCGCCGCCGGGTCGACCGCGAAGTCGTCCTCGCGGATGTCCGCGAAGCGTGCCGTCGCCCCGGCCTCGAGGATCGCGTTGAGCGTGGCCACGAAGGTGAACGGCGACGTGACCACCTCGTCGCCCGGCTCGAGGTCGAGCACCTGCAGCGACGCCACGAGAGCAGTGGTGCCGTTGTTCACGGCGACGGCGTGCCGGACACCGACGGCTGCGGCGAAGGCCTCCTCGAAGCGCTTGACCATGGGGCCCTGCGCGAGGACGCCGGAGCGCAGGACCTCGAGGACCAGCGGCTCGGCGTCTCGGACGTCCACGACGGTGATGGGGATCATGGGATCTTCCGGGACGACGACGGGGGGCGGGCCAGGCGCGCCGGGGACGACGGGGTACGGGTGGCGCGCGGCCGGGGCCTAGGGTACCGGCGTTCGCGGGGCACCCCGCCCCGCCCGTCGTCGGAGGCCCGTGTGCCCGCTCGCACCCACCCCTCGGCCGTCGTGGGGCCCGGCGTCGAGCTCGGGGACGACGTGGTGGTGGGTCCGTTCGCGGTGCTGCTGGGGCCCTGCCGGGTCGAGGCCGGGGCGTGGCTCGGGCCGCACGTCACCCTGGGCGTGCCGCCGGAGATCCGCGGTCACGCCCACCCGGCCGCCTGGGACGGCGAGCTCACCGGCGCCGGCGTGGTCATCGGCGCGCGAACGGTCCTGCGCGAGTTCACCACCGTCCACCAGGGCTCCGCACGCCCGACCACGATCGGCGCGGACTGCTTCATCATGAACAAGGTGTACGTCGCGCACGACAGCGTGGTCGGCGACCGGGTGACGATGGCGTCCACCGTGACCATGGGCGGGCACGTCAGGGTCGGGGCGGGCGCCAACCTGGGGCTCGGCGCGGTGGTGCACCAGCGGCGTGTGATCGGCGCGGGAGCGATGGTCGGGATGGGCGCGGTGGTCAGCCGCGACCTGCCGCCGTTCGCCATGGCGTACGGCAACCCCGCCCGCGTCCGTGGGGCGAACCGGGTGGGGATGTCGCGGGAGGGGCTCTCCGACGACGTGGTCGCCCTGGTCCACGAGCGGTACGCCGGGCCGGACGGCGACCCCGGCGAGGCCGCGTCGCTGCCCGAGCCGCTGCGCTCCGCGGTGCTCGCCTGGAGATCCGAGTCGGGCGCGTGAGCGTGGTCACGGCGCGCGCCGTGGCTGGCCGGGACGCGCCCGCCCGGCTGATACCGTGTCGTGACCTTTGCTGCGTCGGCCGTGCCGGGCCGGCGCCGACCCCCCACCGGGAGGAGCCGACGTGGCGGTGCCCACCGTGACCTCCGACGGCACCCTCGTCCCCGACGGCTCCACCCGCCCCGCCGCCCCGGCCACCGGCCGGCGGGCGCTGCTGCTGAAGCTGGGGCGGCTGGCCCTCTCGCTGGCCATCGCCGCGTCGATCACGTACTTCGTCGTCCAGCTGTGGCCGGAGGTCGAGCCCTACCTGGCCTCGCTCTCGGCGCCCATCATCATCGGCTCGCTGCTCGCCGCGCTGGCGGGCATGGCCGCCAACGTGATGGCCTGGCACGCCGTGCTCCGCGAGCTCGACCACGACGTCCCCGTGCTCGAGTCCGGCCGGATCTACCTCGTCGGCCAGCTCGGCAAGTACCTCCCCGGCAGCGTCTGGGCGTTCGTCATGCAGATGGAGCTGTCGCGCCGGGCCGGGGTTCCCCGGGCGCGGGCCTTCGCCGGGTCGCTGGTCCTGGTGGGCCTGTCGACCACCGCCGCGGTCCTCGTCGGCATCCTCGGCATCCCGGCGCTGGTCGACGCCGGCGGCTCCGCCGTGTGGGCGATCGCCGCGCTCGCCCCGATCGCACTGGTCTGCGCCCTGCCGCCGGTGCTGAGCCGGCTGGTCGACCTCTTCCTCCGGATCCTGCGCCGGCCGGGACTGGGCCACCGGCTGACCGCCCGTGGTCTGGCGCCGGTCATCGGCTGGTCGGTCGTGGCGTGGTTCTGCTTCGGCACCCAGCTGTGGCTGCTCTCCCTCGGAGCCGCCCCCTCGGGGGCGGACAGCTGGCTGCGGGCGGTCGGCGCCTTCGCACTCGCGATGACGGCCGGTCTGCTGGCGGTCGTGGCTCCCTCCGGCCTCGGTGCGCGGGAGGCCGTGCTGGTGGCCGGGCTGGCGCCGGTGACGGGGGCGGGGACCGCGCTCGGCATCGCCCTGGCCTCGCGGCTGGTCTTCACGGTCGCCGACGTCATCGCCGCGGGCGCCGCGGCGCTGTCGGCCCGGCACGCCCTGGACGGGTACACGCCCTCGACCGACGGCGCGCCCGCGACCAGCACCTGACCCTCCCGTCCGCAACCCGCTGCCGAGGCCCTGCCGCGGCGTGTCCCCCGCTGCCCGCCACCGAGGAGGAAGCGCAGCCGTGCCCGACACCACGCCCGGGGGGCGACGCACCCTGGTCACGCTGCTCGTGCCGGCGTACAACGAGGCGGACAACGCCGGGCCGCTCGTCGACTTCTTCCACGAGATCCGGGTCGCCTACCCGGACACCGACTTCGAGCTCGTGCTCGTGGACGACGGGTCGGAGGACGGCACCGCGCGAGTGGTCCTCGACGCGCTGGCACCCGGGGACGTGGCCCGCGTGGCCTCGCTGTCGCGCAACTTCGGGTCGCACGCCGGGATCAGCGCCGGCCTCCAGCTGGCCCGCGGCGACGTCGCCATCACGCTGAGCGCCGACCTGCAGGAGCCGATCGACCTCATCGGCCGGTTCCTCGAGGAGTGGCGGGGCGGGTCGGACATCGTCTGGGGCATCCGCTCGGTGCGTGCGGTGAAGCGCGGGCCGGCGAACCTGATGTCGCGGGCCTTCTCGCGGATCTTCCACCGCTACTCGGACATCCCCACCTACCCGCCGGAAGGGCCGTCCCAGATCCTGGTGGCGCGGCCGGCGATCGACGCCGTCAACGGCATGCCCGAGCGCAACCGCAACGTCCTCGGCATGGTCGCGTGGGTCGGCTTCCGACAGTCGACGATCGCCTTCGAGCAGCTGCCGCGGCCCGCGGGCAAGAGCAAGTGGACCGGCCGCAAGAAGATGAAGCTGGTCATGGACTCGTTCGTGGAGTTCTCCTCGGCCCCGATGCGCGGCGCCCTGTACCTCGGCATCCTGCTGGGCGCTCTCGGCCTGCTGGCCCTGCTCGCCACCGGCGTGGTCGCGCTGGCCACCTGGTCGGCGCCGTCCGGCCTGGCGGCGCTGGCCGGGCTCGTCCTGGTGCTCAGCGGCGGTCAGCTCGCCCTGCTCGGCCTCATGGGCGAGTACCTGTGGCGCACGGCCGACGAGGCCCGGGAGCGCCCCGTCTACGTCGTCCGGTCGGTCACGGACGTGGGCGAGCCCCATCGGGCGGGCACCTGACGGCCGGACAGCCCGCCGGCCCTCCGGCCTCGCGGGCAGTCCGGGTCAGGCGCCGAGGGCGGGGTTCGGGCAGTGAAGGCTGGCGACTGTGCGGACGGGCGCCCGCGGGCAGACCGAACCGGCTCCTGTCTCGTCGTCGTGGGCCGGTTCACCCGCTCGGCGGGACGACCAGCTCAGGCTCCGTCTTCTCCCGGACCTCCTCGACCGTCACGCCGGGGGCCAGCTCGCGGAGCACGACGTGACCGCCCGCGGCGTCCCGCTCGATGTCCAGCACGGCGAGGTCGGTGATGACCCGTTGCACGACGCCGCGACCGGTCAGCGGCAGCGAGCACTGGTCGACCACCTTGTACGACCCGTCGCGGGCCACGTGCTCCATGAGCACGATCACCCGCTTGGCCCCGTGGACCAGGTCCATGGCGCCGCCCATGCCCTTGACCATCTTGCCGGGGATCATCCAGTTGGCCAGGTCGCCGTCGGCCGAGACCTGCATGGCCCCGAGGATGGCGGCGTCCACGTGCCCGCCTCGGATCATGCCGAAGGACAGCGAGGAGTCGAAGAACGACGACCCGGGCAGCGTCGTCACCGTCTCCTTGCCGGCGTTGATGAGATCGGGGTCCTCCTCCCCGTCGTACGGGTAGGGGCCGACGCCCAGGATGCCGTTCTCCGACTGGAGGACCACGGTGACGCCGTCCGGCACGTAGTTGGGCACCAGCGTCGGCAGCCCGATGCCGAGGTTGACGTACGAGCCGTCGCCGAGCTCCTGGGCGGCGCGCGCCGCCATCTGCTCGCGGGTGAGGGCCATCAGCTGTCCTCCCGCGGACGCACCGTCCGCCGTTCGATCCGCTTCTCGACGTCGGGGCCGACGAGCACCACCCGCTGGACGAAGATCCCGGGCAGGTGCACCTCGTCGGGGGCGAGGCCGCCGGGCTCGACCAGCTCCTCCACCTCGGCCACCGTCACCCGGCCGGCCATCGCGCACAGCGGGTTGAAGTTCCGGGCCGACTCGTGGAAGACGAGGTTGCCGTGCCGGTCGCCACGCCGAGCGTGCACGAGCCCGAAGTCGGCGGTGATCGCCTCCTCCAGCACGTACTGGCGGCCCCCGAACTCGCGGACCTCCTTGGGCGGGGAGGCGACCGCCACCGAGCCGTCCGGTGCGTAGCGCCAGGGGAGCCCACCCTCGGCGACCTGCGTGCCGACGCCGGTCGCGGTGAAGAACGCCGGCACGCCGACGCCGCCGGCGCGCAGCCGCTCGGCCAACGTCCCCTGCGGGGTGAGCTCCACCTCGAGCTCACCCTCGAGGAACTGGCGGGCGAACTCCTTGTTCTCGCCGACGTAGGACGACGTCATGCGCGCGATCCGCCGGTCTGCGAGCAGGATGCCGAGCCCCCAGTCGTCGACGCCGCAGTTGTTCGACACCACACGCAGGCCGGACGTGCCCTGGTCGTGCAGGGCCCGGATCAGCTCCATCGGGTTGCCGCACAGCCCGAAGCCGCCGACCGCGAGGCTGGCCCCGTCGGGGACGTCGGCGACCGCCTGCGCCGGGGTGGGGACGACCTTGTCCATCCACGCGCTCCTTCGTCAGCGGGTACGCGCGGCCACTCTAGTGATCGGTCAGAGCTCCCGGTCGACCCGCTCGTCGGAGGCGATCCGGGCCAGCCGGCCGGCGTCGACCGGGCCTCGGACGAGGACGGCCGACCCACCCCGGAGGAGCGGGACGAGCAGGAGGTCCAGGACGGCGGGCACGTCGAGGTCGTCGGCTCGGCGCAGCACCCGGTCCCCCTCGCCCACCCCCGCCGAGGCTGCGTGGTCGCCGGCGAGTGCGACGAGGCCGGCGAGCGTCCGGATCGCCCCGCCGTCGTCGAGCGCGGGGTCGCCGGGCACCTCCGGGCCGTACGGCACGAACCGGTCGGGCTGCACGGGGACCTCGAGCGCGTAGTCGAGCACCCCCGGCGGCAGCGGCTCGCGGAAGGGCACGCCCCACGGCAGCAGCGACAGGGCCACCACCTCGTCCGCGCCGCTGGCCCGGGCAGCCGCCAGGCCGTCCGGCCCGGTCACCGCGAGCTGGACGTCGAGCGGCTGGCCGAGGACCGCGCAGCACCCGGCGGTCCAGCACGCCGCCGCCCAGACGAGGCCCTGCCAGTGCGCCGGGAGCAGCAGCGCGACCCGGGACCCCGGGTCCAGGCCGAGCCCGTCCCGCAGCAGCCCGGCGGTCTTCGCGACCCAGTTGTCGAAGGTCGTCACCGACAGCTCCACCCGCTCCCCCGAGCCCTCGTCGTACGAGGTGAGCAGCGGCCTGGAGCCGTCCGCCGCCAGCGCGGCGCGGAGCAGGCCCACCGGGGTGACCCAGGGGGTCTCGGGGACGGGGGGCACCTGCCGGAGGGTACGGTCCCGGGCACCGGCGCGCGAGGAGGGTGCGGCATCGAGGCGATCCTGCTGGTCGGCGGCCTGGGCACGCGCCTGCGGCCGCTCACCGAGCGCACCCCGAAGCCGATGCTGCCGGTGGCCGGCGTGCCGCTCGTGGTGCACCAGATCACCCGGGCACGCCAGGCCGGTGTCGACCACGTGGTGCTGGCCACGTCCTACCGGGCGGAGGTCTTCGGCGAGGCGCTGGCCGACGGGTCGGGGCTGGGGGTCCGCGTCGACTACGCGGTGGAGGACGAGCCGCTCGGGACCGGTGGCGCCATCCGCAACGCCGCGGAGCTGCTCCACCCCGGTGGCCCGGACGACCCGGTCCTCGTCCTCAACGGGGACGTCCTCGACGGGCACGACATCGCCGGGCAGGTCGCCGAGGCGGTGGACCGGCGCGCCGACGTCAGCCTGTACCTCACGGTGGTCGAGGACGCCCGGGCGTACGGCTGCGTGCCCACCGACGCGGACGGCCGCGTGACCGCGTTCCTCGAGAAGATGCCCGAGCCGGTGACCGACCGGGTCAACGCCGGCTGCTACGTGTTCCGACGGGAGGTCGTGCGCGGGATCCCCGCCGGGCGGCCGGTGAGCGTCGAGCGGGAGACCTTCCCCGGCCTGCTGGCCGGGGGCCGGCTCCTGCTGGGCCGCGTCGACACGGCGTACTGGCGGGACCTCGGGACGCCGCAGTCGTACGTGCACGGCTCGGCCGACGTGGTCCTCGGCCGGGTGGACGCGCCGGCCAGGCCGGGACCGCCGGGGCCGTCGCTGGTCCTCGACGGTGCCGAGGTCGCCGGCAGCGCCACGCTCCGCGGTGGCACGACCGTCGGGAGCGGTGCGGAGGTGGGCGAGGGCGCCGTCGTGGAGGGCAGCGTCCTGCTGGACGGCTCCCGGGTCGGGGCCGGTGCAGTCGTCCGCGGCAGTGCTGTGGGCCGGGGCGCCGTCGTGGGGCCCGGGGCGGTCTTGGACGCTGCGGTGCTCGGGGACGGCGCGGTGGTCCGGGCCGAGGCGCGGCCGGCGGCCGGGGTGCGGGTCGACTGCGACGCCACGCTCGGCTGACGGAGCACCCGCGCTCCGTCGGTCGTCAGGCGCCGAAGGGCTCCGGCGCGTCGCTCGACGGGTAGGCCTGGACGAAGTCGCGGACCGCCTCGCCGGACAGCTCCCCGCAGTACTGCCGGTAGCTCTGCTCCGCCCCCCAGCGGGTCAGCGCGTACGCCTTCCCCTCCGGGAACTCCCCGCGCTCAGGGTCCCACGGGGCGACGACGACCTTGCCCGCCGTCTCCTCCTTGGTGTCGTCGCTGTCGGCCGTCTTGACCGCGAGGTCGCGCAGCGTCTGCTCCTGCTCGTCGAGCACCGCCGGGTCGTACCAGACGACCGCGTAGCCGTGCTCGAGGTTGTGGACCAGCCGCTCGACCTCGGGGGCGTCCGCCGGCGTGTAGAACTTGCGGGTGAACGGCGCCGGCACGGCGTAGTGCGGGCCGGAGGCCGGCGGGACCGACTCGTAGGAGACGACCTCGCCGTCGGGCCGGTGGTCCGCCTCACCCGAGGGTGGCGTCTCCTCGACCGGTTCGCACGAGGCCTCGGCCGCCGCGACGCCGAACTCCGACCAGTCCTTGTTCGCCGGGTCGTTGAGGGTCGAGCGGACCAGCGGGACCGCGGCCGCGGCCACGAGGCCGCCGCCGACGACCAGGGCGGCGGTCACGACGAGGATCGTGCGCCGGCGGTCGGCCGAGCGCTGCTGCTCACGCATCTCCTCGAGCTTGGCGCGACGGTCGTTGGAGCTCTGCGACTTCTTGGCCACGGGTCTCTCGTCTGTCGTCGGGACACGGCGGTCGCTGGATTCTACGGACCACGCGCGAGGATGGTTCCCGTGGACCCGACGATCCGGCGCTGGGCTCCCGGCCGCCCCCTGGACGTGCGGGGCACCCTGGAGGTCCACCGACGAGGCGCCGGGGACCCGGCGCACCGGGTCACGCCGGACGGGTCGGTGTGGCGCACCGCCCGGACCCCGGACGGGCCGGCCACCGTACGGATCTCGCTGCGGCGTCCGGAGGCCGTGGTCGAGGCGGCCGCGTGGGGACCGGGCGCCGGGTGGGCGCTGGAGGCGGTGCCGGACTGGCTCGGCGCGGGCGACGACGCCGACGGCTTCGACCCGGTGCACCCCGTCCTGCGCGAGGTGCACCGGCGGCTGCCCGGGCTGCGGATCGGGCGGTCGGGCCTGGTCATGGAGGCGCTGGTCCCGGCCGTCCTGGAGCAGAAGGTCACCGGCATGGAGGCGCGCCGCGGGTGGCGGACGCTGCTCCTGCGGCACGGCGAGCCGGCGCCCGGCCCCGCAGCGGCGGGCATGCGGGTGGTCCCGGCGCCGGAGCAGTGGGCGGGGCTCCCGTCCTGGGAGTGGCACCGGGCGGGGGTGGGGCCGCAACGCTCGCAGACCGTGGTCCGCGCCGCCCGGGTGGCCGGGCGCCTGGAGCAGGCCGTCTCGATGGCCGGGGACGACGCGGAGCGCCGGCTGCGCAGCGTGGTGGGGGTGGGCCGGTGGACGGCCGCGGAGGTCCGGCAGCGCGCGCTGGGCGATCCCGACGCCGTCTCGGTCGGCGACTTCCACCTCAGCCGCCGGGTCGGGTGGGTGCTGGCCGGGGAGGAGCGGGCCGACGACGAGCGGATGCTCGATCTGCTCGAGCCGTACCGCGGCCAGCGCTACCGGGTCTGCCGGCTCGTCGAGCTGTCCGGTCTCGCCCCGCAGCGCAAGGGCCCGAGGTTCGCCCCACGCGACTACCGGGCGATGTAGCTCCTCCCGGGCGTGTAGCTCCGCGCCGGAGGGCAGTGGCTCAGCGCTCGACCAGGAAGTCGGCCGGGTCGCGCGGTGACCGGTCCGCGGGAGGCGCTGCGGCGTGGCCCACCGCGACCGCGCCCATCGGCTCCCAGTCCGGCGGGAGGTCCAGCGCGGACCGGACGACGTCCTGGCAGAAGAGCGTGGAGGAGACCCACGCCGAGCCGAGGCCCTCCGCGGCCAGGGCGACGAGCAGGTTCTCGATCCCGGCGCCCATGGCGAGCAGGAAGAGCGCGCGCTCGGCGGCGTCCCGCCGAGGGTCGGGGTAGGGGTGACGGCCGGTCGGGACCAGGCACGGGACGACCAGGGTGGGGCAGCGGCGCAGCACGTCGCCGCGGCGCACCCGCCGCGCCACCTGCTCGTCGGTGAACCCGTCGCGGCGCAGGTCCGCCTCCCAGGCGGCGAGCATGTCGTCGAGCAGCCGCGTGCGGACGGGACCGTCGTGGACGAGGACGAACCGCCAGGGTGTGGTGTGGTGCGGGGCCGGCGCGGTGACCGCCGCCGCGACGGCTCGGCGTACGGCGGCTGGATCGACCGGTGCGTCGGTGAAGTCCCGGACCGTGCGCCGGGTGGTGACGGCGGCTCGCATCGCCTCGGGAGTGCCCAGCCGGAACCGGTCGGCGGCGGCCGGGCGGACGAGGGCGCGGCCGCCGGGCCCGTCCTCCCCCGCGGGCAGGACGTGGCGGGCGAGACCACGGACCACCGCCGCGGGGATCCCGGCGGCTTTGCCCCGGACCAGCTCGGCGGCGGCGGCCACCTCGTCGGCCACCGCGACCACGGTCGCCTCCAGGGTCACTCCCCGGGAGTCCTGACTGCCGCGGAGGTCGTCGAGCACCCGCAGTCCCGCCGCCCCGAGCGCGACGTCGACCTGGCCCTCCCGCCACGGCCGGCCGAGGGTGTCGGTGACGACCACGGCGACGTCCCGGCCGCTCCGCTCCCGCAGGCCGGCGCGGATCGCCCGGGCGGACGCGTCGGGGTCGGCGGGGAGCAGCACGAGCGTCCCCGGGTCGGCGTTGGAGGCGTCCACGCCGGCGGCGGCCAGCACGACCCCGTGCCGGGTCTCGGCCACGACCGTCCGCCGGCCGTCCTGCTCCCAGGACGTCACCACCCGGCGGGTCTCCGAGTCGATGGCCGCCTGCCGGTCGACGCCGTGCACGACCCGGCCCTCGGCCTTGCTCACGACCTTGCTGGACACGACGACCACGTCGCCGTCGCGCAGGGCGTCGGGCCCGGCGAGGGCGGACGCGAGGAGTGCTCCGAGGTCGTCGCCCCGCCGGACCTCGGGGAGTCCCTCGACCGGGCGGACCGAGAGCGCGGTCACGACCGCACCTGCGCTGCCAGGGCGAGGGCCTCGGCGGCGATCGCCGCGCTGGCCCGGACGTCGCGCATCAGCAGCGGCACGGCCCGGCACCGTACGCCCATCTGCTCGACGGCCGTGACCGCGGCGGCGTCGCGCTCGTCCACGAGCCACCCGTCCAGGACGTCGGCGTAGAGCCCGGCGACAGCGGCCGCGCTGGTCTCGACCCCGATCGCCCGCAGGCAGGCGTCCGCCATCCCGCGGACGGGTGCACCGGCCACGATCGGGGAGACGCCGACGACGGGGGCCGGGGCCCCCCGCAGCGCGTCCCGGACCCCCGGCACGGACAGGACGGGGCCGAGGCTGACCACGGGGTTGGACGGCGGCAGCAGCACCACGTCCGCCGCGGCGATCGCGTCCATGACCCCCGGTGCCGGGCGGGCGGTGTCGATGCCCACCAGCACGATGCGCTCCGCCGGCACGGTCGCGTGCAGGCGTACCCACCACTCCTGGAAGTGGACGGCCCGTCTGCCGCCCTCGGCGTCCGCGTCGGCGACGACGACGTGGGTCTCGACCCGGTCGTCGGTCATGGGCAGGAGCCGGACCCCGGGTCGCCACCGGGTGCACAGCGCGGCCGTCACCTCCGAGAGCGGGTAGCCGGCCCCGAGCATCCGGGTGCGGACCAGGTGGGTGGCGATGTCCCGGTCCCCGAGGGTGAACCACTCGGCCCCGGCGCCGTACGCCGCGAGCTCGGCTGCCACGGCGAAGCTCTCGCCGTCGCGGCCCCAGCCCTGGCCCTCGTGGATGCCGCCGCCCAGGGTGTACATCACCGTGTCCAGGTCGGGGGAGACGTGCAGCCCGTGCAGCGTGATGTCGTCCGCGGTGTTGCCGACGACGGTGACGTCGGCACCGGGGAGGGCCGCGCCCTCGGGGGCACGACCGCCGTCGGCCCCGGCCAGGTGACGGAGCAGGCCACGGAGGAACCGGGCCGCCCCGATCCCGCCCGCCAGGACGACGATGCGCATGGCCGTCATCCTCGCCGCCGGTCGGGTGCGGGGTGCGCGCGGGGCGCCCGGGAGCGGGTCCTGAGCCGGCGGACTCGACGGCGGTCGAGCCGTCCGCGAGGGGTCAATAGCAGACTTCCGCTTGACGCGCCGGTATTGACGGCTATGTAATTCCACTCGTGTCGTTCGGTGTCCTCTGGCCGCGACCGGGGAACACCGGCTGACACGCCAGGGGTGCCGAGCACCTGCCGGACGAGGGTCGAGGAGGCGGGCCGTGGACGACTGGATCGATCCACTGCTCGGTGACGCCGAGGAGCAGAGCTGGCAGGAGCGCGCCCTGTGCGCGCAGACCGATCCGGAGGCCTTCTTCCCCGAGAAGGGCGGCTCGACCCGGGAGGCCAAGAAGGTCTGCCTGGGCTGCGAGGTCCGCGCCGAGTGCCTCGAGTACGCCCTGCTCCACGACGAGCGCTTCGGCATCTGGGGCGGCCTGTCGGAGCGCGAGCGGCGCAAGCTGAAGAAGAGCGCGGTCTGAGCCCTTCGCGGGCCGCGTAGTCTGGGGGGCTGCACCGGCCCCCGCAGGGGCTGGGCCCCCCTGCCCCCGGTCCCCCTGAAGAGGCATGCCCACCGACCTGATCCCGGCCACGCCCCCGGTCACCAGCCCGGCCCCGGCCGCCGGTCCCGCCTCCTCCTGGGACGACTCCCCGGAGCGCGAGCCCACGACCCCCGGCACGGCCGCGGAGAGCACCCGCTACGACGACCCCGGCGTGGGTGCCGACCCGGCGCTGGACGCCTTCGTCGAGCCGTACGTCGCACCCGAGCCGGTCTCCGCGGCCGAGCTCCGGCAGCACCACGTGACGGCCGTGCTGGTCGCGCACGACGGGCGGCGCTGGCTGCCGCGCACGCTGGCGGCCATCGCCGCTCTGGACCGGCTGCCGGACCGGCTGGTCGCCGTCGACACCGGCAGCCGGGACGAGACCCCGCGGCTCCTCGACGAGGTCCTCGACCAGCGCGCCGTCCTGCGGGTGGGCGCCCGCTCCGGCTTCGGCGACGCCGTGTCCGCGGGCCTGGCCAGGGCGGACGAAGCCGGGCGGCCGGCGGACGGCCTGACCGAGTGGATCTGGGTGCTGCACGACGACTCGTCGCCGGAGCCCGACACGCTCACCCGGCTGCTCGAGTGGGCGGTCCGCCGTCCGGACGCCGGGGTCCTGGGGCCGAAGGTGCGCGGCTGGAGCGAGGAGCGCCAGCTGCTGGAGATGGGCGTCTCGATCACCGGGGGCGGGCGGCGGCACACGGGTCTGGAGCGACGGGAGTACGACCAGGGCCAGCACGACGACATCACCGACGTCCTCGCGGTCGGCAGCGCCGGCATGCTGGTCCGGCGCGACGTCTGGGAGCAGCTCGAGGGGTTCGACCCGGCGCTCCCGGTCTTCCGCGACGACGTGGACCTGGGCTGGCGGGCCAACCTCGCGGGTCACCGGGTGGTCCTCTGCCCCGACGCCGTCCTCCACCACGCCGAAGCTGCTGCGCACGGCCGGCGCAGGCTCGCCTCCGTACGGCGGCGCGCGCACCTCGTCGACCGCCGGCACGCCCTGTACGTGCTCATGGCCAACGCCCCGACGCTGCTGCTGCCCCTCGTCGCCCTCCGCCTCGTGCTCGGCGGGCTGGGTCGCTCCCTGGTCTTCCTGTTCGGCAAGCAGCCGGCGCTCGCCGGGGAGGAGCTGGCCGCCGTGTTCTCGGTGGTCGGCCGGCCGGACCGGCTCTGGCGGGCGCGCCGCGCGCGGGGACGGTTGCGCACGGTGCCCCACCGCGAGCTCCGTCCGCTGTTCCCCCCGCGCGGGCAGGCGGTCCGCCACGCCGCGGAGACGCTGCTCGGGGTCGTGACGGGTACGGGGAGCGCGCACGACCTGCCCACCTCGCGGCGGCGCGCGGCGACGCCGGGTGTCGACGACGACGAGGACGACGAGGTCCTCGACACCGAGACCGCGCTGCTGCGTGCGTTGACCCGCCCCGGGGTCCTGGTCGCCACGGGCCTCACCGTGCTGACCCTGCTGGCCGTTCGCTCGCTCGTGGGCTCCGGCCGGCTGACCGGGGGCGCGCTGCTGCCCGCGCAGGACGGCGTCTCGGCGCTGTGGGCCTTCTACACGACCTCGTGGCACGGCGTCGGCCTCGGCAGCCCCACGGCCGCCCCGCCGTACACGGCCGTGGTGGCGACGCTGGCGGGCGTGCTGCGAAGCCCCTCGCTCGCCGTCGACGTCCTGCTGCTCGGCTCGGTGCCGCTCGCCGGGCTCACCGGCTACCTGCTCGTCCGGCGGCTCGTCGGCAGCCCGTGGGTCCGGGCCTGGGCCGCCGTCACGTACGGGCTGCTGCCCGCCACGACCGGGGCGGTCGCGGCGGGCCGGATCGGCACGGCGGTGGCGATCGTCGTCACGCCGCTGGTCGTCCTGGCGGCCGTGCGCACCCTCGGCACCCCGGGGGAACCGGGGCCGTTCCGGGCGGCCTGGAGCACCGGCCTGCTGCTCGCCGTCACCGCGGCCTTCGTCCCCCTGGCCTGGGTCGCCGCCCTCGTGCTGGCGCTCGTCGCCCTGGGCAGCGTGTACCGGAGCCGGGCGGCGGCCGCCCGGCTCGGGACCGCCCTGGCCGTGGCGCCGGTGGTCCTGCTCCCGTGGACCGTGGAGGTGCTGCGCTCGCCGGTCCTCCTGGTCACCGAGGCGGGCACTCCCGGCCCGGGGCTCTCCGACGACCGGCTGGCCGCCTGGGCCCTGCTGCTGGCCCACCCGGGTGGCCCCGGGGCGGCACCGGTCTGGCTCGGTGTGGGCCTGCTCGTCGCCGGCTGGGTGGCGCTGCTGGCCCGCCGGACCCCGGTGGTGGTCGCCGGCTGGGCCGTCACCCTCACCGGCCTGGCGCTGGGGCTGCTCGTGTCCCGGCTCCCGGTCTCCGGCCCCACCCTGGAGACGCCCGTGGCCGGCTGGCCCGGCTACGCCGCCGCGCTCGTCGCGGGCGGGCTGCTCGTGGCGGGGGCGGTCGCCGCGGACGGTGCCCGGGAACTCGTGGCCGCCCGGCGGGGGCACCTGCTGCCGCCCGCGCTGGCCGTGGTCGCCCTGGCGGCCGTCGCCGTGCCGGTGCTGGCGGGTGGCTGGTGGCTCGTCCGCGGCGCCGACGACCCGCTCGACCGCCGGGACGCGGCGGTGCTCCCCGCGTACGTGGCGGAGGAGGCGGCCCGCCCGGAGCGGGTGCGGACGCTCGTGCTCCAGGTGGCCGACGACGGCCGCGTGACCTACGCGCTGCTCCGCGAGTCCGGGCCCCGGCTGGGTGACGCGGAGACTGGCCCGCCGCCGGAGACGTACGAGGGGCTGGACCGCGTGGTCGGCGACCTGGTCTCCGGCAGGGGCGGCGCCGAGGCGGCCGAGCTCGCCGACTTCGCCGCGCGGTACGTGTACCTGCCCGCCCCGGCCGACCCGGGCCTCAGCGAGGTGCTGGACTCGGCCGAGGGCCTGGTCCGCGCCAGCGCCCCGGAGGGGGCGGCCATGTGGCGGGTCGAGACGACGGTGTCACGGGTCCGGGTCCTGGACCCGGCGGCAGAGGCCGTCGTGGTCCCCGCCGGCCAGGTCACCGCTGGTGGTGAGGTGCCCGAGGGCGGGCCCGACCGGGTGCTCGTGCTCGCCGACAACGCCGACCCCGGGTGGAGCGCCACGCTGGACGGCCGAGAGCTGGAGCCGCAGACCGTCGACGGCTGGGCCCAGGGCTTCGCGCTGCCGCCGGAGGGTGGCACCGTCGCGGTGGTCCACCAGGGCAGGGAGCGGGCCTGGTGGCTCGGCTTCCAGCTCGTGGCCGTCCTGGTGGCCGTGGTGCTGGCGCTGCCGGGTATCCGCCGCGACCCGGAGTCCGTCGACGACGCCGCGGACCTCGACGACGAGGTCGCCGCCGAGCCGGCGCCTGTCCCCGTCCCGGTCTCCGTCCCCGCGTCCGCCGCGAGCGACGCTCCGGTGGGCACCACCCAGGACGTCCCGCCGGCACCGGCCCCGCGTCCCGGCCGACGGGCCCGACGACGTCGCGGAGGTGGCGAGTGAGCGGCCTGCTCGACGCGCCCTGGAAGGTCGCCGCCGCGGTGGCCGCCGCCGCGGCCGTCCTCGTCGGCGCGGCCACCGTCGTGGGCCCCCCGGAATCGGTCGTCCGCGACCGCCCGGGACGCGTCGAACCGGTCGTGCGCACCACGCTCGTCTGTCCGTACGTGGGGGGTGAGGAGCGTGCCGTGGGGCTGGTCGGCGTGCTGCCCCTGCCCGACGTGGGGACGGCGGAGCCGGGCCGGCCGGGGGGCTCGGCGAGCGCGTCCCGGCTCACCGTCGAGGCGCTGGTCGGCGACGCCGCGCCGCCCGCCCCGCTGCTCGAGCTCGACGCGCGGGGCGCTCCGGCCGTCGTCACGGTCGAGGCCGCGGAGACGCAGGGCTACGCCGTCCGGGCCACCGGGCCGATGGCACCCGGCGTCGCCGCCGAGCAGTCGGTGCTGGCCCAGGGAGCGGATCTGCGCGGTCTGGCCGACAGCACGTGTGCGGAGCCCGCGCGCGAGCACTGGTTCGTGGGTCCGTCCGGCGAGGTCGGGCGCCGGGCGCGGCTGATCCTGTCCAACCCCTCGGACTCCCCGGCGGTGGCCGACGTGTCGGTCTGGGACGAGGCGGGTCCGGTCGACGCCCCGGGTGCCGACGACCTCGGCGTCCCCGCCCGCAGCCAGCGAGTCGTGCTGCTCGACGCCCTGGCGCCCGAGTCGGCTCGGGTCGGGCTGCACGTGAGCGTGGCGGAGGGCCGGCTCGCGGCGGCCGTCGAGGTGCGCGAGACCGCCGGCCTGGACGCCCAGGGCATCAGCGCCGTGCCCGCTGCGACCGCGCCGGCCGAGTCGCTCGTCGTGCCGGGCGTCCCCGGGCGAGGGCAGCGGGTGCTGCGGATCCTCGCCCCCGGCGGCTCGGACGCCATCGTGGCGCTGCGGCTGCTGGGGGCCGAGGGGCCGTTCAGCCCGGTCGACCAGGACGTGGTCACGGTCCCGGGTGGCAGCGTGGCCGAGGTGCCGCTGACCGACGCGGCGGGGGAGAGCCCGGTCGCGGTGCTGCTCGACAGCGACGTGCCGGTGACCGCCGCGGTGCGGGTCGTGGACCAGCCGCCGGAGGGCCTGCCCGACGTGGCGTACACGGCTGCGGCGGCGCCGCTCGCGGGGCCGGCCGCCAGCCTGCTCGGCCGCGCCACGCCGGAGCTGGCCGCCTCGCTCCTGCTCAGCGCCGTGGGTGACGACCCTGCCGCCGCGACCGTCACGACGCTCGCCGACGACGGGAGCGAGGTGGCGAGCGAGCCGGTCAGCGTCGCGGCCGGTGCCACGCTCACCGTGCCGCTGTCAGCTCCGGAGGGCCTGGACCGGGTGACCGTCGTGGTGACCCCCGAGGAGCCGGGGACGCTGGCGGCCGCGCGGGTCGTGGCGGGCACGGACCCGTCCGGGGCGCTCCTGGACATCGTCCCGCTGGTCTCGCCGCGGACGACGGTGTCGGTGCCCGAGGTCGCGGGCGAGCTGCCGACGGGCCTGCGGCCGCCCGAGCGGGAGGCGCTGCAGTAGCCGCGTGCTCCGCTCAGTCGCGCGGGCCGTCGTCGCCGTCGCCGTAGTCGGGGTCGACCTCGTCCGGTTCGACGCCGAGCAGCTCGGCGACCTCCTCGGTGACGACGTCGCGCACGAGGGACCGCCGGTCGGGTCCGGCCGCGGCCCGGATCTCGACCGGCCGCCGGTAGACGACCACCCGGGCGGGCAGCGCCCCCTCCGCGGGGAACGCCCGGGAGAGCGGCACCCAGTCGCGGTCCCAGCCCTCGAGGGACGGTACGTCCTCCACCGCGAACTCGACCTTGTCCAGCTGCTCCCGCCAGCGGCGTTCGAGCGACTCGACGGCGTCGAGCACCAGCTCGTCGAAGCTCTCGGCGCGGGTCCGCGAGAACGGCACGTCCGGGGGCGCGACCTCGCCGCGGATGCCGCGCCCGCGCCGGTCTCGGCGCCCCGGTCGCCCCGGGGCCGGCGGAGTGTGGCCGCCCGGCTGCGAGCGACGACCGGGTCTGCGGGCCATGCAGCGAAGGCTAGCGACCCCGATGACCGCCGACGACGGATCGCGCGCCGGCGACACGGGCGCCGGCGACACGGGTGCCGGCGACACGGGCGCTCGGGGACACCTGGTGCGCGGCTTCGTCGGCGGTCGGCGCTACGGTTCGGTCCGTGAGCCCGGTCCGACGCTGCTCCCGGTCCGCCTGTGCCCGTACGGCCGTGGCGACGCTCACGTACGTCTACGCCGACTCCACCGCGGTGCTCGGACCGCTGGCGACCTACGCCGAGCCCCACTCGTACGACTTGTGCACCGAGCACGCGGAGCGGCTCGTGGCTCCGCGCGGCTGGGAGGTGATCCGGCTGGCGCCGGACCCCGCCGCGCTGGGCCCCAGCAGCGACGACCTGCTCGCCCTCGCCGACGCGGTCCGCGAGGCGGCGCGACCGCAGCCGGCGGCGCCCACCCCGGCCGCCGCCGAGGTGGGCCGCCGCGGTCACCTCCGGGTGCTGCGCACGCCGGGCGCCGACCGCGGCTGACGTCCCCCGGGCGTGGCCGCCGGCCGGGTCCGGATAGCCTCCACGGGTGCCCGACCTCGCCCGCATCGTCAAGGCCTACGACATCCGCGGGCTGGTGCCCGAGGAGCTGGACGCCGACCTCGCCGGCGCCTTGGGGGCGGCGGCGGTGCACGTCCTCGGGGATCCGGCCGAGGGTGGGCGGGCGGACTGCGTGGTCGTGGGCCACGACATGCGGGAGTCCTCGGTCCCGCTCAGCGAGGCCTTCGCGGCCGGGGTGAGCGCCCAGGGCGCCGACGTCGTGCTGATCGGCCTCGCCTCCACCGACCAGCTGTACTTCGCCAGCGGCCACCTCGGCCTCCCGGGAGCGATGTTCACCGCCAGCCACAACCCGGCCGCGTACAACGGGATCAAGCTGTGCCGGGCCGGGGCGACCCCGGTCGCGTGGGACACCGGGCTGGAGCGGCTGCGCGACCTGGCGGCGGGTCCGCGGCTGCCGGTGGCAGCCGCCCCCGGCACGATCAGCCGGCGGGACGTGCTCGCGGACTACGCGGCGTACCTGCACCGGTTGGTCGGCCTCGGCGAGGCGCGTCCACTGACCGTGGTCGTCGACGCCGGCAACGGGATGGCCGGCCACACGGTCCCGGCGGTGCTCGACGGGCTCCCGTTCGCCGTCGTCCCCCTGTACTTCGAGCTGGACGGCACCTTCCCGAACCACGAGGCGAACCCGCTCGACCCCACCACGCTCGTCGACCTGCAGGCGACGGTGCGGGAGACCGGGGCAGACCTCGGGCTTGCCTTCGACGGCGACGCGGACCGCTGCTTCGTCGTCGACGAGCGCGGCGAGCCCGTGTCGCCGTCCGCGCTGACGGCGCTGATCGCCGTCCGGGAGCTGGCCCGCGACCCCGGTGCCGCGGTGATCCACAACCTCATCACCTCGCGGGCGGTGCCCGAGGTCGTCCGCGAGCACGGCGGGACCCCCGTCCGCACCCGCGTCGGGCACTCCTACATCAAGCGGGCGATGGCGGAGACCGGTGCGGTCTTCGGCGGGGAGCACTCGGGCCACTTCTACTTCCGCGACTTCTGGCGGGCCGACTCGGGCATGCTCGCGGCCCTGCACACCCTCGCCGCGCTGGCCGCCGAGCCCGCGGGCACCCGGCTGTCGCAGCTGGTGGCCTCGTACGAGCGCTACGCCGGGTCCGGCGAGGTCAACCTGCGGGTGGGCGACCCCCGGCGGGCGATCGAGGCGGTCCGGGCCGCCTTTGCCGTACGGGAGGGCGTCCGGACCGACGAGCTGGACGGCCTCACCGTCGAGCACGGCGGCCCCACCTCCACGCACGGCGGCCCCACGTCTACGCACGGCAGCTGGTGGTTCAACGTGCGGCCGTCCAACACCGAGCCGCTGCTGCGGCTCAACGTCGAGGCCGGCGACGCCGGCACCATGGCGCGGCTGCGCGACGAGGTCGTCGCCGCGGTCACCGCCGCCGAGCCCGGGAGGACCGGATGAGGATCGATCCCGCCCTGCTGGAGATCCTGGCCTGCCCGCAGTGCCGCTCGGCACTGCGCGTCGACGACCCGGCGGGGGAGCTCGTCTGCACCTCTCCCGAGTGCGGGCTGGCCTACCCGGTCCGGGACGACATCCCGGTCCTCCTGGTCGACGAAGCCCGCCGACCGGGGCGCTGACATGGCGAGCATGTTCGACGACGGCGTGCTGGACGACCCCGAGCGGCTGGCCCGGATCGACGACGACCTGAGGCGGGTGGCGGGCTGGGGTGCCGAGGTGCGGCGCGCCGACGTGGCCGCGTCCGAGGCCCTCGCTGGCATCGCCGAGCAGGGCCGGCCCCGCGCGGTCGTCGCCGCCGGACCGGACGGGCGGCTGTTCCGGGCGGTGCTCGAGCCGGTGTGCCCGGTGCCGTTCGTGGCCTGGCCGCACCCGGGACTGCCCGGGTGGGCGGGGCCGCTCGACCTGGCCGTCGTGATGTCGACGACCGGGACCGGGGAGGAGGAGATCGGCGTGGTCGGCGAGGCCGTCCGGCGCGGGTGCGACCTGCTGGTCGCCGCACCGGTCCCCTCGCCGCTGGCCGAGGCGGCGGGTTCGCGCGCCACGACCCTGCTGCCGGCCGGGACCACCGATCCGCTGGCGCAGTCGGTCCCGGTGCTCTGCGCCCTGCACCGGCTCGGCCTCGGGCCGGAGGTCTCGGCGACCCCGGTGGCGGACGCGCTCGACGAGGTGGCGGTCCGCTGCGCTCCGGGCAGCGGCCTCGAGGCGAACCCGGCCAAGGAGCTGGCCCTCGTGCTCGCCGACGCGGTGCCGGTCGTCTGGGGCGGGTCAGTGCTCGCGGCCCGCGCTGCCCGGCGTGTCGCCGAGGAGCTGCGGGCCGCCAGCGGGCGCCCGGCGATCGCCGGGGAGGAGGCGCAGATCGTGCCGATGCTGCTCCGCGCCGCCGAGGTCGACATCTTCGCGGATCCCTACGACGCCGAGCCGACGGCGCGACCGGCGCTGGTCGTCCTGGACGACGGCGCGGCGACCGCTCCCGCATTGCGCGCGTCGCAGCAGCGGATCCTCGACGCGGCCGAGCGGCGGGGTGTCCGCGTCCACACCGTGACGGCCACGGAGGGTCCGGACGTGGGCCGGTTCGCGTCGCTGCTCGCCACCGGCCGCTTCGCGGCCGCGTACCTGTCCCTGGCATTGGGGCGCGCCGAGGCCTGAGCCGCGGGTAGACTCGGCGGCTGTCCGGCGCAGGTGATGCCGCGGGCCCAGAGGGGCCGCGCCGGGGCTGCTCGGTCGTGCGCTGCGCACGGCCTGTGCGGCCCACCCCGACCCCGTACCGGAAGGACATCCATGTCGATCGACCACAAGGTGGCAGACCTCTCGCTCGCCGAGTTCGGCCGCAAGGAGATCCGGCTGGCCGAGCACGAGATGCCCGGCCTGATGGCGCTGCGCGCCGAGTTCGCCGAGCGTCAGCCGCTGCGCGGCGCCCGGATCACCGGCTCGCTGCACATGACCGTGCAGACGGCGGTGCTCATCGAGACGCTCGTCGCGCTCGGTGCCGAGGTCCGCTGGGCCTCGTGCAACATCTTCTCGACCCAGGACCACGCCGCCGCGGCCGTCGTCGTCGGACCGGACGGTACGCCGGACGACCTCCGGGGGGTGCCCGTCTTCGCCTGGAAGGGCGAGACACTCGCGGAGTACTGGTGGTGCACCGAGCAGGCGCTCACCTGGCCGGCAGCCGAGGGTGCCGCGTCGGCCGGTCCGAACATGCTGCTGGACGACGGTGGGGACGCCACCCTGCTGCTGCACAAGGGCGTCGCGTTCGAGCGCGCCGGCGCCGTGCCGCGGCCCGACGAGGCGGACAGCGAGGAGTACCGCGTCGTCCTCGAGCTGCTGGGCCGCAGCGTCGCCGCAGACCCGCAGAAGTGGACCACCCTGTCGGCCGGCGTCCTCGGCGTCACCGAGGAGACCACGACCGGGGTCCTGCGCCTGTACGAGATGTTCCGTGCCGGCTCGCTGCTCTTCCCGGCGATCAACGTCAACGACTCGGTGACCAAGTCGAAGTTCGACAACCGCTACGGTTGCCGCCACTCCCTCGTCGACGGCATCAACCGTGCCACCGACGTGATGATCGCCGGCAAGACCGCGGTGATCTTCGGGTACGGCGACGTCGGCAAGGGCTGCGCGGAGTCGCTGCGCGGCCAGGGGGCCAAGGTCGTGGTCACCGAGATCGACCCGATCTGCGCGCTGCAGGCGTCGATGGACGGGTACCCGGTGCTGACCCTGGACGACGTCGTCGAGACCGCCGACATCTTCATCACCGCCACGGGCAACCGGGACGTCATCACCGCTGCCGACATGGCCCGGATGAAGCACCAGGTGATCGTCGGGAACATCGGCCACTTCGACAACGAGATCGACATCGCCGGTCTCGCCCGAGTGCCCGGCATCGTGCGGACGGAGATCAAGCCGCAGGTCCACGAGTGGCGCTTCCCCGACGGTCACACCGTGCTCGTTCTCAGCGAGGGCCGGCTGCTCAACCTCGGCAACGCCACCGGCCACCCGAGCTTCGTGATGTCGAACTCCTTCTCCAACCAGGTGCTCGCGCAGATCGAGCTCTACACCAAGCGCGACCAGTACGCGCTGGGCGTGCACACGCTGCCGAAGCACCTCGACGAGAAGGTGGCGCGTCTCCACCTCGACGCTCTGGGCGTCCACCTCACCCGACTCACCAAGCAGCAGGCCGAGTACATCGGCGTCGACGTCGAGGGCCCGTACAAGAGCGATCAGTACCGGTACTGAGGCCGCCAGCGGGACGGTCATCGGTCTACCGCCAGGCGGGTGGACCGGCGACCTCGGTCGCTGTCGCCGTGGGTGGGACCGCAGGGCGTCATGACGCGGTCGCGCCGACCGGCCCGGCAGCAAGGGCGGCGGTGAGAGCGGGGTCGAGGCCCCAGTCGAGTCCGGCCTCCAGCTCGGCGAGCGCCTCGGCGTCGAGCGCGGCCACGAGGTCGTGGTCGGTGATCTCCTCCAGCTGGGCGTTCCACGCTGCCATCTCGTCCCGGTGAGCCTGCTCGGCTGCCGCCGCCTCCTCCGTACGGCGAGCGGCGGCAGCCCGGGCGGCGGTCAGGCGGGCGGCACGCTCGCGGCGCTCACGCCGCCGCGCCGCCAGCAGTGCCTCCTCGACGTGCGGCCAGCGGTCCTGGTCGGCCGCCGGGTCTGGCGGTCCCGCCTCGGCGGCGTACGAGTCGTCGGCGGGTACCAGGTCCGGCACCGGGGGGACGGCGTCGCCCGAGAGCCGGTCGAAGCGTGGCACGTCCTCGTCGACGTCGCCGGCCCCGGCTCCGAGTCGTTGAGCCCAGTCCAGCCGGTCCTGCCCGTCGAGCCGGTCCTGCCCGTCGAGCCGGTCCAGCGGGTCCTGCCCGGCCGGCCCACCACCGTCGACGCCCTCGTCGTCGGCATGGAGCCCGGTCGGTCCCACGGGTGGCGTGGGCCGGGTGGTGTACTGCCGCCCGAGCGGGCTCGTCTGCCGTAGCGCGCCGCTGTCGGGGTCCAACTCGTGGATCCAGTGCCCGTGGGTCTTGCCGTTGTGGTCCGGCGGGCAGTCGGGGCCGAGGTTGAGCGAGGTGGTGGGTCCCTCCGGGTACCGGTCGAGGTGATCGGTCTGGAGTCCGGCGGTGGCGCCGCACCCGCGTGCCGAGCAGACGCCCCCGCTGCGGGCCAGGACGAAGCGGCGCATCTCGGCCGTCGGCCGGTAGGACCGGATGCGTTGCAGGACCACGTGCCGTCCACCGGGTTGGTCAGCAACCGTTGCCAGACCGGCGCCTCCGCCAGCAGCCTGCGGGCCAGCGCCGCAGGGACCGCCCCGACGCCCAGGATCTCGCCGGGGGCGTCGTCGAAGCCGAGCACGGAGGACAGCGGGACGGTGATCTGGCCGAGCCAGCTGCCGGCCGGTGCGCGGTCGGCCTCGGGTCGGGTCGTGAGCAGATAGTGCGCGGCGTCGAAGCGCAGCTGGTCGAGCGTCCCTGGCCGGCCCTCGCGTCGCCACTGGCGGGCGAGGGCGTCGACCGCCGCCCAGCACTCGGCCGCGGCGTCGACGGGACCGGTCAGCCCGAACACACCCTC
>DATHTV010000223.1:0-16995 GCA_035462845.1 Jiangellales bacterium
GGGGTCGTCCCGGGCGCTGCGGATCGCCGAGCGCCTCGGCCTCGACATCGACCCCGACTCGGCGGCACCGCGGCGAGTGCTCGAGGTGTTCCCCCACCCGGCCACCATCTCGCTCTTCGGGCTGCCGCACGTGCTGCGCTACAAGCACAAGCCCGGTCGGGACCTCGTGCTGCTCCGCGCCGAGCTGACGTCGCTGCTCCACCACCTCGAGGGCCTCTCCGCCGCGGAGCCCCCGCTGCTCGTCAGCGACCACGCGCCCTGGCGAGAGGTCCGGCGAGCCGTGGTCACCGCCTCGCGCAAGGTCGACCTCCGCCGGGTCGAGGACAGGGTGGACGCCGTCGTCTGCGCCTACGTGGCCCTGCTCGCCGCGCGCGAGCCGGAGCAGGTACACGTCTTCGGTGACGTGCACGGCGGCTACATCGCCACCCCGCTCACGCCCGAGATCGCCGCACGGGTCGCCGCCGACCGGCGCACGGCCCCGGTCCGGGACGCCCCGGTGTCATCCTCGACCCGTGGCCGGGACGCTGGTGCTGCGCCTCGAGGGTGACCTCGCGCGCTTCGTGCCGTCCCGTCGCCGCCGCGACGAGCTGCGGGTGCCGCTCGACGCGACGTCCACCCTGGGCCACCTGGTGGAGAGCACCGGCGTCCCGCTGCCCGAGGTGGGGAGCCTGCGGCTCGGCTCGGTGGACCTGCCACCCGGCCACCGGCCGGCCGACGGCGACCTCGTCGTGGTCGCCCCGGTCGGCCGGCCGCAGCGCCTGCCGGCCGGTCCCTCGCGATTCCTGCTCGACGTCCACCTCGGGGCGCTGGCGAGGCGCCTGCGCGTGCTCGGAGTGGACACGGCGTACGACAGGGAGGCCGACGACGCCGCCCTCGCCCACCGGGCTGCTGCCGAGGCCCGCGTGCTCCTCACCAGGGACCTCGGGCTGCTGCGCCGCCGTGCGGTCCCGTACTGCGCCTACGTACGGGGACGTCGCACCGACGAGCAGCTGGCGGACGTCCTGGACCGCTTCGCCCCGCCGCTGGCTCCGTACACGCGCTGCACGCGCTGCAACGGCCTCCTGGCGCCGGCCGACAAGCCCTCCGTCGCGGCGGACCTCCGGCCGGGGACGCGACGCTCGTACGCGGCCTTCTCCCGCTGCACGCGCTGCGGTCAGGTCTACTGGCGCGGGGCCCACGCCGGGGCGCTGGACGCCGTGGTCCGGTCCGCGACCGGTCGGCAGAGCGCATCCAGTCCCGCCTGAACCCCGGCCGTCAGGCGGTCCAGCTCCGGCACCCGGTCGGGGTCGGCGACCAGCGTGACGACGAGCCTCCCCGCGTACGAGAGGACGGTGAACGCCACGGTGACGTTGCCCGGGACCACGGACACCGGGACGAGGTCGACGACCCGCGCGCCCAGGAAGGTGACCGGGCGGTCCGGCCCACGGACGTTGGTCACGAACGTGGTGACGAGACGCTGGTGCTCGATGAACCAGCGGAACGTCCCCGTCCCGGCGAGCGCCGAGAAGACGGGCCCGAGGACGGCGGTGGACGTGCCGCGTCGGCCCACCTTGCGCGAGCGGGTGGCCGCGGCGATGACCCGCAGCCGGTCCGGCGCGTCGCCGCGGGTGGGCAGGGTCAGCGGCATGGCCCCCACCGCGTTGCCCGCGTCGCGCACCGTCGCGGATCGGCGGGCCGACACCGGCACCGACACGACGACCGAGTCCAGCCGCTCCCCACGGGACAGGCAGAGCTCGCCGAGGGCGCCGGTCACGGCGGCCAGCACGACGTCGTTCACGGTCCCCCCGGCCGCCCTGCCGGCGACCTTGGCCGCGGCGAGGTCGGCCCGCGCCACCCCGAGGCGACGACGGGGCCCGGTCGGCGCGTTCAGCGACGTGGCCGGAGCGGCCGTGGGAGGCCCACCGCCGAGCTCCCGGAACCCAGCGGCCACGTCGCGCAGCCGGGCCGGCACGCTGCCGAGCAACCGCCACCGGCTCGCCCAGGCCTCGGCGGCGAGTCGCGACGGCGGCGGCAGTGGCTGCGGAAAGCCGTCGTCCCGTCTCGGCTCCACCGCGCCGTCGAGGAGCTGAGCCAGGACGGCGAGGCCGCCGATGCCGTCGGCGAGCACGTGGTGCATCACGACCACGAGGGCGCAGCGCCCGCCTGCCAGACCGGTGACGACGGACGCCGCCCACAGCGGCTGCGACCGCCGCAGCGGGCGGGTGACGAGGGTGGCCACGATGCCGAGCAGCGCCTCCTCGTCACCCGGAGCGGGGCACTCGACCGCCCGGACGTGCCTGCGCACGTCGAAGCTGGGGTCGTCCATCCACACCGGCCGACCGCAGCCGGGGGGCGTGGTCACCAGCCGCCGCCGCAGCCTGGGGGCACCGGCCACCCGGGCAGCCAGCGCGTCCAGCATGCGTTCCACCGGGATCTCACGGTCGAGCACGACGGCGACGCCCACCTGCATCGGAGCCGGGCCGACGTCGACCGCGAGCTGCAGCAGGTCCTGCGCGCCCGGGCGCTCCACCGCGAAGGGCTGCTCTCGCACCTCCTCAGCGTCCCCCCACAGTGCCCCGGCAACGCAGGGCCGTCCGGCCCGTCCCCGCACCCGGGCTCGGTACGGTGCGGGACGGCAGCGGTCACCCAAGGGGGCCGCGCCGAGCGGCGGACCACCGGAGGCCACGTGCGGGCGACCCTCATCTACGGCGAGCGTGACATCCGGGTCGAGGACGTGCCCGACCCGAAGGTTCTCCAGCCCACCGACGCGGTCGTGCGCGTGGTGGCCGCCTGCGTCTGCGGGTCGGACCTGTGGCCGTACCGCGGCGCGAGCCCGGTCCGACGACCACGCCGGATCGGGCACGAGATGGTGGGCGTCGTCGAGGAGGTGGGGGCAGAGGTCGCAACCGTCCGCCCGGGCGACTTCGTCATCGCACCCTTTGCGATCAGCGACAACACCTGCGTCCACTGCCGCAACGGGATCCACACCTCGTGCGAGCACGGGGCCTGGTGGGGTGGCGAGGACGAGCACGGGCTGCCGGTCGACGGCTGCCAGGGTGAGCGGGCGCGCGTCCCGCTTGCCGACGGCACGCTCGTGGCCACGCCGGAGCCTCCCGACGAGGCACTCGTCCCGAGCCTGCTCACGCTCTCCGACGTCATGGGGACCGGCCACCACGCGGCCGTCCGGGCGGGCGTGCGTCGGGGCTCCACCGTGGTGGTGGTGGGTGACGGTGCTGTCGGGCTCTGCGGAGTGCTGGCGGCGCGGCGGCTCGGCGCTGCCACGGTGGTCGCGATGTCGCGGCACGCCGACCGGCAGGCGCTGGCACGGGAGTTCGGCGCCACCGACGTGGTCGCCGAGCGGGGAGGTGAGGGAGTGGCCGCGGTCGTGGAGCTCCTCCGCGGCGTCGGCGCCGACAGCGTCCTCGAGTGCGTCGGCACGGAGCAGTCCATGGCCCAGGCGCTCGGGTGCGCCCGCCCGGGCGGCCGGGTCGGCTTCGTCGGGGTGCCGCACGGCGCCCAGGTGCCCGTCCGCACCGTCTTCGACGACAACCTCGTGGTCGGAGGCGGGGTCGCGCCGGTGCGCGCTTACCTCGACGAGCTGCTCGCGGACGTGCTGGCCGGCCGGATCGACCCGGGCCGGGTGTTCGACCTGGAGCTCCCGTTGGAGCAGGCGCCCGAGGCGTACGCGGCCATGGACGAGCGGCGCTCGGTCAAGACCCTGCTTCGTCCGTAGCAGCGTCGACGACGGAGACGGCACGCGGGGGTGCCGGTGGGCCGAGTGCTGGACCGGGTATCCACCGAACGGACAGACCTGCGCGCCGTAGAGCCGAGAAGGCGGCTCGAGGGGATCGACCCGACCACCCGAGGCCGTACCGTCGTGCTCGCAGCCGGGCCGGGGCGATCGCGGAGACGCATCGGGGGGTGGTCGACGGGCCGGCGGTGACGGTGGAAGCGGGTTCGGCGCCGATCTGGAGGGGACGGCGCCGCCCCTGCTCCACGACCTCCCGCCGGCTGCTCGACGGGGCACGCGGACGGGACTTTCGGCCGTGGGGACGGACCGGACTACCGGTTCCACGGCGCGGCGACACCCGGTGGACTGGTGCCCACACCATCCACCCGAGGAGCCCTCCATGAAGGCCGCAGTCGTCCCCGCGTTCAACGACCCGCTGGAGATCCGTGACGTCCCGGTGCCGACACCCGGTCCCGGCCAGGTGGTCGTGCAGATCGAGGCCAGCGGCCTCTGCCACACCGACATCCACGCCGCCCGCGGTGACTGGCCGGTCAAGCCGAAGATGCCGCTGATCCCCGGCCACGAGGGCGTCGGCCGCATCGTGCAGGTCGGCGAGGGAGACCTGCCGGTGGGCGTGGGCGACCGGGTCGCCCTGCCGTGGCTCGGCCACGCGTGCGGTCACTGCAAGTACTGCATCGGCGGGTGGGAGACCTACTGCCCGGCCCCGCAGTACATGGGCTACACGATGGACGGCGGCTACGCCGAGTTCACGCTGGCGTACGCGAGCCACGTCGTGCCGGTACCGGACGAGGTCTCCTCCTTCGACGCTGCACCCATCACGTGCGCGGGTGTGACGACGTACAAGGCCCTCAAGGTCGCCGAGCCCAAGCCGACGGATGTCGCGATGGTCGTCGGCGTGGGTGGCCTCGGGCACCTCGCCCTGCAGTACGCCGGGGTGTTCGGCACCACCGTCGTGGCGGTCGACGTCGAGGACGAGAAGCTGGCGCTGGCCCAGGAGCTGGGCGCCCACCACGTGGTCGACGCCCGCGGTGACCAGGCCGAGGACGTGGCCGCCCTCGGCGGCGTGGACGTCGCCGTCGTCACCGTGCCCTCCCCGGCCGCCATGCGGGCCGCGCACGCCGCGCTCAACCCCAACGGCCGCCTGGTGCTGGTGGGGCTGCCGGCCGACAACCGGCTCGAGCTGCCGGTCTTCGAGACCGTGCTCCGCGGTATCCGGGTGATCGGGTCGCTGGTCGGCACGCGCAACGACCTCGCGGAGTGCTTCGAGCTGCACCGGCAGGGACGGACGCGGGTGGTGGCCGAACCGCGGGCGCTCGAGGACGTCAACGAGTGCTTCGAGGAGGTCCTGGCCGGCAAGGTGCCGGCACGGCTGGTGTTCGACTTCACCTGAGCGTTCCGCCGGGGCGGGTGTCGGACCCGCCGCGGGACGCGAACGCAGCCCACACCTCCGGCCGCAGCCGGCCGCGGTCGCTCACGGACAGCCCTTGGGCGACCGCCCACGCGCGGACCTCGGCGGTGGTCGGCGCCGCCGGAGCCAGCGGGCCGGCCGCCGGCAGCTCGACCTGCGCCGCCGCGGCTTCCTTGTCCAGCTCCACCAGCGCGGCGGCGAGGAAGCGGTAGGTCCAGTCCTCGGCGAGCGGACGGGTCTCGCAGAAGACGACCGGCACGCCGGGGTAGCGGACCTGGGCCTCGGCGAGGGCATCGGCGACCGCGGACGGCTGGACGTGCTCGAGCTTGAAGACGGAGGAGTAGCGGTCCTCGACGACCACGGCCGCCCGCGGGAGCGACGCCAGCTCGGCCAGGGCGTAGCGCAGCCGGCCGGACATCAGGCTGGCCGACAGGTCGGCCAGCGACTTGCGCTCCACCCCCGCCACCACGCGGCCGGCCAGCTCGACCGCGTAGTCGCCCGCGGCCAGGGGTCGGCGGACCATCCGGACGGCGCCGCGCCGCGCGAATCGGTACGGGTACCGCTCGCGGATGTCGACGAGCACCTCGAGCTCCCCGATCCCCTGGGCACGCCCACGAGGCGCGCCCACGTTGGGCCGCGCCTGCTTCGCCGTCCGGGCGGACTGCCAGAAGATCGCCTCCCGCCCGCCACGGATGCGGGTGAGGACGAACTGCGAGCGGTTCTCGCGGCCGCGGTCCAGGACGAGGTCGATGGCCGCCCCGCGACGTACGCAGGACCGTACGGCGACCCGTTCGACCACCTGGGGGTCGGGCGGCCACTCGGCGGCCCGGTGGCAGTAGATCTTGGCCGTCCGCGGCCAGGTGTCGCGTGCCTTGAGGACGATGCCCTCCGGCCCGAGCGGGAGCCGCACGAGGTACGGCAGGGTCGAGTCGGGGTCCGGGTTGCGGGCGACGACGAAGTCCTCCGGCACGCGGCCAAGTGTGCCGTGCCGGCAGACGTGCGGCACCGGCCCCGCCCGACCGATGATGGGGACATGGCCCACGCCGGAGACACCGAGGAGTTCACCGTCCACCTGCCCGGCGGCGGCCGGATGCCGCTGCTCGGCTTCGGCACCTGGCAGCTGCGCGGCGACAGCGCCCGGCAGGCCGTGGAGTGGGCGCTCGAGGCGGGCTACCGCCACCTCGACACTGCCACGATGTACGGGAACGAGCGCGAGGTCGGGGCGGCGGTCGCCACGAGCGGGCTGGCGCGCGAGGACGTCTTCGTGGCCACCAAGCTGCCGCCCGACCGGGTCGACCGGCCCACCCAGACGCTGGAGCAGAGCCTCGAGGCGCTCGGGCTCGCCCAGGTGGACCTGTGGCTCGTGCACTGGCCGCCCGGCGGCGCCGCCCGGCCGGACGTCTGGGAGGCGTTCGTCCGGGCCCGGGCCGACGGTCTCGTCCGGGACGTCGGGGTCAGCAACTACTCGCTCGGCCAGGTCGACGAGCTGACCGCCGCCACCGGCGTCACGCCCGCGGTCGACCAGGTCGAGTGGAGCCCGACGCTGCACGACCCGCGGTTCCTCGCCGGCTGCCGGGAGCGGGGTGTGGCACCCGAGGGGTACAGCCCGTTCCGGTCCGGCGACCTCACCGACCCGGTGCTCGGCGGCGTGGCCGAGCACCACCGCGTCACCCCCGCGCAGGTGGTCGTGCGCTGGCACCTCCAGCACGGGGTCGCCGTCATCCCGCGCTCGGCCCGCCGGGAGCGCATCGTCGGCAACGCGGACGTGTACGGCTTCGTCCTCGACGGCGACGAGATGGCGCTGCTGGACGGCCTGTCGACCGTGCGCTGACCACGAGGCTCATCCACGCTCAGCCGGCGCGGTACCAGCGCCCCAGCTCGGCGAGCCCGTCGTCGAGCGCGACCCGCGGGACCCAGCCGAGGACCTGGCGGGTCCGCCGCTGGTCGAACCAGTGCGCGGTGGCCAGCTGCTCGGCGAGGAAGCGCGTCATGGGCGGGTCGTCGTCGCGGCGGAGCGCGCGCCACAGCCCCTCGACCAGCAGCCCGCCACCCTTGGCCACGGCGTACGGGACGTGCCGGCGCGGCTCGGGGGCACCCGCCGCGCGGCAGATCCCCGCCACGATCTCGGCGATCGGCCGCGGCTCGCCGTTCGACACCACGAGTGCCTCGCCGCGGACGTCGGCGTCGACCGCGGCGAGCAGCGCGTCGACCGCGTTGGGCAGGTACGTCGTGTCGACGAGCGCGGCACCACTGCCCACGTAGGCGAGCCGCCCGGCGCGTGCCCCCTCCACGATCCGGCCGACGAGCTGGGTGTCACCCGGCCCCCACACGAGGTGCGGCCGGAGCGCCACGACGGACAGGCCGGGCCCGTCTGCCGCGAGCGCGACCCGCTCGGCGACCGCCTTGCTGCGCGCGTAGTGCCCGCGCGCCGCGGCCGGGTCGGCCGGTCCGGCGGGGGCACCCACCAGCGGCTCCCCGGCGTGCGCGACCGACGGGGACGAGACGTGGACGAGCCGGCGGACCCCGTGCCGCAGGCATGCCTCGACGACCGCGCGGGTGCCCTGGACGTTGGTCCGCTCGAAGTCCGGCCAGGCGCCGACGACGCCCACCCTGGCGGCCAGGTGGACGACGACCTCCTGGCCGGCGACGGCGGCCGAGACGGCCGGGGCGTCGGCCACGTCGGCGAGCACCTCGGAGCCGGGCAGGCCCGCGGCGTGCCGCTGGAGGACGGTCACGTCGTCGCCGCGGGCCATCAGCGCTGCGGCCAGCGAGCCGCCGAGCAGGCTGCTCCCGCCGGTGACCAGGAGCTTCACGGCCGGCGGACCCGCTCCCCCGCGAGCACCGACGCCGCCCACCGGGAGACACGGGCGCGGTCGACCTTGGCGTTGTGCCGGATGTCCACCGGCAGCGCGTCGACCCGGAGCACCGCCGCGACGTCGTGGTCCACGGCGGCCCGGACCGCGGCCGCGAGGTCCGCGGAGGCGAGGGCACCGTGGGAGGCGGCCCGCTCCCCGGGCACCACCACGACGACCAGCTGCTGGGTGCCGGCCGGACCCACCCCGACGGCCGCCGCGGCCCGCACGCCCGCCAGCTCCTCGACGGCCTGCTCGACCCCGACCGGCGTGACGACGCCGCCGGCGCACGTCACGACGTGCCCGAGGCGGCCCCCGATCCACAGCCTGCCGCTGTCGTCGAGGTGTCCGACGTCGCCGGTGCGGTGCCAGCCACGGTCCCGGCCGGACTCCCGCTCGGTGCCCCACAGCCGGTCGTAGCGGTCCTTGACGTGGGCGGCGCGGACGCAGACCTCGCCCACCACCCCCGGGTGCCGGGTGAGCGGCCCGGTGGCCGCGCCCAGCGGGTCGACCGCACTGATCCGGACGTCCACCCCGGCCACGGGGCGCCCGACGCAGACGCCGTCGCCGCGTCCGGCCTCCTCGATCTCCTCCAGCGAGATGTCGGCCACCGGCAGCGCCTCGGTCATGCCGTACGGCGTGCGCGCCGTCGCCGACGGGAGGACCTCGCGGAGGGACCGCAGCAGCGCGGCGGGCACGGGCGCTCCCGCGGACAGCACCAGCCGGACCCCCGCGAGCGCCTTCGCACGTTCCGGGGCTGGGCGCCCGGCCGTCGCCACCACGCCCCGCAGCGCCGCCGGCGACGCGAACACCAGGGTGGCGTCGACGGAGGCGACGGCCGCGGCCAGGGCGTCGGCCGTGAGCGTGGACGGCGCCGTGACGTCGGTCTCGGGCACCGCCGAGGCGATGCCGAGCGCCGGGCCGTACAGCGCGAACGGCGCGAACGCAGCCACCAGCCGGTCGTCGGCCGTGATCCCGTACGTGCGCCGCAGCGCCGCGAGCTGGGCGCGCACCTGGCCGTGCCGGTAGACGACGCCCTTGGCCGGCCCGGTCGCCCCGGACGTGAACACCACCGCGCACTCGTCGCCGTCCGCCGGTTCCGGCGGGAGCGCGCTGACCCGCCCGAGGCCGGCCAGGCCGGCCAGGGTGGTCGAGGCGCCGAGCGCCCGCGCGGTCACGCGGTCCACCCGGCCCGCCAGGACCCGACGGCCGGGAACGCGCATCGCCCGGGCGGCGGCCAGCCCCTGGCCGGTGCCGATGACCCAGTCCGGGCCGGCTCCGCGCAGCGCTCGGCCCATGGCCCGCAGGCCCAGCCCGGCATCGGCGACGACGATGACGGCACCGGCCCGCCAGCACGCGTACACGGCCGCCGTGAGGTCGGCGCCCGGGGGCACGAGGAGCGCCACCCGGTCCCCCCGGCGGACGCCCGCCGCAGCCAGGCCGGCCGCGATCTCGCGGACCCGGCGCTCCAGCAGGTCCCAGGAGACGCTGCGTCCGGAGACCTCGACGACCGCCGGGCCCGGATCCCCGGCCCGGTCGCCGAGCGGCCCCCACAGCGGGGGGGACGACTCGCCCTCCGGGCGGGGTTCGTCCGTGCCCCCACCGTCCAGATCTGCCACCCACCGCCGGACCACGTCGAGGGCCTGCGGGGCGTCCTCCGTGACGAGGTGCGAGGAGCCCTCGAACCGGTGCACGTCGGCGTGCGGCATCCGGTCGAGGAGGTCGCGGAGGTAGCGGTCGGAGAAGACCGGGTCTTGGAGTCCCCACACGAGCAGCGCGGGGAGGTCGAGGGACCGAATGCCCTCGGCGATCCCGTCCAGAGTGGTCGCGCTGGGGTGACCCGGCTCGAGTGGGATGTCGGCGACGAAGTCCCCGACCGCGCGGCGCCGGTCCGCTGCACCGTACGGGGCCGCGAAGGCGGCACGGACGTCGGTCGCCAGCGCGGGCCGGGAGAGAGCCGTGGTGGCCCGGACGAACGCCGGGGTCCGCACGCAGACGGTCTGCCGCAGCGCGGCGGTCCGGGCCAGCCGGATCAGCGCCGGGGCGGCCGCGCCGGCCGGCTGGTGTACCGCGGTGTTGGCGAGCACCACCCCGCGCACCTGGTCGCGGTGGGCGAGGGCCCAGCCCAGCGAGACGGGACCCCCCCAGTCGTGCGCGACGGTGACGACGGGACCGTCGACGCCGAGGGCCGCGGTGAGCCCGCCGAGGTCGGCGACCCGCTGGGCCAGCCTCCGGGTCCCGGCGGGGCGCTCGGACCAGCCCATGCCGAGCTGGTCCACGGCCAGGACCCGCCAACCGGCGGGTGGCTGCGCGAGCAGCCCGCGCCACAGGTAGGACCAGGTCGGGTTCCCGTGGACGCACAGCAGCGTGCCGCGCGCGGGGTCCGGGCCGGCCGGGTCGCCGCTGTCCAGCAGGTGCCAGCGGCGTCCTACGCCGTCGGCGTCGTCGGCCTCGACCAGCCGCGACCAGGCCGGGTCGAGCCCGGGGAGCCCGTCTGGGGGCAGGCTCGCGGGGCTCACCAGGCGAGCTCGGCGCACGCGGCGTTGAGCCCGGAACCGATGCCCATGAGCAGCACCCGGTCACCGGCGGCGAGGGTGTCGGCCTCGCCGGCGAGCGTGAACGGCACCGACGCCGGGCCGATGTTGCCCCTGGTCGGGAAGGTCAGCGGGACCCGGTCGCGGTCGATGTCGAGGGCGTCGACGATCGCCGCGGTGTGGACCTGCGAGACCTGGTGGATGACGTAGCGGTCCATCGCCGACCAGTCGTGGTGCCCGCCGGCGTCGGCCCACAGCTCCCGGGACAGCGCCAGTCCGGCGGTGAGCAGGCCCCGGGAGTCGGTGCGCATCATCTCCAGGTCGCCCACGCACAGCTCGTGGTGCTCGGTCCCGGCCCTGCTCACCCCGCCGAGGAACCGGTGACCCTCCGGGTGCAGGTCGGCGCGGCCCAGGACCATCGCCGCCCCGCCGGAGCCGAGGGTCAGCGAGGCGAACTGCTCGAGCACGTCGGCCGCGGTCGTCTCCGGCCGGGACAGCCGCGCGAGGGTCCGCTCCTGGGTGTAGCGACTCCCCTCGCCGTCGACCACCAGCGCGTACTCGATCGTGCCGGCGTCGATCATCGTCGCGGCCAGCTGCATGCCGTTGACGAAGCCGAGGCAGGCGTTGGAGAGGTCGAAGTTGAGGCACGAGGTGGCCATGCCCAGCTGGTGGTGCACCGCGACGGCCGTGGACGGCTCCAGCTTGTCCTTGCAGACCGAGGTGTCGACGAGCAGCCCGACCCGGGCCGGGTCGACCCCGGACTCGGCCAGCGCCTTGGCACCCGCCATGGCCGCCGCGTCGGCGAAGCTGACGTCTCCCGGCCACCAGCGCCGCTCCCGGATGCCGGCCAGCTTCTCGAGCATGCCGGGCCTCAGCCCCACCCGCTCGTACGTGGGCATGAGCCGCTCGTCGAGCTCGGCGGAGGTCACCACCACCGGGGCGTCGACTGCGCACACCGACAGCACCGCGGTGTTGGTGTGCCGGTAGGTCAGGTTGCCGCTCACAGGTGTCTCCTTCGCGCGGGGAGCCCTGGGGGCCTACCACCGCCCGGACGTCGTCAAGCATCGTGGGCCGTACCGCCTCGCGCGGCTGGCACCGATTTTCGCACGCCCGCGGCCGGAGGGCTGCCCGGTCGCTCAGGCGGGGTACGCGGCCAGGTGTTCCAGCAGCGGCGGGACCACCTCGTCGGCGGCCGTCTCCGGCAGCCAGTGCCCGGCCGAGGGCAGCACCTCGAAGCGGTACGGGCCGGTGACGAAGGCCTCGGTTCCCTCGGCGGCTCGGCGCCCCAGGGCGGGGTCACGGGCGCCCCACACGTACAGCGCGGGGACACCGCAGCGGCCCGCGCTCGTGCGGTCCCCCGGGATCGCGCGGTACCAGCCCAGCGCGCCGGTGAGCGCGCCCGGCTCGGCCATCCGGGCCGCGTAGTGGCGCGCCACCGGGGCGGGCAGCCCGCTGGCCTCGAGCACGGTCCGCAGCGGGCGCGCGCCGAAGGCGCCGAGCGCCAGGTCCGGCACGACGGGGACCTGCGCGGCGAGCATGTACGCGGAGCGCAGACCCTGGCTCCCACGCATCGCGGCGCGCATGGCGGCCGGATGCGGCGTGGAGAGCACCGTGACGGAGGCCAGCCGGTCGGGGTGCCGGCCCGCCAGCGCCCAGGCGACGCCGCCTCCCCAGTCGTGCCCGACCACGTGCGCCCGGTCCACGCCCGCGTCGTCCAGCACGCCGAGGGCGTCCCCCACGAGCCGGCCGAGGCCGTACGCGCGGCGGCCGGAGGGGCGCGCCCCGGGGCTGTAGCCGCGCTGGTCGGGGGCCAGCACGCGGTAGCCCGCCCCGCGCAACGGCGGGACCACCCGGTCCCACGCCGAGGAGTCCTGGGGGAAGCCGTGCAGGAGCAGCACCGTCTCCGCGGGTCCGGGACCGGAGTCCCGGACCTCGAGGGTGATGCCGTCGGCAGTCTCGACCTCGCGCGTGCGCACGGGCTCATGGTGGACCGTCCCGCTGCGGCCCGGGCCCCCGGGCCCCGGGACTCCCCAGCCGCCGTCACGCCCCCGGGCGCTCCCGCCGGAGCTCCGCGCGGATCTCCTCGCTCACCCGGCGCAGCTCGCTCGGCGACACCTGGCGGTCGAGGCTGTCGCGCACCAGCTCGGCCAGGGTGTAGCCCGGCTCGTGCGCCAGCGCCCGGTCCACGGCGACGTTGGCGAGGCCGCCGTTGCCGAGCGCGTGCGCGACCCAGGCGAGGACCGTGCACACGGGGGCGCAGACGTCGTCCGGGGTGAGCCGGGCGAGGTCGAGCAGCAGCGCGAGCAGCGGCTCCTCCGGGGCGTCGAGGACCCACGTCGTCACCTCGTCGCGGGTCGGCTTGTCGTGCAGTCCCAGGACGATGCGCACCGCGGTCTCGTCGTCGAGGCGCGGAGTGCCCTGCTCGTACGAGCGCAGGGCGGCCGCGAGCAGCGACAGGGTGCGAGCCTGCGACGCCTGGGCGTCGGCGCCCGCCTCGGCCCGGACGCCGGCCACGACCCGCTCGCACAAGCCCTCGACGACGATCCCCCGCAGACCCACCGGGCCGGCGACGCTGCGCTCGAGGTCGGCACGTCCCGGCAGCGGCGCCCGCCCCGAGACGGCCGCCTCGGCCGCCAGGCGCGCGGTCGCGGGGGTGGGCTGCTCGGGCAGCGCGCGGCCGCCCCGCGGACAGCAGTCTTCGATGTCGCAGTGGTAGGAGTGCCAGCGCCCGGCGCGGACGAGGATCGCGTCGGCGCAGCCGATGCCGCGTTCCCCCAGCGTGCCGACGAGCGCGTCGACCAAGGCGGCCCGGGGCAGCACCTCGTGGACGGCTGCGCCCCCGTCCGGGACGTCGCGGTCGGGCGCGGCGGTGTAGCAGAGCAGCAGGACCGAGCGGGCGCCGTCGTGCCGCGCGCGGACGGCCACCTGGGCGGCCAGCGCGGGCTCGTCCTGCTCGCGCGGCAGGTCGATGCGCATCGTCAGACCGGTGCGCAGGCGAGGTCCGCGGAGGCACACCACGACGAGGCTCTCCTCGGGGTGGAAGCCGATCAGCCAGGGCACGCAGCCCACGATGTCGGCGGGGGTGGTCAGCTTGACGGCAGGGCGCTCGGGTCGGCTCATGCGGGCAGCGTCGAGCGTCGGCGCGTGTCCCCGACAGTCCCTGCTCCGCCGCTGTGGACGAGAGCGCGCCGGCCGACCTCCTGTGGATACTCAGCGCCGCCGCAGGTCCCGCAGCGAGGAGAGCAGCAGGGCCAGCGCGGTGCCGCCGACGAGCACCCCCAGGCCGATCCGCCAGTTGTCGACGAACCACCACAGCGCGAGGTAGAGGAGGGTCAGGACGACGACGAGCACCAGCACCGTACGGAGGAAGGCCAGCAGCCGCTTGCGGGCGAACGCCTCGACCGAGAGGAAGAGCAGGACCGCCCCGGGGACCACCAGCAGGAGAGGCGACAGCGGCAGGAACAGGAGGGCGACCACGGAGCCGAGCATCAGCGGCGCGCTGAGCGTGGACCAGACCGCGAGGAAGCGCTCGCGCACCCGCTCCCCCGGCTCGTACGGCTCGTGCTTGTGCCGAAGGTGGGACTGCGGCGGCTCGACGGCGACCGGCTCCCGGAGCGCCGCCGCGTGCACGTCCCGCTCGACGCGCAGCTCGCCGCGACGGGCGACGAGGGCGGCGACCGCCCGCTCCTCCTCGGCGAGCTCGCCGGCCCTGCGCTCGGCCAGGTGCTCGGAGCCCGCCTGGTCGAGCGTGAGGGCCACGACGCGGTGCCGGCGCAGGTCGTCCCGGGCCTGCTCGACCCGCTGCTCGAGGGCGGCCAGCTCGCCGTCGATCTCCTCGACCCGCTCGCGCAGCAGGTCGTCGGTGAGGTCGGCCGAGGGGGCGACCTTGTGCAGGCCGGCCCACCCCACGGGGTCCTGCCACGAGGTGCGGACCGCGCCGTGCCGCTCGTAGCGCGGGCCGGCGGGGGCGCGCTCGCCGCCGAGCCGGTCCCGGGTGTCGAGCCCCCAGAGCCCGCGGAAGTCCCGGACCCAGGGGGTGTCGTCGCCGATGACAACCGCGTCCCAGCCGCGGTCCTCACCCGGCCCGACGGACTCGCCGTCCCCCCGGTGGTAGTCGACGAACGGCACGCCCACCCCCGGGCGGGCGTCCTCGATCCAGGGCAGGAACGCGGTGCTCACCCGGTCGAAGAAGTCGACGACGCGGCCGGCCCGGCCCCGGGGCTGGATCTGGACGAGGTAGTCACCCGGGACGAAGGCGCCCGAGTGCGACCCGGCCCCGGCGAAGACGACCGGGTGGTCGCCCACTCGCCGTAGCTCGGGGTCGTCCCAGCGCCGGCGCAGGTCGTCGCCGGTGTAGTCGTGGGAGGAGAAGGCGACCCACTGAGGGCGGGGCTCCCCCGCGGCGCCCGCATCCGCATCCGGGTCGGACAGGTAGACCGTGACCATCTCCCAGTCGGACTCGTGCTCGTTGATGCCGGCGAAGGCCGACCGCCAGTCGTTCATGGCGTAGAAGAACCAGTACTGCAGGCACAGGTAGCCGCCGTCGCGCACGATCCGGCCGTAATAGGTGCACTCGCGCCGGTCGCCCATGGCCTGCCCGTACTGGACCTGCGCGGTCGCCCCGGTCGCGCCCGGCACGTTGCCGCGGAGGAGCAGGGACGCCCGCAGGCCGTGGTCCACGAACCGGGCCAGCAGTCCCACCGCCCCGAGCCGGCTCAGGCCGGGAGGCCGTTCGCGCAGCCGTACGCCCTTGAGCTTGAGCGTCGCCACGTCCATCGGCTTCTGCACGTAGCGCAGGTGCAGGTGGTCGCGCGGAGACCGGCGCGCCACCTCGGTCAGGCGGTGCACGTCGAGCGACCCGGCCGCGACGACCAGCCGCCCCTCCCCGTCGTCGGTGTCGACCCACAGGCTGCACTGCCGCACGTACGGCTCGACCGGCATCGGCAGGAAGCGCTCGCCCCTCGTGAAGCGCACCACCGGCTCGTGCGCGCGCAGCAGTTCGAGCGCCCGCGCGTCGTCCACCGGAGGCAGCACCACCGGGCCGGTTATAGCGGATCGGCCGGCGGGGTGCCGGTCGGCACGAGCGACCTCAGCACCACGTCCTCGAACCGACGGGTCTCCAGCAGCGTCGCCCGCTGCCGGTCCGCTCCGGTGCCACGTCGCAGCAGGCGCTCCACCTCGCGCTCGACCAGCGGCTCGTCCCCGTGGCGCTCGAGCGCGGGCCGCACGTGGTCGACCAGGGCCCGGAGGTGCTCTTCGGCCCCGCGGGGACGGGCGGCCAGCACGTCGACCAGCTCGCCACCGAGGCCGGAGCGCGCCGCTCGCCAGTCGGCGGCGCGCAGGAGGTCGGTCCGCACGACCGCCGGTGGCCGGCCGTCCCGCCACTCGGTCGCCGCCGTGTCGACGAGACCCCGGCACAGCGCGGCGAGCAGCACCGCGTCCTCGACTCGGTGGCACACGTCGGCGACCCGCACCTCGACGGTCGGGTACCGGGCGGACAGCCGGGCGTCGAAGTAGATCATCGCGGTGTCGAGGATCGCCTCGCTGCGGACGAGGGCGGCCACCGCGTCCTCGTACCCCTGCTGGTCGCCGAAGACCTCGGTCGGGCCCGCCCCGGGCCAGCGGCCCCAGACCATGGTGCGGTAGCTGGCGTAGCCGCTGTCCTCCTGCTGCCAGAACGGCGAGTTCGCGGCGACGGCGATCAGCACCGAGAGCCAGGGCCGGATGCGGTCCAGGACCGCGACGCCCTCCTCGCGAGAGGCCACCGACACGTGCACGTGGCAGCCGCAGCTGAGCTGCTCGCGCGCGGTCATGCCGTACTCCCGGTGCATGACGCGGTAGCGCTCGTCCGGCGTCGGCGTCGGCCGGACCGGCATCGGGCTCGTCCCGAGTGGGGCCACGGCGAGGCCGTGCCGGTCGGCCAGGGTCGCCAGCTCGCCGCGCAGCCGGCTGAGCTCCCGGTGCAGGTCGTCGAGACCGTCGCACGGCGGGCTGACGATCTCCGCCTGCTCCCGCTTGAACTCCTGCTCCACGCCGTCCTCGGCGCCCTCCACCGCCCCGTCCTGCAGCGGGGAGGGCGTCCCGTCTGCGGGATCGACCACGAGGAGCTCCTCCTCGACACCCACGCTGCGCAGGTCCATGGGGCCCCTCGTTCCACCCGCGCCGCCGCTCTACACGTACGGGGGGAAGCGGCTACGGGGCGGGACCTGCGCTCAGCCAAGTCCTGCCTGCCGTGCCTTGAGTGCAGCAGCCGTGCGATCCGGTACGGCGAGCTTGACAAGGACCGCCGAGACATGGTTGCGCACCGTCTTCTGAGCCATGCCCAGCTGCCGGGCTATCTCGTGGTTGCGGCACCCGGCCGCGAGCAGGTCGAGGACCTCGCGCTCTCGCGGGGTCAGATCCGGGAAAGCCCGCACGCTTGCCGATGCGGGCTCTTGCCCCGTGTAGAGAGACACGATCCGCGCGGCCACC
>DATHTV010000224.1:0-2324 GCA_035462845.1 Jiangellales bacterium
CGCTTCCAGTGTCGACGACCTCAGGCCGAGCTTGCCGGTGAGCGCGGCGTCGTAGGCCGCGGCCGCCGCTCGCGGTTCGCCGATGCCATTGCCGGCCGGGATCTCGACGCGCAGCATCTCGAGGGTGTTGAAGGCAGTGTCCACCATGAGGTCGCGCGGGTTGCCCCCAGGGACCGGCGGGCCGGGCTTGCGGGCTTCAGCATCGCCAGCAGCGTGCGACGGGAGGGCGGAAGTCCGCACGGCCGCCAAGGCAGCCGGCTACGACAAGGTTGGCAGGTCTTGGTCGAGCGCGAGTGCCGGCGCGAAGGCGTCGCCACGCTCACGGAGCCTGGCCGGGACATCCCCGATGGTGGCGGCCCCCGGCCGGCCTGCCGGGTCGTGCAGCTCCTCCCACGTCACCGGCAGCGCGACCGGGGCCCCGGGCTCCGCGAACGGGCTGTAGGGAGCCGCTGGCGGGAGGGCTCCGCCGGGATCGATCTGGGTCACCACAGGCAGGCGACGACGGCGTCGCCCGACGGCAGCGTCCGCGGCGACGGCGGAGACCGCGGCCGCGAGTTCGTCGGACCAGCGGCACACCGCTGCGGCGCTCGACCCCGGCCGCAGCGGCACCCAGACCTGCAGCCCGCGAGCTGTCACGACCGGGTGACCGCGGACGCCCAGGTGGTCGAGCGCCGTGCGGCACAGGCCCGCCACGGCGACCACCTCTTCCCAGCCGCCGTCCTCGACCGTCAGCACGGCATGCGTCGGAAGGTCGGGCTCCCCCGCCCGCGACAGCCACGGGCGCCACTCGACCGCGCCCCGCGCCGCCGCCCAGACGAGGGCCGCGGGCTCGTCGACGACCAGCACGTCCCGCGCCCGCCCGCCGACGCCGCGCTTGTCCCGGCGGCGGGGCAGCCACTCCGGCCCACGCTCGGTCAGGTGCCCCCGAACGCTCACCTCGTTACGCCCCGGGCGTCGGGTCACCATGACGAGGGGCCGGCCGGCGGCGTACGGGACAACGGTCGGGGCGATGCGCGCGGCGTACGCGACGAGGTCGCGCCGTGTGACCCGAGGCGCCCCTCGGCGCCCAGGCAGGAGCACGTCGTCCAGGCCGGCGAGCCGGACCCGGCGGCCGTACACCTCCCACGTTCCCCTCCCACCCAAGCCATCGAGAGCCTGCAGTTCAGCGTCGGGGAGCGCCTCCGGCCGGAGGGCGATCGACGCCCGTGCGGCCGGCAGGTCCGACCGCCAGAGACGGTCCGGATCGCGAGCGACCTCCTCGCTGGTCCGCCCGGTCAGGACCGACCGCGGGTGGTCCTCGGGATCCCAGCCCTCGACCGCATGCTCGTCCCGCTTGTGGAGCAGCAGCCACTCTCTGGTGCCGGCCGCGGCGCGGTCGCGTCGGACGAGGACGAGCCGTCCCCGCAGCTTGTGCCCGTGCACCTCGGCGTGCAGCTCCCCACCCGCCACCGCGGCCGCCGGGTCATCGGTCCCGTGCGGCTCCCAGGTGCCCTCGTCCCAGACGATGACGTCCCCGCCCCCGTAGGTGCCCGCGGGGATGACTCCCTCGAAGAGGAGGTACTCCATCGGGTGGTCGTCCACGTGGACGGCCTGACGTCGCACCGTCGGGTCGAGCGTGGGGCCGCGCGGCACCGCCCAGCTGACGAGCACCCCGTCGATCTCGAAGCGCAGGTCGTAGTGCAGCCGGCGGGCCCGGTGGCGCTGCACCACGAAGCGCCTCGGGGCACCCCCTCGCGAGGTCGGCCGTGCACGGCGACCGCTGAGGTGGGGGTCAGACTGTCGCTGGTCCGTCACGCCGTCCTGCCCGGGGTCACCGCCGGTCTCGGGCCACGAGCGTACTGTCGAGCTCAGGGCGCCCCCCGCTCGCTGCGGAAGGACCGACCCCCGCTGGCTTCGCCGGCTGGGCTCTTCCACCCGCACGCCCTTCTCGGCCACCGACGCGGTCGCCGGGCTGGGCCACCGGCTGGCTGGCGGCCTCGAAGCGGGGGGCAAGGTCCACCATGGTGGCCGTGCAGCTCGCCGTCGCGGTCTTCGCCCTCGTCATGGGCGTCGGTGTGGCGACCATCTGGACGCTCGACCTGGCCCGTGGCCGCGTCGACCTCGGCGCAGGGCTCCTCCACGCGCGGGAGGGCGGGGACCTGCTGTGGCCGCACTGGCTCGCGGAGTACGCCACGGCGGCCGTCCTGATCGTCGGTGCCATCGCATGGCTGGCTGGCGCGGCGTGGGCCGACGGCGTGCTGCTGGTCGGCCTGGGTGCACTCGTCTACACGTCCGTCAACAGCCTCGGGTGGGTTCTCGCCGACCACCCTCGGCAGTCCGTCCCT
>DATHTV010000225.1:0-8929 GCA_035462845.1 Jiangellales bacterium
AGGACATGGCGAACTCCCCTGAGCAGTTCGACTCGAAGTGCGAAAACCGAAATGACCAATCCGCCGGCGCGACAGGTCGTGAATACCCGTGTCTCGGACGGGTCTCGGCCGACAGGCTGTCCGTCGCTCTCGGCGGCACCCTCGGAATGCGGCCCTGCCGCCTCGAGAGGGTATGCCGCGCGAACTCACTGAAGAGCGAACGTCAGCTCAGCTCGTCCATATCCCCGTATGACCTATTAGGCTCTCCTCTGAATGCCCGGGTCAAGTTAATATGCCTTTAGGTAGTCTCATAGTGGGCTCAGAGTTACCTTGAAGACAAGAATCATGACTCGCGCTGAGTCTGCGAGTCGAGCTGTCTTCACCATGGCACTCGCAGATCGCCGAGGTTCGGTGCACGGCGCCGCCCGACGGGTGAGGGGTGCCGAGGCAGGTGAAGTGGTCACCGATTGCCGCGAGCCAGCGCGTCTGCCCGACGCTCGAGGTATCGCCGCTCGGCTGGCGACGTCGTACGCCGGGCTGCGGCCCGGTAGTGGACCACTGCCGCGTCCAGGTCACCGGCCCGCTCGAGCAGGTGCGCCCGGACGACGTCGAGTCGGTGACCCTCGCTCAGCCGCGGGTCGTCGTCGAGGTCCTTGACCAGGGTCAGCCCCAGTCGCGGGCCGTGCACCATCGCCGCAGCCACCGCGTGGTTGAGCCGGACGACCGGGTTGTCCCGCAACCGCAGCAACCGCTCGTACAGTGCCAGGATCTGCGGCCAGTCCGTCGCCTCGGCGGTCGGCGCCTCGTCGTGCACGGCGGCGATGGCCGCCTGAAGCTGGTACGGGCCGGGTTGTCGCCGCGCGAGCGCACGGGTGACCAGGGCGACGCCCTCGGCGATCGCGGCCCGGTCCCACTGCGTACGCTCCTGCTCCTCGAGCGGCACCGGCTCGCCGCCCGGTCCCGTACGGGCCGGGCGGCGGGCGTCGGTGAGCAGCATCAGCGCCAGCAGGCCGGCGACCTCGGCGTCGTCGGGGACCAGCGCGTGCAGCATGCGGGTGAGCCGGATGGCCTCAGCCGTGAGCTCGACGCGGTGCAGGCGCGGACCCGAGGTCGCGGTGTATCCCTCGTGGAAGACGAGGTAGAGCACGTGCTCGACCGCGGCCAGCCGCTCGGCGACCTCACCCGGCGGCGGAAGGCGGAACCGGGCGCCGTGCTCGGCGACGCGCTTCTTGGCCCGCGAGATGCGCTGGGCCATGGTCGACTCGGGTACGAGGTAGGCGCGAGCGATCTCGGCCGTCGTGAGGCCCCCGACGGCACGCAGCGTGAGAGCGATCTGCGACGCCGGCGTCAGCGCGGCGTGGCAGCACAGGAAGAGCAGGACGAGGGTGTCGTCGCCGCGCTCGGCCGCCTCGTCGGCCGCCGGTGCGAGGTACTCCTCGGGCAGCACGCGTACGGCGACGGTGTCCTCGCGCCGCCGGCGGGCCTGCTCGGCGCGGAGCAGGTCGGTCATCCGGCGGGACGCCACAGTGATCAGCCAGCCCCTCGGGCTGTCGGGGACGCCGTCGCGGGGCCACTGGGTGGCGGCCGCCAGCAGGGCCTCCTGCACCGCGTCCTCGGCGACCTCGAAGTGCCCGTACCGGCGGACCAGCGCACCGAGGACCTGCGGCGCCAGGTCGCGCAGCAGGTCCTCGGTGGTCGCGGTTCCGGGCACGGTCAGCCGTCGCTGCCGTCGCCCTCGATCGGCCGCAGCTCGACCCGGCCGAACACCTGGGACATCTGCGCGGCGATCTCCACCGCCCGGTCGTGGCTGGCCACGTCGACGATGCCGAAGCTGACCAGCACCTCCTTGGCCTCCGCGTACGGGCCGTCGGTCACCACGGTCTGCCCGTCGCGCAGCTCCACGGTCTGCGTGTGGCTCGGGTCGGCCAGCCCCGCCGCGTACACGAACTCCCCGGAGTCGATCAGCGGCTGGGCGACGTCGTCGGCCGGGCCGTACTGGCGGTCGGCGGCGTCGGGCTGCTGCTGGTACTCGCGGCCGGCGTCCCAGTCGTCCTGGGTGCCGTAGCTGAGCAGGATGTACTTCACGGCTGTTCCTCCTCCGGTACGGGCGCCCGGGTGGGCGCCTGGCCCCCGGGACGTCGGAGCGGTGGCGACCGTCTCGACATGCGTACGGCTCCGGCGCTCAGAGCTCCGGCGCCTCGCCGACCGGTCGGATCTCGATCGGTGCCTTGACGTATCGCACCACGCGCGCTGCGATCTCGGCAGCCCGCTCGAGGCTCGGGACGTCGACGACCCAGTAGCCGGCCAGGAACTCCTTGGACTCCGCGTACGGCCCGTCGGTCGTGACCGCCTCGTCGTCGATCCACCGCACCGTACGGGCGTCCTGCGGGCCGGTGAGCCCCTCGGCGGCGAGCAGCTCGCCGGATGCTCGGAGGTCGTCGTTGAGCTGCTGCATGAAGGCGACCATCTCGCGCATCTGCTCGCGGCCCTCGTCGGTGTAGCTGTCGGTGTCCCACACCTCGGCGGGTCCGTAGGTCAGAAGCATGTACTTCATGGCTCTCGCCTCCTTGTCCGGGCGCCTCGGACGGGTCACCCTCACCGGGGACGTCGGAGCCGGGCGCCCGTTCTCGACATGATCTCGGGTGACGGCGTGCGGCGGGAGGTCCCGGGTGGCCCGGCCTGGTTGGAGCAGGGCCACCCTCCTCCAACCCCTGGTTGGAGCAGGGTGACACCGCTCCAATCGCACTGGAGGAGGGCCGCCCTGCTCCAACGCGCCGTTGGAGCAGGGCCACCCTCCTCCAGTACGGCGCGGCCCAGCCCCTGGGCAGGCTCGACGATGAGCGGGTGGCTCGAGCGTTCTCCTCAGCACCCCGATCGCGGTCACGGGCACGCACTTGGGCCGGACCGGCAGCTGGCCAGCCTCGAGCAAGCGTCGTCAGGCGGCGGTGCCGTCCGCTGCGGTGACGACGACGCCGGGCAGGAGGGTCGTCACCGCGGCGGCGAGTGCCTCGGCGACCGCATCCGCGAATGCCTCCGGGTCGTCGGTGATGGCCACCGGTGAGTAGGGCAGCACGGTGATGCCGTGCCTGGTGTAGCGACCGTGCTTGGCCATGGTCCGCCGGTGCTGGGCCGGTGAGAGGTGCCAGGCGGTCGAGTCGATCTCGAGGGCCAGGGCCAGGTCGCGCCAGTAGGCATCGGGGCTGCCGATGAACGCCCCGGCTGCGGTACGGAGGGTCGGGTTCCACAGCGGCTCGGGGATCCCGCGCCGCCGCAGGATCTCCCTTGCTCGGGCCTCGGCCACCGACCGGATGCCCGCTGCGATCTCGGTGAGCACCTCGTTGGCGAGCGCGGTCCTGCGCCGCTGGCAGGCTCGCAGCTCGGCCGCCAGGTGTGCCGCCGTGCACCTGCGCTGCTGGACGGCCGCGGCGACCACCGCACGTACGTCGTCGAGGCCCTTGGTCCGGCGTACCGCGTCGATCACCGCGCGGGCCACGGAGGCGACGACGGGCATCCCGGCGACCGATCCGGCACGGGGGAGGCGTCGAGTGCGCTCGACGACCACGAACTCGGTCGACGACACCTGCCGTGAGTGCTCGACCAGGACGTGCACCTTGCCGTCGTCGGCGATGCCCTGGACGCCCTTGCCGCGCAGTGCGGTGCGACCGGTGAGCACCGCGCCTGGACCTGCGTACTTCAGCGCCGCTCGCAGCCGCTGGCGATGGGTGATCGGGCCGTTGTGGAGCACGGTGACGCCAGGGAGGATCCACTGCCACGGGCCCCTCTCGCCCATTCGGTGGCAGATCGTGGACATGGGCACCCCGGCCGCCAAGAGCTCGGCATGCGTGGCGACCTGGTCATCGTCTCGGCGGAGTCGATCGAGCTCGCGCTCGTCCACCTGTCGGCGCGTGGGCATGCTGCATCGTGGCGTCCAGCTCGACGACCTCGGGTGGCCAACGGAGCGGTTGTGGATTCCCGCCGCTGTCTCGCAGGGGTGTGGACGACTCGCAGGGGTGTGGACGAGTCGCCGCGGCCGGCGGGGGGAGCCTGGGCCGGCACGACGCGCCGTCACGGTGTCAACGCCGTCACGGTGTCAACGGGTGCCCGACGGTGGGCACCGCGTTGGAGCAAGGCCACCCTCCTCCAACGCGGCGGTGGAGCAGGGCGGCCCGCCTCCAACGGGATTGGAGCGGTGTCACCCTCCTCCAATCGGTGATGGGAGCGGTGTCACCCGAGGGCGGACGCGCGATACCCCGGCACCAGCTCCAGCGCGAGCTGCTCGAGGAACAGCCCGATGTCGGTGACGATGCCCCGGGCCTGGGCGGATCCGCGGTCGGCCAGCTTCGTGACCGTTGCCGGGTTGATGTCCACGCACACCAGCGGGATGGAGGCCGGCAGGATGTTGCCGGTCGCCACCGAGTGCAGCATCGTCGCGACCATGATCGCGAAGCCGACGTCGGCCAGCTCGGCCCGCATCGCCCGCTGGCCCTCGATCACGTCGGTGTAGACGTCGGGCAGCGGGCCGTCGTCCCGCACGGACCCCACGAGCACGAACCGCTTCCCGTGCGTCACCAGCGCGTGCATCACGCCGCCCGTCAGGACGCCCTGCTCCACCGCGTCGTGGACCGAGCCGCAGCCCCGGATCCGGTTGATCGCCCGGATGTGGTGCTCGTGGCCGTGCTCCACCCCGCGACCGGCCGAGAGGTCCACGCCCAGCGAGTTGCCGAACAGCGACGCCTCGATGTCGTGCGTCGCGATCGCGTTGCCGCCGAAGAGCACGTCGACGTAGCCGGCCTCGACCAGCGAGACCATCGCCGGCGCGGCGCCGGTGTGCACGACCGCGGGGCCGGCCACCCACAGCACTTTCTGCCCCGCCTCCTTGACCGCGCGCATCTGCTCGGCGATCTGGCGGACCAGCAGGGCCTGCGGCTTCTCCGACGACACCTCGGAGTTCATGAACTCGAAGACCTTGTCGTCGGCCTGGGCCGCAGGCCGCTCGACCGGCAGCACCTTGACCCCCGAGGCGCCGCACACGAGCTGGTCGCCCGCCCGCACCTCCGACACCGGGACGGTGCGCACTCGCACTCGCCCGTCCTCGCCCCGGGTCACCACCAGGCCGCAGTCCATCTCCGGGTGCTCGACGGGGATCCACTGGCCGTCCAGCCGGACCCGCGTCTCGAGGTTGGTGGTGGAGTAGAAGTCGTCGGGGAACACGCCGTCCTGCTCGACCTCGCGCAGAGTGGCCTCGCCGGGGTTGACCTGGTTGGCGCCGTGCGTCTGCAGCCGCATGAGCAGCCGGTTCAGCGCCTCGTGGTCCTCGGCGTAGACGGTGATCCGCGCGTAGGACTCGTCGCCCGCGTCCCGCCCCACGTCGAAGCGGTCGATGGTGAAGTCGCCGCCGTAGTCCCGGACGTCGGTGAGGACCCGCGACAGCAGCCCCGAGTCCATCAGGTGGCCGGTCACCTCGATCTGCTCGTGCGACTGCGCCTCCGACTGCACCGCGACCCTCCCGCTCTCAGCCGCCGGGCCCACGCCCTGCTGGTGGATCGGACGGTCAGACGACCGCCCCGTCGTCGGGATCGTAGGGGTCGTGGCCGCGCAGCCGGACGACGAGGGTGGCGAAGCCCACGACGAAGCCCGCCACGCAGAGCCCAACCACCCACGACGGCAGCCCGACGCCGAGCACCGCGGCGATCATGAGCACCGCCGGCCCGCCGAGCGCCCCCGCCCAGGCGCCCCGCGACACGGCGTCGCCGCGGGGGATCGGGGGCGGCGGCGGCGGCACGTAGTGGCCCTCGTCGTCGCGCGCCTGACCCGGCGGCACGCCGTGACCCGGTGGGTCAGCCTGGCCAGGAGGTACGGGAGGAGCCGGCGCCGCGGGCGTGCCGAAGGGGGCGCCCAGCACCGGCCGCAGCACGCGGCCCTCACGCGGCCCCGCATCGCCGGCCTCACCAGCCTCGCCGACGTCACCCGGATCACCCGGGTCGCCCGAACCGGCCCGGTCGCCGTGCTCCCCGGCGACTCCGGTCCCGCCGTCGAACCCTGCCCCCGTCTCGTCGCCGGGGACGTCGTCGACGTCCTCGCTGGCCGGCCAGCGGCCCACCGGGTCGTCACCCGAGGCCTCGAACGAGGCGACCAGCCCCGCCCAGACCTCGTCGTCGGAGGGCTGCTGCTCGTCGCCCGCGGGGCGGGGGCCGTCGTCCCGCCCGTCGTCGCGCGTCATGTGGGGACCCCGGCCGTCACCTCGGCGACGAAGTCCACGCTGGCCCGGAAGATCTCCGGCGCGTCGTGGTCCAGCGTCGCCACGTGGTAGCTGTCGGGCAGGGGCAGGTCGACGATGTGCGTCGATGACACCCGACTGCGGAGCACCTCGGTCCCGATCGTGCCGATCGTGTGGTCGACCAGGCTGTGGGCGTGCAGCAGCGGCTGCGTCACCTGGGGCAGGTCCTCGCGGACGATGTCGAGGAACTGAAGGCTCGAGTGGGTGGCGAGCAGGGACAGCCGCGCGTACCCGATCTCGTCCTGCCCCTCCTTCTTGATGTCGTTGATGATCCCCGGGTACGACTTCAGCAGGTGCCGGATAGGCAGCACGAAGTGGCGCCGCGGGTCGTCGGTCTTCAGGAACGGGTTCACGACCATGACCCCGGCGACCTCGGCGCCGTGCTGCTCCGCCACCCGCAGGGCGAGCGCGCCGCCGAACGACAGGCCGCCCACCACCACACGCTCGCAGCGCTCGCGCAGTCGGACGAAGGCTCGGTCGGCGACCGCCCACCAGTCCGGCCAGCGGCACATGTTGAGCTCCTGCCACGTGGTCCCGTGCCCGGGCAGCCGTGGCGCGTCGACCGTGTACCCCGCCTCGGCGAGAGCCTGACCCCACGGGCGCACGGCTGCTGGCGAGCCGCTCAGGCCGTGGAGCAGCAGCACGCCGACGGGCCCGCCGTCGTGGTGGTACGGCTCGGCTCCGGGGACCAGCGGCACGGCGCCCTCCGGGGATGCGTGGGTGCGTGGGTGACGCGCGCATCGTCGCACGGGTCGCACCTGACGTGCGAGGCGCTAGGGTGCGAAGGTGCTCTACTGGCTCCTCAAGAAGGTCCTCCTGGGACCGATCCTCAAGGTCGTCTACCGGCCCTGGGTCGAGGGAGCGGAGAACGTCCCGGCCGAGGGCGGCGCCATCATGGCGGGCAACCACCTCTCGGTGATCGACTCGTTCTTCCTGCCGCTCGTCATCGAGCGCCGGATGACCTTCCTGGCCAAGGACGACTACTTCACCGGCAAGGGCCTCAAGGGCTCCTTCAAGCGCTTCTTCTTCTCCGGTACGGGGCAGGTGCCGGTCGACCGGTCCGGCGGCAAGGCCTCCGAGGCGGCGCTGCGCACGGGGCTGCGCATCCTCAACAACGGGTGGCTGCTGGGGATCTACCCCGAGGGCACCCGCTCGCCCGACGGCCGCCTCTACCGCGGCAAGACCGGGGTGGCCCGGATGGCCCTCGAGGCCAGGGTCCCGGTGCTCGCCGTCGCCATGATCGGGACCGAGAAGATGCAGCCCCCCGGCCGGGTGATCCCCAAGATCATGCGCCCGGGCATCCGGATCGGGCGGCCGATGGACTTCAGCCGCTACGAGGGCATGGAGAACGACCGCTTCGTCCTCCGCTCGGTGACCGACCAGATCATGTACGAGCTGATGACGCTGGGCGGCCAGGAGTACGTCGACATGTACGCGCAGAAGGCCAAGGACCAGATCGCCGCGGCCCGCAAGCGGGGCGAGGAGATCGTGCCGTCGCCGGACCCCGACGCGCTGCGCGCCGTCGACGAGCCGGAGGAGCGCGGCCCCGCCGAGGCGCAGCGGCCCGACGACATGCTCGACGACGGCCTGCACCGCAGCGACGAGGAGCCCGGGCTGCGGGCCGGCTGAGCAGTCCGTCTGGTGACCCACCCGTCGGCCCGTGCCCCCGCCGACGTCGAGGCCGCCGTCTGGCGTGCGCTCGCCGTGTTCCGGGTCGTCGTCCTGTGCTTCGCGGTGGCGGTGGCGGTCGCGACCTGGGACGAGTTGCGCCGGCCCGCTGTCGCCGCCGCCGTGCTGGTCGTCATGGCGGTCTGGACCGCGCTCGAGCCGATCCTGGTCGCGCGGGCCAGGGAGGGGTCCCACCGTGCGCGGCGCGACTCCCGTACGGGACGGGTGCCGGCGGCGCTCACAGCGGTGCTCGCCGTCGACCTGGGCCTGGCGGTCGCGGCGATCCTGGTGACCCCGCTGGCGCAGAGCCCGGACCAGCTCGCCCGGCACAGCTTCACGCTGCCCAGCTACTGGGTAGCCGCGGCGGTGCTGGCGTGGGCGGCCGCCTACGGGTGGCGTGGCGGGCTCGTCGCCGGCGCCGTCGTGGCGGTGACCGACCTGGCCATCCGTGACACCTGGACCGGGTCGACGGTGAGCAACGTCTTCCTGCTCCTGCTCGCGGGCGGGCTGGTCGGCTACGTGGTGACGCTGGTCGTCGAGGCCGCCGCGGCCCGGGCCCAGGCGGTCGAGCTGGCTGCGGTCACCGCCGAGCGCGAACGGCTGGCCCGCGCGGTGCACGACGGGGTGCTCCAGGTGCTCGCGCTGGTCCAGCGCCGCGGCGGCGAGCTCGGCGGCGAGGCGGCCGAGCTGGGCCGGCTGGCCGGGGAGCAGGAGGAGTCGTTGCGCGCACTGCTGCGCTCCCGCGGCGAACCCGCCGCGGACGCGGCGGCGGCCGGGCGCCGGCTCGACCTCCCCCGGCTCCTCGAGCCGCTGTCGTCGCCGGTGGTGGCGGTGGCCGGGCCCGGTGCGCCCGTGCCGCTGCCGGCGCCCGTCGCGCGCGAGCTCGCCGCCGGGGTCGAGGAGGCGCTGGGCAACGTCCGGCGCCACTGCCCGCCGGGCACCAGGGCCTGGGTGCTCGTCGAGGACCTGGCCGGCGAGGTCGTCGTCTCCATACGTGACGAGGGC
>DATHTV010000226.1:0-16936 GCA_035462845.1 Jiangellales bacterium
AGCCGCGGCGCAGCCCGCGCGAGACCGACCCGGCCGCGCTCACGAGCCCACCACCGCCGTCGCGTACGGCCCGGGGTCGCTCAGCCCGGCGGCCGCCTTCTCGGCGAGGGACAGGAGAGGCTCGGGGGCGAGCCCGACTACCAAGGAGATCCCGGCCAGCACCAGCCCCGGCACCACCATGCCCCGCGGCGGCCGGACCGGCTCGACGCCGGCCGGCCGTTCCGGGTCGTCACCCCAGAACACGCCGTTCCACACCTTGAGCATCGACAGCAGGGTGAACAGGCTCACCACCAGGGCGACCGCTGCCGCGACGTACTGGCCGTCGACGACACCGGCGCGGATCAGCACGTACTTGGCGATGAAGCCGGACAGGGGCGGGATCCCGACCAGCGAGAGCGCGGCGCCCCCGAACGCGACGGCGAGCAGCCGCTGCCGGCGGGCCAGCCCGCCGAGACGGTCGATGCGGCCGGTCCCCTCGATCCGCTCCACCACCCCGGCCGAGAGGAACAGGCTCGTCTTCACCACGGTGTGGTGCAGCAGGTAGAAGATCCCCGCCGCGAGCCCGACGAGGCCGCCCAGCGCCAGGCCGAGCCCGATGTAGCCCACCTGGCTGACCATGTGGAAGGCGAGCACACCCCTGATCGTCGTCTCCCCGAGGGCGCCCAGCACCCCCACGACCATGCTCACGACCATGACGACGACCAGCACGACGTCCCACCGGGTCTCCCCGGCGAAGACCACGGAGTAGACGCGGAACAGGGCGTAGACCCCGATCTTGGTGAGCAGTCCGGAGAAGAGGGCCGTGACCGCCGGGGTCGGGTACGGGTAGGACCGCGGGAGCCACCCGTGCACCGGGACCAGCGCCGCCTTCACGGCGAGGGCCACCATGAGGACGCCGGTTGCCAGCGCGACCGCGTCGGAGTTGGCCGCTGCCCCGACGAGCTGCCCGAGGTTCACGGTGCCGGCGGTGCCGTAGACGAGGCCGACCCCGAGCAGGAAGACAGTCGAGGCCATCAGGTTGACGGTCAGGTAGATGCGGCCCGCCCCCAGCTCGGCGCGCGACCCGGTCCGGGTGATGAGCACGTACGAGGGGATCAGCGCGATCTCGACGAGGACGAAGAGGTTGAACAGGTCGGCGGTGACGAAGGCGCCGAACGTCCCGCCGGACAGCTCGAGGACCAGCGGCACGAAGTAGCGCTCGCGGTCGTCGCCCGACGTGGCCGCGTACGCGGAGCAGACCAGCACGAGCAGCGACGTGAGCGCGAGCATCAGCGCCCCGAACAGGTCGGCGGCGAAGGTGATCGCGACGCCGGCCGGCCAGCCCGCGACCTGGGCCACGACCACGTCGCCGCCCGACGTGGCGGCGACCAGGCCCACGGCCACGGCGAGGACGACGGCCGGGACGAGGAGGCCGAGGGCGCGGCGAAGGGCGGCCTGCGGCACGGCGGTGGCCAGTGCGGCGGCGAGGAGTGGCCCCGCGACGACCAGCGGCAGCAGCGAGCTCACGGCGCACCCTCCGTCGGGTCGCCCGTGCGCGAGCCGCTGTCCTGAGTCGCGTCCGTATCTGGGTCGGGGTCGTCGTCGGCGCCGGCGGACACCAGCGCCAGCAGGTAGACGGTGATGCCGAAGGTGATGACGATCGCGGTGAGGGCGAAGGCCTGGGGCAGCGGGTCGGCGGTCGTCGCCAGCTCTCCGGCCGTCGCGTCACCGATCAGCGGGGCTGTGCGGGAGCCGACGCCACCTGCGGAGACCAGCACGAGGTTGGCGGCGTGGCCCAGCAGGACGAAGCCGAAGGCCACTCGCACCAGGCCGCGCTGCAGCACCAGGTAGACCCCACCCGCGACCAGCACGGCGACCGCGACCGCGACGCTCATCGGCGCCCACTCCCGCCTGCCGCGACGCCCGCCGCCCGGGTCGCGCCCGGGTCCCCATCCGGCCCGGCGTTCGCGTCCGGCGCGTCACCGCCGGGCACCTGCCCCCGCGCGAGGCGGTCGAGAGCGGCGACGACCAGGCCGACGACGACCAGGAAGACGCCGACGTCGAAGACGAGTGACGACGTCAGCTTCAGGTCCACGCCCAGGAGCGACGGCTCGGCCTTGAGCGGTCGCAGGTAGGCGGACTCGGCGAAGCCGAGCAGCCCGGTCAGCGCCGCGATCGCCAGGCCGCCGGCGACCAGAGGACGGCTGGGGAGCCTCGGACCGGCCGAGGGACCGCGGGGCAGCTGGGTGACGGCCACGCCCGCGCCGGCGACCAGGGCCGCGATGAACCCCCCGCCGGGCTCGTTGTGGCCGCGGAGGAGCAACCAGGCCGCGAGGACCAGGACGAGCGGACCCAGCACCCGGCTGGCGATCCGGAAGACGACGTCGGCGCTGTTCGCGACGGCGTCGATCGGCGGCACCGGGCCGGGCGCCGGCTGGCGGTCCCCGGCGAGGAGCACCAGGAGCCCCAGGGCGGCCACCGCCAGGACCGCGACCTCGCCCAGCGTGTCCAGGCCGCGGAAGTCGACGAGCACGGTGTTGACGACGTTGGTGCCGCCGGTGGCCTCCTCCGCCTCGCGGAGCAGGTAGTCGGCGACCTCGGAGCGCTCGCGACGGCCGGTGAGCAGGTAGGTGCCCGCGCCGACGACGACCCCGGCAGCAAGGGCCAGCGTGGCCGCGGCCGCCTGACGCGGTCGCGGCACGGACCTGAACCGTGCCGGGAGGCGGCGCAGCACCAGCACGGCGACGACCACCGTGAGGATCTCCACCAGCACCTGGGTGAGGGCGAGGTCGGGGGCCCCCAGCGAGAGGAAGGTGGCCGCCACGACCAGCCCGGCCACCCCCAGCAGACCCAGGGCGGCCAGCCGGTTGCGGACCGCGGCCAGCGCGACCACGGCGACCGCCAGCAGAGCGACCAGCACCCAGTCCGCCGGCTCGGTCGTGGGGACGGGAGGCGCCGGCGGGGGTGCGAGCGCGAGCAGTCCCGCGCCCGCCAGCACGACCAGCCCGCCCAGCGGCCAGGCCAGCTGCGCGCCCGTGGCGCCGCTGCGCGCGGGCCGGCCCAGCACCGCCCCCAGCCGGATCGCGCGGTCGTACAGGCCGTCGAAGACCTCGGCACCCGTGACCGGGAAGCGCAGCCGGCGCACGAGCACGTCGACCTGGGCGCGCCGGACGAAGAGCAGGGCGCCCACCGCGACGGTCAGCGCGGAGAGCGCCAGCGCGACGGTGAACCCGTGCCAGAGGGCCAGGTCGGCCTCCGCGACCGTGAACGCGGTGTCCTCGACCGACCGGGTCACCAGCGGGTTGAGCACCTGCGGGTAGAGGCCCAGGAGGAGCCCGGCCACCGCCGGGATGGCCGCCGGGAGCCAGAACGCGGCCCGTGGCTCGTACAGGGTCCGCTGGGTCAGCCGGCCGCCGAAGGCGCCGTGCAGGATCCGGAAGCCGTACGCGAAGGTCAGGCATGCGGCGACGACGGCGATGCCCGCCGCGAGGTTGCCGGTCCACTCCGAGCCCTGGTACGTCCAGTCGGCGCTGGAGGTGGAGAGGAAGGCGTAGTACGCCTCCTCCTTGGACACGAACCCGACCAGCGGGGGGATGCCGGCCATGGAGAGGGCGGCCAGCGCGGTGAGGGTCGCGGTGATCGGCATCATCCGCCACAGGCCCTCGAGCTCGCGGATGTCCCTGCTCCCGGCCTCGCGGTCGATGATGCCGACCAGCATGAACAGGGTCGCCTTGAACAGGGCGTGCGCGAACGTGTGCAGGGCGGCGGCGGCCAGCGCCGCAGTCGTGCCGACGCCGACGAGGGCGATGATCCAGCCGAGCTGGCTCACCGTCGAGTAGGCGAGGATCGACTTGAGGTCGTACTGCTGGAGCGCGAACAGCGCGCCGACGACCGCCGTCACCAGACCGACGGTCATCAGGGTGAGGTGCCACTCGGGCCGGTCGGCGTAGAGCGGGGAGAAGCGCAGCAGCAGGTAGACGCCGCCCTTGACCAGCGTCGCGGCGTGCAGGTACGCGCTGACGGGGGTGATCGCGACCATGGCGTCGGGGAGCCAGAAGTGCAGCGGCATCTGCGCGGACTTGCTCAGCGCCGCCACGACGACCAGCGCGCCGATCCACGGGTAGAGGGGCGACTGCGCGACGACGTCGGTCTGGGCCAGGATCTCGCTCAGCCGGGTCGTCCCGGCCACCACCGAGAGCATGACCACCGCGGCGAGCAGCGCCAGCCCGCCGCCGGCGGTGATGACGAACGCCCGGGTGGCCGGCTTCTGCACGGTCGCCTGGCCGCGCCCGCCGACGAGCAGGAAGGAGCACAGCGTCGTGAGCTCCCAGCAGACGAACAGCAGGACCACGTCGTCGGCCAGCACCAGCCCGAGCATCGCGGCGGCGAACAGCGTGAGGATCCCGAACAGCCGGCCGTGCCCGGCGCCGCTCGACAGGTATCGCGGGCAGTAGAGCATGATCAGCACGCCCACGCCGAGCACGACCATGGCGAACAGCAGCGACAGGCCGTCCAGTCGCAGCGCCACGTCGACGCCGAGCACCGGGATCCAGGCCGTGACGTACTCGATCGTCTCGTTCCCGACCACCGCGCGGTACTGGCTCATGACCATCGCGAGCACCACGAGGAACACCCCGGCCAGCGGGTAGCCGGTCTCGTTGCCGAGGCGCCGGGCGACGAACGGCGCGAGCGCCGCCGCCACGAGCATCGTGACGAGCGCCCAGACCAAGATCACCGCTGCCTCGGGCGCAGGGGACGGTCGACGGCGGGCACGGCCCTATCCAACCGGACCGGGCCGCGGGCCCGCTCGCCGAGGTCGTCCGCCTGACGGGCCCCGTCAGGGGGCGCGGACCAGCCCCACCCCCCGGTCCGCGACGTCCCCACCCGGCGCCAGCGCGCCCGTGTCGGCCGTCGCGAGGAGCTTGGCCAGCACCGTCCCCGAGGTCGTCGGCAGCTGGGACGCCGTGACCTCCTCCCACCACAGGCAGGACACGCCCGCCACGTGCGGGGTGGCCATGCTCGTCCCGTTGAAGGAGACCAGGCCGCCGCCGGCCTGGGCCGAGAGCACACCGACGCCGGGGGCCGAGATCAGCGGGAACGTGTTGGAGAACGGCGCGATCACGAGGCCCGGGGCGCTCTGCCCCAGAGCCCCCACCGACACCATGCCCTCGGCGGCCGCCGGCAGCGACGCGCCGATCTCGAAGTTGGGGTCGATGGTGCGCTTGCTCTCGTTGCCGGCCGCGGCGACGACGAGGGTGCCGCCGGTGAACGGCTCCTGGCTCCGGACCACACCCATGACGGCGTCGAACATCCGGAGGTTGGCCCGGTAGGCCTCCAGCGCCGCCGAGGTGGCGAGCTCCACCGGCCAGCCCTGACCGGTCAGCCGCTTGACCAGCCCCGGGAAGTCGAAGCCCAGCGACATCGAGATCACCCGGGCGCCCTGCTGGAGCGCCCAGAGCATGCCGCGGAACAGCATGTCCGTGTCGCCGCTGCCGTCGTCGCCCAGCACCTTGCCGATCAGGGCGGTGTCGACACCACGCGCGACCCCGATCCGGGTGCCGTCGACGTCGCGCCCGAACACGGTGCCCGCGCAGTGGGTCCCGTGGCCCTGCTGGTCCCCGTCCCCGTCCCCGGAAAAGTCCTGCTGGACGAGGGTGACTCCGGCGAAGGCCGCGTGCCCGGCGTCGATCCCGGTGTCCAGCACGGCCGGGACGACGCCCGCGCCCGTCCGGGTGCTGGCGTCCGCCCCCACGGCCGCCACGCCCCACGTGGGCCCGGCGGCCGCCGCCGGCTCGTCGCCGTCCTCGCCCTCCTCGGCCTCCACCGGCCGGATCAGGGCGGTGGGCATGACCGGGGCCACGGCACGCACCTCGGGGTCGCGCGACAGCGACCGCACGTCGTCCGGACGCAGGTCCTCGACGTCCACCCTCGGCTCCCCGGGGCCGGCCGCGGCCCCTCCGGTGGACTCGAGGCCACCCTCGAACGGGCTGCTCGTGATCGGCCGGCTGAGGTCCCTCAGGACCACATAGTCGGGCATGGTTGCTCCCCCACAGTTCCGCCCCGGGCCCTGCGCCTCGGGACGTCACAGACTGTCGTCCTCGAACGGTGCCTGCGCCAGCCCCAAGTCCGCACTCCGGCCGGCTGGTTCCCGGGGCAGGGCACGATGGAGCCGTGGAGCGGACGGCGTGGCTGGGCTTCGAGGACCTGCAGACGGGGCTCGGGGCCGCCCTGGCGGCCAACCGCCCCGGCTCGCGCACCGAGCACGTCCTGGTCGCGATGCCGTCGTACAGCCTGGGCGAGTCGCTGCTGTCGCACTACGCCTCGCGCATCCCCGCCCTCGAGCACCGCTACCTGGTCGCCCAGCTGATGCTGCACCGCATCCCCACCTGCGAGATGGTGTTCCTCAGCTGCCAGGCGCCGGACCCGGAGGTGCTGGAGCACTACGTGTCACTGGTCCCCGAGCACCTGCGGCCCGGCGTCCGTGCGCGGTTCCGGGCGGTGACGGTGCCGGACTACTCGCCGCGCTCCATGGCGGCCAAGCTGCTGGACCACCCGGAGGTCCTGGAGGAGCTGCGCGCGTCCTTCGGCGGCCGGCCGGCGTTCATCGAGCCCTGGAACGTCACCGCTGCCGAGGTCGAGGTCGCGGAGCGGCTCCAGGCGCCGGTCAACGGCACCGCCCCCGACCTGTGGCCGCTGGGCTTCAAGGCCGCCGGGCGGCGGCTGTTGCGGTCGGCCGGCGTCCCGGTCCCACCGGGGAGCGAGGACGTCCGGGACGTGGACGGCGTGGTCGCGGCCGTCGCAGGGATCCGGGCTGTGGACCCGGCCACCACGGGTGTCGTGGTCAAGCTCGACGACAGCGGCTCCGGGGTCGGCAACGCGGTGCTCGATCTGGTGTCCCCTGCCGGCACGGCCACGGACGAGGACGTCCGGACCTGGGCGGGGAGCCTCCCGGACGCGTTCCGCCGCCAGCTCGGTGACGGCGGCGTCGTGGAACAGCTGGTGAGCGACGAGTCCCTGACCAGCCCCAGCGTCCAGGTCGACGTCCGGCCGGACGGCGAGGTGGTGGTGCTGGCGACGCACGAGCAGGTCCTCGACGGGCATGTCTACCTCGGGTGCCGCTTCCCGGCCGACCCCGCGTACGCCGTCGAGCTCGCCCGGCACGGCCGGGCGGTGGGGGAACGGCTGGCCGGGCGGGGTGTCGTGGGGCGCTTCAGCGTGGACTTCGTGGCGGTGCCCGAGGGCACGGGGGGCTGGCGCCTGCTCGCGCTGGAGATCAACCTGCGCAAGGGCGGCACGACCCACCCGTACGCCGTCCTGCGCAACCTCGTGCCCGGCGCGTACGACGAGGGGCTGGGCCGCTGGGTCGCGGAGGACGGTCGCAGCCGGTCCTACGTCGCGACGGACAACCTTGTCGACCCGGACTGGCTCGGGCTGCCGCCCGCGGCGGTGGTCGCCGCCGTGGACCGGGCCGGCCTCGGCTACGACCGCGAGCGCGGCAGCGGTGTGGTCCTCCACATGCTGTCCTGCCTGGCGATCGACGGGCGGTTCGGGCTGACTGCGATCGGCCACACCCCCGCGGAGGCGGAGCGCCTCCACGCGGCGACCTCCGACGCGGTGCACCGTATCCGCTGACCGGTCACTGCTCCCCCGCGTGCGACGTCCGGGGCGCGATGCGCTCCTCGCCGGGCGGCTCGTCCGCGGCCGCCTCGAGCTCCGCCTCGACAACGTGCCCGGTCCCTGCGGGCGCTCCCGGGCCGGTGAGGTGCTTCAGGTCGTGGTGGTGGCGGGCCTCGCGCACCCCCTGGGAGATGCTGTGCCACACGTGGTCCTCGCCGATGAGCTGCATCGTCCCCGACCGGCGCAGGGTCTTGCGCACGTCCCACATGACCCGGACCAGGTAGAGGTCGATCCCCCGCTCGTTCAGCTGCCGGTGCAGGGTCTCCAGGCCGTCCGCGCTGGTGGTGTCGATCTGGTTGGTCGCCTCCAGGTCCAGGATCAGCACGCGGATCCCCGGCGCCGCGTCGACCTTCGCGAGGATCTCGTCGTGCACGGGGGCGGCGTTGACCCAGAAGATCGGTGAGTCGACGCGGAGCACCAGGATCCCGGGCAGCGTGTGCCGCTCCGGGTGGTCTCGCACCCCGCCCCACGCGGCCTTCTCCCCCGGGACCTTGCCCATGACCTCGACGTCCGTCCGGCTGGAGCGGTACACCAGCCCGAGCACGGACTGCGCGACGGCGAGCAGCAGGCCGTTGAGCGGACCGAAGGCCAGCACGCCGACCGCCGCGACCAGCGCCGCCGTGATGTCGTTGCGGCGCACCCTCGCGTACCGGCGCAGCGCGGAGAAGTCCATCAGCTTCCAGACGGCGTTGACCACGATCGCGCTGAGCACCGCCCGCGGCAGGTCGGACAGCACCGGGGCGATCGCGACGAGCGCGACGAGGGAGACCGCGGCCGCGCTGAGGCCGGCCACCTGGGTGCGGCAACGGGCGTCCACGGCCGCCGCGGTCTTGGACAGGCTGCCGGCGACGCCGAGACCGCCGAACAGCCCGGCGGCGATGTTCGCCGCGCCGGAGGCCAGCAGCTCCTGGTCGGCGTCGACCCGGTAGCCGCCCTTGACCGCGAACAGCCTGGCGGCGCTGAGCCCCTCGGCGAGGCCGACGAAGGCCAGGGCCACCCCCGCGCCGAGCAGCGCCCCGGCCTCGGCGACCGGCACGCCGGGCAGCGACGGCGCGGGGACGCCGTTGGGCACGTCACCGACGACCGCGACGCCGCGACCGGCGAGGTCCAGGACGGAGGAGCCGACCAGGCCGCCCACCAGGACGAGCAGCCCCCAAGGGACGCCGGGCGCCCAGTGCCGGCCTCCGAAGAGCACGGCCAGCGCCGCTACCGACACGGCCAGCGTCAGCGGGTCGACCTCCCCCGCGCTGCCGCCCAGCGCGCCCACACGTTCGACGACCTGCCCGACCGGGACGGGTACGCCGAGCAGGTGCGGGATCTCGGCGAGCACGACCAGCAGGGTGAGCCCGAGCACGAACCCCGTGATGATCGGCTTGGAGAGGAACTCCGCCACCCAGCCGATCCGCAGGAAACCGCTGACGACGAGCACCAGCCCCGCGGCGATGGCCATGGCCGCGGTGTACGCGGCGGCCTCCGGTGTGCCGGCCACGCCGAAGGAGGCGAGCAGTGACCCGGACAGCACGGCCACCGTGGACACCGGGCCCACGACGAGCTCACGGGAGGACCCGAGAATCGCGTACGCCACCAGCGCGACCGGCACCGCGTAGAGGCCCACCTGCACCGGGGCGCCGGCCAGGGCCGCGTACCCGAGCGCCTGCGGCACCGCCAGCGCCGCCACCACGCCGCCGGCGACCAGGTCGCCGCGCAGCCAGCGCCGCTCGTACGCGGGCAGCCACTGCAGGATCGGGACCCGCCGCCACCGGTCGCCGACCCCCTCCATCCGCGCCACGGTAGACCCGGAGCACTCGGCTGGCCCGTGCCGAGAGACCCCTAGGCTGCGCGGGGTGCGGATCCTGATCTGGCACGGCTACCTGCTCGGGGGCACCGGGTCCAACGTCTACACGCGAGCCCTCGCGCGCGCGTGGAGCCGGGCCGGGCACGACGTGGTCGTCCTCTGCCAGGAGCCGCATCCCGAGCGGTACGACCTCGGCAGGGCGAGGGTGGTCCGGCCGGCCCTCGACGGCCCACTGCCGGTCTTCGTGCTCGACCGGTACGAGGACGCCGACGCCCGGCTCCTCACCGCGCTGAGCAGGGGCGACCTGGACCGCTTCGTCGCGCGCAACGCCCAGGCCGTACGCGCCCTCGGCCCGGCGGACCTGCTGCTCTGCAACCACGTGCTGCTCGGCGCCCCGGTCGGGGCTGCCTCCGGCATGCCGTACGTGGTCAAGGCGCACGGCTCGGAGCTGGAGTACGCGATGCGCGGGCGCGACGACCTGTGCGCCTGGGGCCGGCAGTCGATGGCCGGGGCGCAGGCCGTCCTGGCCGGGTCGGAGCACGTGGTCGGCGTGCTGGAGGAGCTGGTGTCCCCCGAACCCGGCGCCGTCCAGGTGGTGCCGCCGGGCGTCGACATCGAGCAGCTGCGCCCGCGGGACCGCGCCGCCGCCCTGGCGGACCTGGTCGTCGAGTGCGAGCACGACCCGCCGAACCCGGCGTCGGCGCACGACGAGCGGCGGCCCGACGAGGGCAACGGCGAGCGGCTGGCCTCCTTCCTCGCCGGCGAGGGCAAGACGGTCCTCTACGTCGGCAAGCTCAGCGCGGAGAAGGGGGTGGCCCTGCTCCTCGAGGCGCTCCGGTCGGTCGATGCGCGCGCCGTCGTCGTGGGCTTCGGGCCCGCGCGGGCGGAGCTCGAGGCGGCGGCCGGGCCGGACGTGGTGTTCACCGGGCCGCTCGAGCACCGGCACCTCGCCCATCTCTGGCCGCTGGCCGACGTGAGCGTGACCCCGTCGGTCTTCCCCGAGGCGTTCGGGATGGTGGCGGCCGAGGCGGCGGCGTGCGGCTCGCCGCCGCTCGTGGCCCGGCACTCCGGGCTGGCCGAGGTCGCGGCCGGGCTGGAGGCGGAGTACCCCGAGCACCTGCGGCACCTGGCGGCGTTCCGCCGGGGCGATGCCGCCGACCTGGCCGGTCGGCTGGGTGAGCTGCTGGGGCTGCCCGACGAGGACTGGCAGGCCCTGTCGACCGGTGCCCGGCACGCCGCCGAGCGGCTGTGGAGCTGGGACCGGGTGGCCACCCGCATCCTCGACCTGGGCACGGCCGGCGACCCCGGCGCTGCCGGCCACCTGGGTACGGCTGGTGACCTGGGTACGACTGGTGACCCGGGTACGGCGGACGCCGCGGCCGACCCGGTCTCAGGCCAGGCCTAGCGCGACCGCCTCCTCCTCCAGCTCCTCCCGGACGTCGGGGTGGGCGGCGCACTCGATCAGGTGCCGGGCCTGCTCCTGCTGGCTGTGGCCCCAGATGGGGGCGACGCCCTGTTCGGTGACCACGGCGCTGTGCTGGAACGACGTGACCGGCTCGTCGACGAGCGGGACGATCGTCGAGCAGTCGGCCTTGGGATGCCACGAGCGCAGCGCGATCAGGGCCTGCCCTCCGGCCGAGTGCAGCGCACCCACGATGAAGTCCGTCTGGCCGCCGATGCCCGAGTAGATCCGGGTCCGGATGCGTGACGCGTTGGCCTGGGCGAACAGGTCGACCTGGAGGGCGCTGTTCACGGACGTCATCGCCGGCTGGCGGGCGATGGACGCCGGGTCGTTGGTCTTCTCGGTCCGCAGCACCCGGACCCGGGGGTTGTGGTCGACCCAGCGGTAGAGCTCGTCCGAGCCGAACAGGAACGACGACGTCAGGGGCGCGTCCGGGTCCAGTGCCCCGGCCCGGTCCAGCGCCAGCACGCCGTCGCTGAACATCTCCGACCACACCCGCAGCCCCCGGCGTACGACCAGGGCCTGGAGGGTCGCGTCCGGGACACCGCCGATGCCGAGCTGGAGGGTGGCGCCGTCGGGGACGAGGGCGGCGACACGGTCACCGATGGAGCGCGAGAGGTCGTCGAGCGGCAGGGGCGGTGAGGCCGGCAGCGGCTCGTCGACGTCGACCCCGTAGTCGACGACGTCCACCGGGAGCTGTCCGTCGCCGTAGGTGTAAGGCATCCGGCGGTTGAGCTGGGCCACGACGACGCCGCCCCGGGCCCGGGCCGCCTCCACGGCCGCCGGGAGAATGTTGACCTCGGTCCCGAGTGACACCGTCCCCGCCTCCGGCGTCGAGGTGTGCAGCAGGACCACGTCGGGGGTCCGCGTGGTCGTGAACAGCAGAGGCACGAGCGAGAGCCGGGAGGGGATGTAGGCGAGGTTGGGGCGGCCGCGCATCCCCGGGCCGACGAAGGACGTCTCCAGCACGATCCCGTCCCGCGTCGGGATGCCGGGCTGGGCGTTGAGCATGCTCAGCCGGAACTCCTCGACCTCGCGGTCGAGTACCTCGAGCAGGGCGCCCGGGGCGGCGAAGTTGCCGCTCGCGACGGCGCGCGGGCGGGGCGGCAGTGCCCGCAGCACCGCTCCCAGCGCCTCGGGGCTCACGATCCTCATGCCGTCATCGTCCTGCACGGGGGCGACCCGGCGTCCGCCGCATCGGCAAACCGGGTCGCGCACCTCTCGCTGTCGGGGCCGGGGAGTACGGTCCCGAACCGACCGGACGGTGAAGGGAGCTGCGCGTGCGCCATCCCGAGGTGCTGGCGCTGCGGATGACGAGCCTGCTGCTCGGCGCGCGGCCGCACCCGACCGCCGGCCGCCCGGCGGAGGTCGGCGAGGTGGTCACCTGGTTCGGCGCCATGCAGGCGCAGGACCTCGCCAGCGGCCTCTGGTCGCTGGGCGCCCGCCTGCCGCGGTTCACGCGGGGCGACGTCGAGGCGGCCCTGGAGCGCCGCGAGGCGCTGCGGACCTGGCCGATGCGCGGCACCGTCCACCTGGTCCCACCCCGCGACGCCCGCTGGATGCTCGACCTCATGGGCTCCCGGGCGCTGGCCGGGGCCGCTGCGCGTCGGGCGTACCTCGGGCTGGACGACGCGACCGCGGACCGGGCCGTCGAGGTGCTCGGCTCGGCCCTGGCCGGCGGCGGCCGGCTCACCCGCGCCGAGTGCGTGGCGGTCCTGGAGCGGAGCGGGATCTCGGGCGCCGGGCAGCTCGGCTACCACATGCTCTGGTACGCCAGCCAGAAGGGCGTGACCTGCATCGGCCCGAACGTCGGCAAGGAGCAGACGTTCGTCCTGCTCGACGAGTGGGCGCCCGACCCGCACCTCCCGGACCGGGACGAGGCGCTGGCGACGATCGCGCTCCGGTACTTCCGCAGCCACGGCCCGACGACCCGGCAGGACTTCGCCGGGTGGACCGGGCTGCCGGCCGCCGACGCCAAGCGGGGCATCGCCGCCGCCGGTGATGAGCTGACCACCGTGCCGGTGGACGGGCGCGAGATGGCCGTCGACCCCGCGCTGCTCGACGCGCACCGGTCGGAGCCGCTGGCTCTCGACCGCGACGAGGTGCTCGCGCTGCCCGGTTTCGACGAGTACCTGCTGGGCTTCAAGGACCGCTCGCTCATGGTCGACCCGGAGCACAAGCAGGCGATCATCCCCGGCGGCAACGGCGTCTTCCAGGCGACGCTGGTCCGAGCCGGGCGGGTGATCGGCACGTGGAAGCGCTCGACCACCAGGACCCGGTGCGTGGTGACCGTCCAACCGCTCGTCGCGCTGCGCGCGCGGGAGCGGTCCCTGGTGGAGGCCGCGCTCCAACCGTACGGGCGGTTCGTCGGCCTGCCGGTCGAGGTGCGCTGGCCCTGAGCCCGGGTGCCGGCCGGGTCCCGTGGTCGGGTCAGCTGCCGAACCGGGTGAGGTACTGCTCCACGCCCGCCGCTCGGGCGGTCAGCGCGCCCACGTACCCGTCGGGGCGGACGACGACGTACCGGTCGGCTCGGGCAAGGGCCCGTGGTGGCCGCGCGACCCAGTGCACGGAGACGTACGCGCGGTTCGCTCGGGGGGCCGACGAGTCACCGAGCACCAGTACGTGGAAGCCCGGCCCGCCGACGAGGTCGTGCAGCCGCGTGCGCATGCCGGCGACGGTGACGGGGGCGTCGGGCAGCCGGTCACCGGGACCCAGCCCGCGCCGCCGCTCCGGCGGGGCGACCGCCGGGCTGCCCCGGTAACCGACGCTCAGCTGGCCGACCCGGCGGAACCCCGCCGACCGGACCGGCAACCGCATGACGAGCGGTGCGACGCGGGGCACGACCCGCGTGCGCGCCCAGGCCACCCGCGGCGACGTGGCGACGGTGAAGAGGCGGTCGGTCAGGCGCAGCACGTCCCGTCCCACGGGCAGCCGTTCGGACTCGTAGGAGTCGAGCAGGGAGTCCGGAGCGATCCCGCGGGCCACGAGGGCGAGCTTCCAGCCGAGGTTCCAGGCGTCCTGGATCCCGGTGTTCATGCCCTGCCCTCCGGCGGGGCTGTGCACGTGCGCTGCGTCGCCGGCGAGCAGGACCCGGCCGGCGCGGTACCTGGCCGCCTGCCGGCACGAGACGCGGAAGTCGCTGAGCCACACCGGGTCTCGCAGCCGCAGCGTCGAGCCGGTGACCTGGTCCACCGACCGCTGCAGGCCCTCCAGGCCGACCGGCTCCGTCGGCGCCTCCTCCGGGCGGCCGCGCGTGGTGATCAACCGCCACGTCGCCGGCGACCCGAGGGGGAACAGGAACATCAGGCCCATCGAGGTGAACCACGTGTGGACCGCTCCCTGCTCGAGGGGCCCGTCGACCTCCACGTCTGCGAGCACGAAGGCCTGCGGGTAGGCCTTGCCCCGGAACGGGATGCCGGCGAGCTGCCGCACCGTGCTCCGTGAGCCGTCACAGCCGACGACGAACCGGGCGAGCGCATCCGCACGGCCGTCGCGCCCGTCCAGCCCGGCCCGGACCACGTCGCCGTGCTGCTCGAGCCGTGTCAGCTCGACGCCGCGCTCCACCCGTACCCCGAGAACCGCCAGGTGGTCAGCGAGGGCGGACTCCGTCTCGGCCTGGGAGACGAAGAGGACGAACGGGTACGCGGTGTCGTCAACGCCCGCGTCGAAGAGCGGCAGCCGTGCCGTCCTGCGGGCTCCGTGCAGCACGAGGCGGATCCCGTCGTTGCCTCGTGCGACGAGCCGGTCGGACACCCCCGTCCCGCGCAGGACCTCAAGCGTCCGGGGCTGCACCGCGAGCGCCCTCGACTCGTGGACCTGGTCCGGGGCCCGGTCGACGATCCGTACGGAGGCGCCGTGGCGATGGGCCTGCGCGGCGAGCGCGAGCCCGGTCGGCCCGGCGCCCACGACGAGGACGTCGACGGCTCCTCCGGACCGGCCCATCTGCTCAACCTAGGCCTCCACGGACTCTCGGACCTTCGCCCCGTGCGCCGTCCCCCTGCGCCGAGGACAGTGGTGCCGAGGAAAGGCGGAGGATCATGGCGAACAACAACGCGGGGGCCGCGGGCGGCGGCGCCATCTACGGGCTCGGCATCTTCGGCGCGCTCGTGTGGTTCTGGCAGCAGGCCGACAGCTTCTGGGAGTACCTGCTGGCGATCTTCCAGGGCCTGTTCTGGCCGGCCTTCATGATCTACGAGGCGTTCCAAGCCCTGGCCGGGTGAGCACCGCCGGGGGTCACCGGCGCTAGGGTGCGCCGGAGACGGCGTCGGCCTGCGGTGCCCGGCGAGGATTGCCGGGTGCGGCGTGGGAGAAGGAGTCGGTCATGGCAGGCGGACTGGCAGCTCTCCTCGACGACATTGCCGCCATCGCGAGGCTGGCCGCCGCGTCGGTCGACGACGTCGGCGCCGCGGCCGGTCGTGCCAGCGCCAAGGCGGCGGGGGTCGTCGTGGACGACACCGCCGTGACTCCCCGCTACGTGCACGGCGTCACCGCCGAGCGCGAGCTGCCGATCGTCCGGCGGATCGCGGTGGGTTCGATCCGCAACAAGCTCCTGATCATCCTGCCGGTGGCGCTGATCCTCAGCGAGTTCCTCCCGTGGCTGCTCACCCCGATCCTCATGCTCGGCGGCACCTATCTCTGCTTCGAGGGTGCCGAGAAGATCTGGGAGAAGATCGCCCACCACGAGGGGCACGACGTCCCGGCCGTGATGCAGGGGCCCGACGAGGAGGAGCGGATGGTCCGCGGGGCCATCCGGACCGACCTGATCCTGTCCGCCGAGATCATGGTCATCGCGCTGAACGAGGTCGCCGACGAGCCCCTGCTGACCCGCACCGCAGTGCTGATCGTGGTGGCGTTCCTGATCACGGCGGTCGTCTACGGCGCCGTCGCGCTGATCGTCAAGATGGACGACATCGGCCTGAGCCTGGCGGAGCGACCGTCCGCGGCCAGCAAGCGTTTCGGCACCCTGCTCGTCCGTGCGATGCCGAAGGTGCTGGCCTTCCTGTCCACGCTCGGCGTCATCGCGATGCTGTGGGTCGGTGGCCACATCATCCTCGTCGGGGTGGATGAGCTCGGCTGGTCGTGGCTGTACGACCAGGTGCACCACGCCGAGGAGGCGGTCGCGGAGGCGACCGGGCCGCTCGGTGGCACCCTCGCCTGGGTCACCAACACGGCCGCCTCGGCGCTGCTCGGGCTGCTCGTCGGCGCCGTCGTCGTCGCGGTGGTCAGCCTCGTCCGACGGCTCCGGCCGCGCTCCGCCGGATCGCCGGCGCACGCGTGAGCCGTCGCCGTCGATGCCGATGCGGCGTGGTGACCGCACACGCCGCGACGAGGGCGGTCCTCGAGGCTGACCAGCAGCCCTCCAGCTGGGCGAGCCTCTACTCAGGTGGATCGTTGAGCATCGCGCACCCGCGCTCGCATCGCGGGCACCGCCGCCGAGCGCTCAACAGCGTCGAGGTCGGCACCTGCTGACCGGCACCCTCGGGCGGAGCGGGCCAGGACAACGAGGAGTGGATCGGCGAGGCGAGGTGCGCGGCCGTCCTCGGGTGAAGCCCCTTGCGTCAGTCCGCGCCCCCGGGTGGAGGGGAAGCAGAATCGACGTCGGGTGACACCACCGGTCGGCTGACCCTGGGGGAGGGGTGTGCGCCCGCCCTGACGCTGCGGCCCGGTCAAGGCTCGCGGGGACCCGCGTGGGTCCGTCCAGGTGCCCGCGGGTGACCGGCGGCTCCACACCGGAGCGTTGCACGCAGCAACGCCGCTGCTCCACCGTGACGTGGATCTCTCGTGGCGGACCTGGCGGAGCGTTTGCGCGGGCCGGGGTCGGGCACATCACCCTTGCCCGCCGCGCAAAGCTGCGCGCTCCAAACGAGATCGGGCTTCTCTCACACTCAGCGGTTAGGACGTTCCTGCATGTCTGCTCACACTGACTACCCCGAGTCCGCGGCTCTGGACGCTCGAAGGGGCGACAGCGCTACCCCTCGTCGCCACTACGACGAGTCCAAGAACGGATTCAAGACCAGCGAGTT
>DATHTV010000227.1:0-3387 GCA_035462845.1 Jiangellales bacterium
CGGCTCGCCGACGTCGGGCTCGGCTACATCAGCCTCGGCCAGCCGCTCACCACGCTGTCCGGCGGCGAGCGGCAGCGGCTCAAGCTGGCCACCCGGATGGCCGAGAAGGGCGGCGTCTACGTCCTCGACGAGCCGACGTCCGGCCTCCACCTCGCCGACGTCGAGCAGCTGCTCGGCCTGCTCGACCGCCTGGTCGACTCGGGGAAGTCGGTGGTCGTCATCGAGCACCACCAGGCCGTCATGGCGCACGCCGACTGGATCATCGACCTCGGTCCGGGCGCCGGTCATGACGGGGGCCGAGTCGTCTTCGAGGGCACGCCCGCCGACCTCGTCGCGACCAGGTCCACCCTGACCGGTGAGCACCTCGCGACCTACGTCGGTGCCTGAGGGAGGCCGTCGCGGCGCGGCGCTACCTGGAGGAGCTGGATCGCGTGTCCATCACCGAGCAGATCACCCAAGTACTGGTCCAGGTGACGGGATCGATCACACAGCGCAAGCAGCGGTCGCAGCCGGACCCGATGACGTCGTGACTACGCGCAGGACGAGTCGACGCCGATAATCGACATTATGTCAGGTGGCGGCTTGTGACGGACCCTGGCCGCGGCACCTCCCCCTCCCGCCGGGACGGATCGGGCGATACCCTCACGCGACCCCTGCGCACAACACCGGAGAACCATGCCTGGCCGTCATCGCCCGGCCGCGGGACACCGCGCGTCCCGTCGCCGCCGACGTCGCTCGCGCACTCGGCGGGTCCTGTCCGGCGTCGTGGCCCTGGCGCTCGTGGCCGCCGGGGTGGCGTTCGCCTACGCACGGCTGGTCCCACCCGACGGCGTCGCCAGCGGACGCGACTGCTCGGGCTCCCTGCCGGTGCGGGTCGCGGCGGCGCCCGCCATCGCCCCGACCGTGGAGCAGATGGCCGAGCGCTTCGTCCGGGGGGCGCCGTCGGTGGACGGCACGTGCGTCCGGGTGGACGTCGAGGCGGTGTCGAGCAACGAAGCGGCCGCGGCGATGTCGGTCGACGCCGCGGCGGCCCCCGCGCTCTGGGTGCCCGACTCCGCCCTGTGGGCCAGCCGCGTCGCCGCCGATGGGCTGTCGGTCCAGGACGAGGGCTCGCTGGCCAGCACCCCCCTGGTGGTCGTGGCGCCGCGGGACATCGCGTCGTCGCTCGGCTGGCCGGAGGCCGCCGTCTCCTGGGCGGCGCTGCTCGACAGCGCCGGCACCGCAACCGTCGCCGACCCGACCACCACGACCGAGGGCCTGGCGACGCTGCTGGCCGTCCGGGCGGCCACCGCGGCCGAGCCGGAGGCGCAGCAACGGGTGGTCGCGGCCATGGTCGAGGTCGCCCGGCAGGCGGTCCCCGACGTCGGCGCGGCCTTCCAGCAGGTCGTCGCCGACCCGGCGGCCGCCCCCGTCTTCACCGCGACCGAGCAGCAGCTCCTCGCCCACAACCGCGAGCACCCCGACGCCCCCGTCGTCGCTCTCTACCCGGGCGAGGGCACGCTGATGCTGGACTACCCCGCCCTCCGGACGGCCCGGCCGGGCGACCCACCGGCACTCGACGAGGCGGTCGGCGGCCTGCTGGAGCTCCTCCGCTCCCCCGAGGCCACCAGCCTGCTGCAGGCAGCAGGCTTCCGGACCCCCGAGGGGCAGGCCTCCCCCACGTCCGGGATCACCGACGGCATCGTCGCGGCCGCCCCGGCGACCCTCCCTCTCCCGGACGGTGACGAGGTCGCCGGGCTCCTCCGGCAGTGGGCCGCGGTCTCCCTGGAGTTCCGGATGCTCGCCGTGATCGACGTCTCCGGCTCGATGCGTGAGCGGGTCGAGGGTGGCGCCACGCGGATCGAGCTGGCCCGGGACGCGGCGAAGACCGCGCTGGGGCTCTTCCCGGACAGCGCCTCGATCGGCATGTGGGCCTTCTCCATCGCCCAGGACCCCCCGCGTGACTACGTCGAGCTGGTCCCGCTCGGCCCCATCACCGACGACGTCGGAGGTACGTCCCGCCGCGACCTGCTGGTCGGTGCCGCCGACAGCCTGCCGGAGCGGGCACAGGGTGGGACCGGTCTGTACGACACCGCGCTGGCCGCCTTCCGGACCGTCCGGGCCGGGTACGAGCCGGGGAAGGTCAACTCGGTGGTCCTGCTCACCGACGGGCGCAACGAGGACGACCCCGACTCCATCACTCTGGAGGGGCTGCTGACCACGCTGCAGGCGGAGTCCGACCCGGCCCAGCCGGTGCCGGTGATCGCCATCGGCATGTCGCCGGACGCCGACATCGACGCCTTACGGCAGATCGCCGCGGCCACCGGTGGGGAGGCCTATTTGGCCGCCGACCCCCGCGACATCCAGCAGGTGTTCCTCGACGCCATGGTGGCGCGCCAGTGCCGGCCGAACTGCGGGTGAACGCCCACACGCTCGTCCCGGGAGCGTAATGCGCTCGGGAGTCACCTCCTGGCCGGATCCCGGCGTGCGCTGTCGGACCGCGGGGGCACGGGCGTCGTCGGCGCATCACCGGTCGACACCGGCACGACCACGGTCAGCGCCGGATCGAGGGTGACGCTGACCCACTCCCCCGCGGGCGGCAGGGCTTCACCGTGCCTGGGGTGTGCCACCAGGGCCAGGGTGCCGCCCAGGGCCGACAGGGTCACGACGCCGTGCCCCGGTCCGGGCGCCGCGTGCTCGACCGTAGCCGGCAGCCCGGCCTCCCCCGCCGGGCGCAGCCGGACTCCCGCCGCGAAGCAGGCCGCCACCCACGCTCCCCCGGCGGACGCGCCGCCCTGGGTGACCGCGTGGCCCGCCACTTCGACGGTCCCACCCGGGCCGACGGTGGCGGGACGTCGTTGCGCGCACTCCGGCACTCGACGCGCGACCGGCCGCGCCAGCGCAGCGGGATCTCGACGTTGCGGAGCGCGGTCTCGCCCAGCAGGGCCACCCGATCCGTCACGAACGCCGACCGGCGCCGGTCTCCCAGCGACCGCCGTGTGGCCGCCACCCCGTCCACCGCGACGCTGCCCGAGGGTGGGCGCCTCGAGCCCGGCCATCAGACGCAGGAGGGGTGCTCTTGCCCGCACCGTTGGGGCCGAGCACCGCGAGACGGTCACCCGGCGGCACCGACAGCCCGTCGACGCGCAGCACCTCCCGTCCACCGAGCCGGCGGCGGACGCCGCTCAGGGTCACGGCCGAGCCCGCACGACCTCCTTGCGCTGCACCGAGACGAGGACGGCGTCGACGGCGAGCGCCAGCGCCAGGAGGACTCCCCCGTAGACGAGTGCGGTGCCGAACTCCTGCGTACGGCCGTGGATGTTGCCCCCCACGATGGTGGCGGCCCCCACCTCGGACACCGCGTGGCCGAAGCCGGCCATCGAGGCCACCAGGAGCGGGAGCAGCGCC
>DATHTV010000228.1:0-13780 GCA_035462845.1 Jiangellales bacterium
GTGCACGGCGTCTACAAGCCGGGCGCGGTCAAGCTCCGCCCGGAGATCCTCAAGGAGATCCAGGACGCCGTGGGCTCCGAGGTCGGCAAGGACAAGCCGTTCGACCTCGTCTTCCACGGCGGCTCCGGCTCGACGCTGGACGAGATCCGGGCGGCGCTCGACTACGGCGTGGTCAAGATGAACATCGACACCGACACGCAGTACGCCTTCACCCGGCCCGTGGTGGACCACATGCTCCGCAACTACGACGGCGTGCTGAAGGTCGACGGCGAGGTCGGGAACAAGAAGCAGTACGACCCGCGCAGCTGGGGCAAGGCCGGGGAGGCGGGCATGGCCGCGCGCGTGGTGGAGGCCTGCGAGGCGCTCCGCTCCGCCGGCACGAAGATGTCCTGATGTCGCTCCACCAGGACCTCCTCGGGGGTCCGCCGCCGACCCACCTCCCCGACGACCCGGCCCCCCGGGCGGCGCTGGCGGCCGGTGAGGACCCGGCCGCCGTGGCGGCCGCGTACCCGGCGTCGTCGCTCGCCTGGGCCGAGCTCGCCGACCGCGCGTTCGCCGCCGGCCGGGTGGTGGAGTCCTACGCGTACGCGCGGACGGGCTACCACCGCGGGCTCGACGCGCTCCGGCGGTCGGGGTGGAAGGGGCACGGCCCCGTCCCGTGGGAGCACGAGCCGAACCGCGGGTTCCTGCGGGCGCTCAACGCGCTGGGTCGTGCGGCAGGGGCGATCGGCGAGACCGACGAGGCCGACCGGTGCGCCACGTTCCTGCGCGACTCCAGCCCGGCAGCGGCGGAGGCCCTCGCCTGAGACACCGAGGTCGTCGGAACCGTCCCCTGCCGCGGTTCCGACGACCTCGCGCGGACCATGATGCCGTGTCATGGCGCCGAACCGCTGACACGAAGATGCCACTGGCACTAACCTGCCCCGGGTGACCACCGGACCGCTCGAGGCCTTCGGCGTCGACGCGCGCGGCGACCGCCTCTACCGCGCCCTGCTCCGGGCCGGTCAGTCCGACGTGGCGACCCTCGCGCTCCGCCTGGACTGGTCCGAGGACGAGGTCAGCGAGGTCCTGCCCGCGCTGGCCGTCCACGGCCTGGTCGCCCATCGTGGCGACTCGGTCGTGGCGCTGTCCCCGTACCTGTCCCTGGGGCGGCTCGTCGACGAGGAGGCGAGACGGCTGCGGGACCGGGAGAGCGCGCTCGAGCACGTCCGGCACTCGGTCGCCGACTACGCCGCCGAGGAACGGGGGGTCGACCTCGTCGACGCCTCCCTCCAACCGGTGGCCGTGCACACCGGCGCCGAGATCGGGGCGGTGATCGACGCGCTCGTGCGGGGCACGACCGGAGAGATGCTGTTCCTCCACTCGGTGGAGTGGCTGGACAACCCTGGGTGGTCCAAGATCGACACGCTGGTCGCCAACCAGATGGCCGGGGGCCGCCAGGTACGGAGCATCTACCCGTCCGAGGTGCTGCACCGGCCGGAGACGCTCGAGCTGGTCCAGGGCTGGGCCGACCTCGGTGAGCAGGTCCGCCTGACGCCCTCGCCTCCCTCCCGGATGGCGGTGTTCGGGGACTCCGTGGCTCTCGTCCCCGTCGACTGGGGACGCACGCCGTCGCGGCGGGTCGTGGTCCGTACGCCGGGGGTGGTGGACGCCCTGCGCTGCCTCTTCGACACGATCTGGCGGCACGCCGTGCCGTTGCCGGACGTCGGCGCCGCCACGGAGTCGCCCGCGGCCGCGTCCGACCAGGTGCTGCTCATGCTCGCCGCCGGGGCCAAGGACGAGACGATCGCGCGCCAGCTCGGCCTCTCGCTCCGGACCGTGCGACGCAGGGTCGCCGAGCTGCTGGAGGACCTGGACGCGACGACCCGCTTCCAGGCCGGCGCGGAGGCGTGCCGCCGCGGCCTGGTGTGAGCGCGGCCGGAGCGCCGGTCGGAAGCGTGGATCGTAGGCCGTAATCGTAGGCTGGCGTCCGTGCCCGAGCCCGAGCCCCTGCGCGACGACCTCGCAGCCGCACTTGCGGCGCGGCGCGATCTTGGACCCGAGTACGAGGACGCCGTTCTCGACTCCTTCCTGGCGCGGGTCGACTCCGCGGTCCGGGCGCGGGTCGATGCCGAGGTCGCGGAGCGAGCACGGGCCCGGTCCGCCGAGGCGGGGGCCGGCGGGCGACGGCTGGCGCTCGCGATCGTCTCGCTGGTCCTGGGCGTCCCCGTCACCGCCATCGCCACCAGCAACTCCGAGGGGCTGGGGGCGCTCACGATCTCCTGGGCGGGCATCGCCGCGGTCAACGCCGCCCACGCGCTGGGTGGGCGGCGCGACCGCTGACAGTGGCGGGCGACCGCTCCGACGAGGACCATCTGCCCTTCCCGCCCCGACGGCGCACCGCCGACGCTGGGAGCAGGCGCACGTGGCACGCCCGTGCGCGGCGGAGGTGAGGAACCATGTCGACGACCGTCCCGAGGCAGCGGCCCCGCGGCGCGTCCTCGCCACCGCTCACCGGCTCGACTCCGGTCGGAGCCGCACAGGCCGGGGTCACGCTGTCGATCTGGTGGACCACCGCGGTCGCCGCGCTCGTCGCGGTCGCGACGACGTACGGGCTGGTGGTCGACGGTGCATACCGGTCTGTCGACCCGCTGGTCGAGCAGACCTGGCGCGCGCAGGACGCGGTCACTCTCGCCCTGCTCCCCGTCCTGGTGTGGGCGGCTCGGCGAGCCGCCGCCGGGTCGGTGCGGGCCCACCTCGTGTGGCTCGGCCTGCTGATGTGGGTGGCGTACTGCTACGCGCACCTCGCCTTCGGTGCGCCTTTCAACGACGTGTTCCTGGTGTACGTGGCCGTGCTCGCGCTCTCCGGCTTCGGCCTGCTCGACGGCCTCCTGCGCCTGGACGTCGTGACCGTCGGGCCGGTCTTCGCGCGTGCTCCCCGCCGGGCGGCGGCGTGGTTCCTGATCGTGGCCGGGCTGGGCATCGCGGGCCTGTGGCTCAGCGACATCGCCGTCGAGCTGACCGGTGGCACGCCGGCGAACCTGCACCTCGCCGGCCTGCCCAACCCGACGTGGGTGCTCGACCTGGGCTGGCTGATCCCGATGGCGGTGGGGGCGGCGGTCCTGCTGCGCCGCCGGCACGAGGCCGGGCCGGTGGTGGCCACGGTCCTGCTGGTCATGCTGTGGGTGCTCTCGGTGGCGATGCTCGCGATCACGCCGTTCGCCGTGGCCGCCGGACTGGGGGACGACCCGTCCGTCGCATCGCAGCTCGTCGTCTTCACGGTCCTGTTCGTGGTCCTCGCCGCGGTCGAGACCGGGCTGCTGGTGACCGGCGCCCGGGGCGGCGGCGAGGTACCCGGACCCTGGCTGCGGCGCGGCTGGTGGCCGGGCGCCGGCCTGGGTCCGGGCATCGACGGCAGTCAGCCGGCGAGGACCTCGTCGAGCCGCTCGTAGCCCTCGCGCACGCCGACCTCCATGCCGCTGGCCACGAACGCGTCGCGGCCCTCGAAGGAGTCGACCAGCGACGTTGCGGTGAGGCGGGTCCGGCCCTCGCCGATGTCCTCGAGGACCAGGCGCTCGAGAGCGACGCCGTCCGGCTGGCCTTCGAAGGTGAAGGTCTGCACGATGACCTCCGACGGCCGCACCTCGTGGAAGCAGCCGTGGAAGCCGTACTCCTCGCCCTGGCTCAGGTGGACGTAGCGGTACGAGCCCCCGCTGCGGCAGTCGAAGTGGTCGATGCGCATCTCGGTGTCGCGCGGTCCGAGCCAGCGGACCAGGAGATCCGGGTCGGTGTGGGCCCGGAACACCTTGTCCGGCGGGGCGTCGAACTCGCGGATGATCCGCACCAGCGGGACCTCGGGGTCGACGACGATCTCGGTCTCGTGCCTGGTGGTGGCGGTCATGGCGCACCTTCCTCGGGAGAGGGGACGGGGGCGACGTCGTCGGGCAGGTCCCGGAGGACGTCGTCGAGTCGGCGGTAGCGCTCCTCGGCCTGGCGCCGGTAGCGCTCGATCCACTTGGTCATCAGGTCGAGGACGTCGGCCTCGAGGTGGACGGGACGGCGCTGGGCATCCCGGCTGCGGCTGACCAGACCCGCCTCCTCCAACACCTTGAGGTGCTTGGAGACGGCCTGGACGGTCACGTCGTACGGCTCCGCCAGCTCGCCCACCGTGGCGTCCCCGACGGCCAGCCTCGCGACCATGTCGCGCCTGGTGGGGTCGGCGAGCGCCGAGAACACCCGGGAGAGCGCGTCCGGCGCCACGGCAGCCTCCCCGTAGTCAACCAACTGGTTGAACATGAGGGTAGGGCTGCACGCAGCCATTGTCAACCGTCTGGTTGAGGAACGGCTCCGAGCCCTATGGGCAGGTGGGCGGCGGTGGCTCGCCGTCGAATCGGTCCTGCGTCCACGACAGCAGATCGGGGATCAGCGGCGAGTCGTCCTCGACGAGCGGCACGTGGTCGCGGTCGGGATACGTCCGGTAGTCGACGTCCCCGTGCGCGGCACAGCGCTCGGCCACGTACTCCGCCTGCGCCTGCGGGAGCACCAGCTGGTCGGCCTCGCCCTGGGCCAGCAGCAGGGGTGCCTCGATCCGTGCGGACGGCACGTTCTCCTCCAGCCGCTCGCCGAAGCGGCCCGACGTGGCGGCCTGGGAGAACGGGGAGCGGTCGAGCAGCAACGACTCCACGACCGAGACGGCCACCGACTTCTCCGCCAGGCACCGGGCCGCCAGCTCCCGGACGAGCACGCGCGCCGTGGGGCGTACGTAGTCCTGGTAGCGGACGTCGTCGTACGCGTCGGCGTAGCCCTCCATGACGTACGAGGCGAACAGCACCCCGCCCGCCACCTCGTCGAGGTTGGCGACCAGGCCGGGAAGGTTGCTGGCCGGAGCCATCGCAGCGACTCCCACCACGCCGGCATCGGGCGCGTAGTCAGGAGCGAGGATGCCGGTCCACAGGGCGCTGTGCCCGCCCTGCGAGTGACCCCACACCACGGTCCTCTCACCGAGCGACAGGTCCTCGAGCTGCCTCGCGGCTCGTACGGCGTCGAGGACCGCCCGGCCGGCCGGTGGCCCCACGAGGTAGGCGTGCTCACCCTCGCTGCCCAGGCCCACGTAGTCCGTAGCCACCATCACCCACCCGTTGGCGACGACCCGGTCGAGCGCCGGCGTGGCGCCGGCCTCGAACGAGTTCTCCAGCACCGACGGTGCGCAGCCGCGCGCGACACCAGTCGTCCCGTGGGCCCAGGCAACGACGGGGAGGTCGCCTGCGGGGCGGTCCGCGGGTGCGACCACGATCGCGCTCGCCGCGACCTGGTCGCCGTCCTCACCCGTCGTCGTGTGGAGGATTCGCCAAGCCTGCGCCCCGTCCGGCAGGGCACGGGTGAACGGCTCGGCCCGGAGCAGCCGGCCCGGCTGGTCCGGCAGGTCGGCGGGGGCGGCGTAGAAAGCGTCCGGGACCGGCGTGTCCCGGTGCAGCGTCACCGACACGGCGAGCAGGGCCAGGGCGACCAGCAGGGCCGCCGCCGCCCCGACGGTGGCCAGCCAGCGCCGCCACCACGGCCGGCGGCCCACGACCGGCGACTCCTCGGCGCCTCGCCCGCGACCACGGACCGCCGTGGCGATCTGGGCGAGTCCGTAGAGCAGTAGCCGGACGCCGAAGACGACGGCCACCACGAACACGGTGACGTCGGGCCAGGCCAGGGCAAGCCCGCCGAGCACCACCGCAGCAGCCCCCAGCAGGACGGCAGCAACCCGCTCGTCACGCGTTCCACGCAGTGCAGCGACGACCCGGGCGACGCCGCCGAGCACCAGGGCTAGGCCGACAACGACCGCCAGGGTGCGCACCGTCAGGCCCGGCCACGCGAGCACCGCGACCGCTGCGGCCAGCCAGAGCAGGCCCGAGAGCAACGAACTGCGGTCCCGGGCCGATCTCCACCGGACGAGATCGCTCACTCCGGTGAGCAGCAGGCCCACGGCCACGAGCAGCACGAGCACCGCGAGGGATGCGAAGGGTCGGAGCGTGAGAACAGCCCCCAGGACCACACATGAGGAGCCCAGAACCACCAGGCCCCACCGAGCCCGGCTCGAGTTCTTCCGGCCCAGCCGTGCAGCCACCTCGGTGGTCACGGCCGGAGGCTAGCGCCGGCGCACCGGCCCCGCATGTCGGGACGGGACACCGCTGAACCGCGTGACTTCACCAGCGGTCGCGGTCCCCGTGAACCGGCACCAGCATGCGGCCCGCGCGGAGCACACCAAGCCGCGCGTTTGGCCTCGCGGAGCCGGTGGAACCGGGGTGGTCGGGCTGGACACGACGTCCCTCATCCGCTCGCGTTCCAGCTGAGTATCGCCGTCACCGTCTTCGGCTTCGGGCTGGGTGCGCGGAACGAGGACATCCTCTACGTCTTCCGCCGGCCTCGGCTGCTCGTGGTGACGCTGCTGGCCATGTTCGTCGTGGTGCCGGTCATCGCGCTCGCGCTCGAGCTCTACCTCGACCTCCCGCACCCGGCGCGGGTGGCTCTGGTCGCCCTCGCCCTCTCCCCGATCCCGCAACTTCTGCCGCGGACCGCGATCGAGTCGGCCACTGGGATCTGCCGCAGGCCCTGCAGGACCGGGGCGGCTGGCAGACCCGCGAGACGCCGCAGGCCTTCGCCGACTACGCCGCCTACGTCGCTGAGCACGTCGGCGACCGGGTGAAGCACTTCTTCACCATCAACGAGTTCTCCAACCTGGTGGACTCCGGCTACGGCACGGGGCTGCTGGCGCCCGGCCTGAGCCTGCCCCCGGCGCAGGTCAACCAGGTGCGCCACCACGCCGTTCTCGGCCACGGCCTCGCGGTCCGGGCCGTCCGTGCCGCCGGGGCGGCAGGGCTCAAGGTCGGGCCGGCCGAGAACCTGACCGTGTGCGCGCCGGTCGTCGACACGCCGGAGCACGTGGCCGCGAGCCGAACCGCGCTCCGCGAGCTGAACGCCGGCTACCTCACCGTCATGCTGGAGGGGCGATACACCGACGCCTCGGGGCCGTGCCTGACAACCGGAGGCGCGTGCACCGCAGTCCTGGGTGAGCGGTCCGACGCGTGAAGGCCCTGGCCGCCTCGTGTCGCAGTCTGGTACCCACGACCGGTGACGATCGAGTACGGGCCGCTCGCCCCCGACGGCCACGAGGTGCTGCGCGAGCTCGAGGCCGTGTCCTTCCACTTCAGCTACGAGGACGACGAGTGGGAGCGCGAGGCCGAGGCGCTGGAGCCCGAGCGGTCGGAGGTCGCCCGCGAGGGCGGCCGCGTCGTCGGCCACACCTCCGCGTACTCGCTGTCTCTCGCCGTGCCCGGTGGCACCGACACCCCGGTCGCCGGGGTGACCTGGGTGTCGGTGGCGCTGACCCACCGGCGGCGCGGCGTGATGCGCGGGCTGATGCGCCGCCAGCTCGACTCGCTGCACGAGCAGCGGCGCGAGCCGCTGGCCGCGCTGTGGGCCTCGGAGGCCGGCATCTACGGGCGCTTCGGCTACGGGCTCGCCTCCCGCAAGGCGGAGGTGTCGGTGCCCCGCTCCCACGCCGGTCTGCGGGAGCTGCACGACCTGGCCGAGGCCGAGCAGGCGGGTGCCTGGCGCCTCGACGTGCCGGCGCTGGACGACGACGTCCGCGCGGACTGCCTGTCGGTGTACGAGCGGGTGTGGCGGCAGCGGCCGGGCATGCTCGGCCGCGACGCCACGCTGGTGGGGCACCTCACCGCGGACCTGCCGCGCGACCGCCGCGGGTCCTCGCCGCTGCGCTGCCTCCGCCTGCTCGACGGCGCGGGCATCACCCAGGCGTACGCGTGGTACCGCACCACGCACCGGTGGGACCCGCCGCTCGGGCCGCACGGCACCACGACCGTCCGGGAGCTGGTGGCCGCCTCGCCGGCCGCCCACCGGGCCATGCTGGCGACGCTGGTGGACCTCGACCTGATGGGGGAGGCGTCGTTCTGGAACCTGCCGGTGGACGACCCCCTCGTGCACCTCCTGCACGACCCGCGACGCTCGCCGGCGCAGGTGCTCGACCAGCTCTACGTCCGCCTGGTCGACCTGCCGCGGGCCATGCCCCTCCGGGAGTACGCGGCGGAGGTCGACGTCGTGCTGGACGTCGCCGACGACTTCTGCCCGTGGAACGCCCGGCGGTGGCGGCTCTCGGCCGGGCCGGCCGGTGCGGAGTGCGCCCCGACGACCGACCCGGCGGACGTCGCCCTGGACGTCCGCGACCTGGGCGCGGCCTTCCTCGGCGACCGGACGCTGGTCCCCGCCGCGTACGCGGGGCTGGTCCGTGAGCTCACGCCGGGCGCCGTGACCGCGCTGTCGCGGGCGATGACGTGGGACGTCGCACCCTGGTGCGACCGGATCTTCTAGTCCGGTTCGCAAGGGGGGCCGCCCGTGCGGCCGGAGGGGTGACGGGGCAGGGTGGCCCGCATGGATCCGGTCGTCGTCGTCGGTGCGGGTGTCGCGGGGATCGCCTGCGCGCGCGAGGTCGCCGCCGCCGGCCTGCCGGTCAGGGTCTTCGACCGCGGGCACCGCATCGGCGGACGGATGGCTCGGCGCACCGTGGACGGGCGGGCGGTGGACGTGGGCGCCTCCTACCTGGTGGCCCGGGACCCCGCCTTCGTGGAGGTCGTCGCCGACTGGGAGCGGCGCGGCCTGGCCCGGCCGTGGACCGACACCTTCCACCTCGGCACGGTCGACGGCCTCACCGGCACCAAGCTCGGACCGGTCCGCTGGGCGGCACCGCGCGGGCTCCGCTCCCTGGTCGAGGACCTTGCCGCCGGGCTCGACGTGCGCCACCCGTACGAGGTCGGCTCGGTCGGTCCCGGGACGACCGTCGACGGCGAGCCGGCGTCGGCAGTGGTGCTGGCAATGCCCGACCCGCAGGCCGCGGACCTGCTGGCCGAGGACATGGTGGCCGAGCGGCAGGCGCTCGACCGGCAGTGGGAGCCGGTCCTCGCGCTCGCCGCCGGCTGGCCGCAGCGGTGCTGGCCGGACCTGGACGGCGTCTTCGTCAACGAGTCCGCGGTCCTGACGTTCGTCGCCGACGACGGCCGCCGGCGCGGCGACGACGCCCCCGTCCTCGTGGCGCACTCGACCGTCGTCCTCGCGGCGCGGTTCCTGGACCGGCCGCACGAGGCCCGGGACCTCATGCTCGACGAGGTCCGCACCCTGCTGGGCATCGACCCGCCGCCTGCGTGGACCGAGGTGCGGCGCTGGTCGCTGGCGACCCCGATGGAGCTCCACGACGAGGCGTACCTGCTGACCGACGGCCTCGTCGGGGCGTGCGGCGACGGCTGGGGCGGGCGGCCCCGCATCGAGGGCGCCTGGTCGTCCGGGCGTGCGCTGGGCCGGGCCCTCGCGGCGAGGCTCGCCGGGTGACGCGTTCCGTCGACCTGCTCTCGCTGGGCCGCGAGCTGCAGTCGATCGCCCAGGCGGGCCTCACGTACGGCTCGGACCCGTACGACCTCGGGCGGTACGCGCGGTTGCGCGACCTCGCCGCCGACCTGCTCGCGGCGGGTGTCCCCGCCGAGGTGGCGCCGTCCGTACGGACCGGCGTGGCCGAGGAGTCGGGCTACCTCACCCCGAAGGTGGACCTGCGGGCCGCGGTCCGCCGCGCCGACGGGGCGCTGCTCATGGTCCGGGAGCGGGTGGACGGCGGCTGGACGATGCCCGGCGGCTGGGCCGACGTCGACGAGTCGGTGGCGGAGGGGGCGGTCCGGGAGGTCGCGGAGGAGGCGGGCGTGGCGGTCCGTGCCCGCGGGCTTCTCGGGCTGTACGAGCGCGAGCGGCGTGGCCACCCGCCGATCGCCTGGCACTGCCTCAAGGCCGTGGTCGCGTGCGAGCCCGTCGGGGGCGGTGAGCCGGCTGAGCCCGTGGCCGACGGGGTCGAGGTGTCGGAGGCCGCGTGGTTCGCCCCGGACTCCGCGCGTGGCCTGGCGCTCTCCGCGGGCCGCACGTCGCCGTGGCTGCTCGACCGGGTGCTTCGCCGGCTGGCCGACCCGTGGCCGCCGGCTGGCCTCACCGCGGACCTGGACTGACGCCGTCAGGCGGGCAGGAGGAGGCGCCAGGCGGCCGGCCGGACCGTCCAGGTCGCGTCGCGGCGGGGCCGGCCGATCTCACCGTCGACGTTCCAGGGGAACGGCTCGCCACTGACGACGACCTGCCGGCCGCGGGCGGTGACGACGTCGCTGCGCTCGACGTGCCCGCCGCGGCGGAGCCGGGTCGCGTACCCCAGCCGGGCCAGCGGCCCGGACGCCAGCGAGACCACCACGTCCGCCTGCCCGTCCGCGAGCCGGGCGTCCGGCGCCGCCGCCGCCCCGCCGCCCACGGTCGGTCCGTTGCCGACGACCAGGTGCAGCACCCGGCGGGACCCGTCGACCACGACCTCCCCGTCGGTCACGACCTCGCCGTCCACTTCGACCCGCAGGTGCCATCCCGTCTCCCGCAGGCCGGCCGACACCGCCCCGACGACGTAGCCGATCGGACCCAGCCGCGGCTTGTACGGCGCGGCGCGCTCCGACGCCGCGGCGCCGATTCCGGCGTTGACCGCGTTGACGACGACACCGCCCGCCGAGTCCTCGAGCGCGTCGAGCGCCCGGGGCCGCCCCTCCAGCACCACGCGAGCGGCCTCGGCCGCGTCGAGCGGGATGCCGGCGCCCCGGGCCAGGTCGTTCCCGGTCCCCAGCGGGACGAGCCCGACCACCGCCGACCCCAGCTCGCCGCGCTCCTCGAGTGCTCTCGCGACCGCGTGCAGGCTGCCGTCGCCGCCCACGACCACCACGACGCGGTCGCCACGGCCCTCGAGGGCCTGGTCCAGCTCGTCCGGGCCGGACGTCTCCACCACCTCGTACGTCCGGTCGGCCGCGTCCCACACCGCCCGCGCCGCGCGGACGGTCTCGTCCGACGTGGTCCCTGCGGCGGCGTTGGTCACCACGAGCAGCTCGTCGCTCACGCGGTTCCTCCGGTGGTCTCGGGTAGCCTCTGGCGCGGCCTGCGCCAGCATGCCCTAGACGTCGCACCAGGGAGAGGGGGCGGTCCGCGGTGCCCGCCATCGTGCTCGTCGGCGCCCAGTGGGGCGACGAGGGCAAGGGCAAGGCGACCGACCTGCTCGGCTCGTCCGTCGACTACGTGGTCAAGTTCAACGGCGGCAACAACGCCGGGCACACGGTGGTCATCGGCGACGAGACGTACGCCCTGCACCTGCTGCCCAGCGGGATCCTCACGCCCGGGGTGGTCCCGGTCATCGGCAACGGCGTGGTCGTCGACCTCGGCGTGCTGTTCGAGGAGATCGACGCGCTCGAGTCGCGGGGCGTCGACACCTCCCCCCTCGTGGTCAGCGCGAGCGCCCACCTCATCCCGCCGTACAACCGGGTGCTCGACAAGGTGACCGAGCGCTTCCTCGGCAGCCGCCGGATCGGCACGACCGGTCGCGGCATCGGCCCCACGTACGCGGACAAGATGGCGCGGGTCGGCATCCGGGTGCAGGACCTCTTCGACGAGAACATCCTCCGGCAGAAGGTCGAGGGCGCCCTCGACCTCAAGAACCAGGTGCTGGTCAAGGTCTACAACCGCCGGGGCGTCACCGTGGACGAGGTCCTCGACGAGCTGCTCTCGTACGTCGACAGGCTGCGGCCGATGGTCGCCGACACCCCGCTCCTGCTCAGCCAGGCCCTCGACGCCGGACGCACGGTGCTGCTCGAGGGCGGCCAGGCGACGCTGCTGGACGTCGACCACGGCACGTACCCCTTCGTCACCTCGAGCAACCCGACGTCGGGCGGCGCCTGCACCGGGTCGGGCATCCCGCCGACGCGGGTGGAGCGCGTGATCGCGGTCGTCAAGGCGTACACGACCCGGGTCGGCGAGGGACCGTTCCCGACCGAGCTGCTCGACACCGACGGCGAGCGGCTGCGGACCGCCGGCGGGGAGTTCGGCACGACGACCGGGCGCCCGCGCCGGTGCGGCTGGTACGACGCGCCGATCGCCCGCTACGCCGCGCGGGTCAACGGCGTCACCGACTTCGTGCTCACGAAGCTGGACGTGCTCACCGGGTGGGAGCGGGTGCCGGTGTGCGTCGCGTACGACGTGGACGGCGAGCGGGTCGACGAGATGCCGATGACCCAGACCGACTTCCACCACGCCACTCCGGTGTACGAGTTCTTCGAGGGCTGGGACGAGGACATCTCCGGCGCCCGGTCGCTGGGTGACCTGCCGCGGGCCACCCGGGCCTACGTCGAGGCGCTCGAGGGGATGAGCGGCTCGCGGATCTCGGCGATCGGGGTCGGCCCGGGACGGGACGAGATCATCCGGCTGCACGACCTGGTCTGAAGGTGCTGCGCGCGACGCCCCGTCCGTGGTGTGATCGCGGCCTCGGGGACGACCGGTAGGACCACGAAGGAGTGGACATGCGACCACGCCGCCCAGGCCTGCGAGCCCTCGCTGCCGCCACTGCCGTCGCCCTGGCTGCCGCGCTGGCGCCCGGGGCCGCGGCCGCGCCGCCACCCGGGAAGCCAGGCGGCCCGCCGGCCCAGGTGCCGCCGGCGCGGGCGATGGCCGACGTCGCCACGTACAACCTCTACCTCGGCGCCGACCTCAACCCGCTCTTCGGGGCGACGAGCTTCCCGGACCTGGTGGGCCGGGCCGGGCAGGTCTACGCGGCGATGGAGGCGACCGACTTCCCGGAGCGGGCCGAGGCGATCGCCGACCTGCTGGCCAAGGAGCGCCCCGACGTCGTCGGGCTGCAGGAGGTGGCGCTGTGGTCGACCGCGCCGGGCACCGTCCAGACACCGACGGCGCCCTTCACCGTGACGTACGACTTCCTCGACCTGCTGCTCGACGAGCTCGCCGAGCGCGGGGTCCCGTACGAGGAGGTGGCGACGAACGAGAACTTCACGGGCACCCTGCCGATCTCGCTCGGCGGGGCGCCGCCGCTGTTCCCGTCCTCGACGTGGGCGCAGTTCACCGATCGGGACGTCATCGTCGTGCGGTCCGGGCTGCCCGAGCGGCACCTCTCGGTGGACGAGTCGAGCGTGCGTGAGGAGAACTTCGACGCCACGCTGGTCATCCCGTCCGGCGTGCCGGGCGTGCCGCCGTTCGCCGTGCCGCGCGGGTGGTCCTCGGTGGACGTCACCATGAAGGGCTTCACCTACACCTTCTTCAACACCCACCTCGAGGCCTTCAACGACCCGACGAGGCCCTTCGGCTACTACCGCAACCTGCAGGCCGAGGAGCTCGCCGCCGAGATCGAGGCGTCGCCGTACCCGCCGGTGGTCGTCGGGGACATCAACTCCCGGCCGCCGTGCGACGGCTTCAACACGACGGCGTACGAGACGCTGATCGACGCCGGGCTGGTCGAGGTGTGGCCCGAGGTCTACCCGACAGCGCCGTGCGCGCCGGCGAGCTTCACCAGCGGCCAAGCCGACGACCTGCTCAACGCGGAGAGCCGGCTGACCCACCGGATCGACACCATCATGTTCGACCCGGACGCCTTCGACGCGATTCGGACGTCGGTCATCGGCGAGGAGCAGCGCGACCGGTCGACGCCCACCGGCTTCTGGCCGTCCGACCACGCCGGCAGCGTGGCGACCCTGCGCTCCGCCCGCCCGTAGGGGGTCAGCGCGCCCCCAACGATCACGGCATCCGCGTGAATGGGGGCCCGGCGAGGTGAATTCACCTCGCCAGGCCCCCATTCGCTGCGTCAGCGGGGCCGAGGCTCCGCCGCGCCGTCGCCGCGTAGGGGGTGGTGCCCGAGGTGGTCACCGCCGAGCCGTGAGCCGACCGAGCCGAGGGGTCGAGCCTG
>DATHTV010000229.1:0-6707 GCA_035462845.1 Jiangellales bacterium
AGCACGTCCGGCCGTTCAATCGGCAAGTCGAAGGTCGGCTCGATCGATGCCGAGATTCTGGACTCGCTCGACGCCGAGATGCGGCGGTGCCGCGAGCACTGCCGCGACCGTCGCGGCGTGGACCATCGGACGAGCTACCCGCACGAGTGCGACGCCCGGTGCCGACCACACCGGTGCCGGCCGCTGGGCGCAGCGACGATCCGCAAGATTCACTACATCCTCAGCGGCGCCTACGAGCGTGCGTCCGATGGCGATGGGTGGGCTCGAGCCCGATGGACCAGGCCGAACCACCGCCGGTCCCGTCGCCCGATCCGCAACCGCCGACACCCGATGAAGCCGCGCGGCTCGTCACCGAGGCCTGGCGCCGTGACCCTGACTGGGGGATGTTCGTCTGGCTGGTGATGGTGACCGGCGCTCGCCGTGGCGAGGTGTGCGGCCTGCGCTGGCGGTACGTCGACCTGGAGCGGGGCGTGATCGCCATCCAGCGCGCCATCGCGCAGGTTCGAGGGGAGACCGAGGAGAAGGACACCAAGACCCACCAGCGCCGCCACGTCACGATCGACCCCGGCACGATCGAAGCCCTCACTGAGCACCGCCGTCGGTGGGAGGAGCGCTGCGCTGCCCTCGAGATCGAACTGTCGCCGCACGCCTACGTCTTCTCGTCCTCACCGACGGGTCAGACAACTGACGCGGTCGTCGGTGACGCAGCGGTACAGCAAGATGGCCGACCGGCTTGGCATCGACACTCACCTCCACAACCTGCGGCACTACTCGGCGACCGAACTCATCGCGGGCGGCGTCGATGTCCGCACGGTGGCCGGCCGCCTTGGGCACGGTGGCGGTGGCACGACGACGCTTCGCGTCTACGCAGCTTGGGTGGCAGAGGCGGACCAGCGGGCGGCTCAGGGTCCGGCCGATCGCCTGCCCGAGCGGCCGGCGCCGCTCGAGGTCGACGAGGTCGAGAGAGCCAAGACCGATCCGCGCTATCCGTTCGAGCACATCGCGGTGGCATTGCGCGATCGACTCGCCGCGGGCGAGTGGGCCGTGGGCGCGGAGCTCCCGACCGGCAAGCAACTCGGGGTGGAGTTCGACGTGTCCACTGCAACCGCTCAGCGTGCGGTGACGCTCCTGCAGGCGTGGGAGCTGGTCGAGGGTCAGCCGCGGACGTCGACCTCGCGTTCTTGCTCCGCTCGCGTAGTCGCAGAGGCCGGCGATGGTCAGGGACCTCGGGGGGCGCCTGACGACGTCAGCTCGACCCGCGGGCGACGGCCCAGAGGATCGCTGCGCTCGGGGTCGACATCTATGTCGCCGGCCTGGCGCACACGCCCGACGGACTGCCCGAGCAGGAACCCCGCGCGTTCGTCATCGCTCGCGCATGCTCGTCGTTCGTCGTCTTCGCGAGCTTCGCCGGCCCGACGGGGGACGTCTTCGGCGCCACCGCCGGTGAGTCGGCGATCTGGTCGTCCAGCGGGACCGCCATCGCAGTGGCCGGGCCGCACCCGGAGCGATCGCTCGCGCCACCCTCGCCTGACCTGGACGACGAGCCTCGTTCAGGCGAGCGGCCCTCGGAGCCGATCGAGGGTGGCGCGCGCGGACGCGAGCGTGGGCGCGTCACCGCTCCGCTCGGCCATCCGCACCGAGCGGGCGAGCAACTCGCTCGCACGGTCGGTGGCGCCGCGGCGCTCGGCGAGCTCGGCGAGGTGTCCGAGCGTCGTCGCGGCGGCGGCGTGACCCTCGACGCTGAGGAAGGCCTGCAGTGCGCCGGCGTGCTCGCGCTCCGCGTCCTCGAGGCGACCCTGCTCCCGGGCGAGCAGGCCCGCGGCGTCCGCCACGAGTGCGGTCAGGTGGTGCACCTGTTGCTCCCGGGCGATGCGCCGGGCCGGCGCGAGCTCCTCCTCGGCACGAGCCAGATCCCCGGCGGCGAGCGCCAGGGTGGCGGCCCGTACGTGGAGCACGGCGCGCAGGTCCGGGAGGTCGAGCTCCTCGGTGAGCGGGAGGGCCCGGTCGACCGCCTGCCGGGCCGACGCGACGTCGCCCGAGAGCTCGGCCAGACCTGATATTGCCCCGAGGCACTGCACCTGCCCCCATCGGTCGCCGACCCGCACGTGGGCATCGAGGGCACCCTCCAGCAGCGCCCCCGCCTCGGGCTCCCCCCGGGCGCCGGCTGAGCGCGCGTCGAGGAAGGCCATCATGGCGAGATCGGCCGGATCTCCCTTGACGGCGGCGGCCTCGTGGGCCCGCCGCCGGTGCTCATCGGCCTCCTCCCGCGCACCGAGCAGTTCGGCGACCAGGGAGGCGACCGCATGCGCGACGAGCCGCTGCTCCGGGACGCCGGCCCGGTCCACGAGCGGCACCACCCGGGCGAGCCGGGGCGCCACGGCCGCCGGTGGCTCCTCGTCCAGGTCGAGGAAGGCCAGCCAGACCTCCGCCCAGGCCGCGGCGTGCTCGTCCGCGCCAGGAGCCGCGGGGCCCCCGAGGAGTTCACCCAGCCACCGGCGACCTTCCCGACGGTGGCCCAGCAGGTACCAGAACCAACCGAGCCCGCCGGCCAGCGTCAGCCCCCGCCCGCGCCGGGATCCCACGGCGCACCACGTCAGCGCGGCCCGGACGTCGTCGAGCCGGCCGCGCAGCAGGGCGGCCGCCGCGAGCTGCCCCGCGGTGCGCAGTCGCGGGACCTCCCGCTCGACCAGCCGCTCCACCAGGGCCAGGTGCCGGTCACGGACCTCGTCGTCCTCGCCGGCCTCCCGGAGCCGCTCGCGACCGTAGGCGCGCAGCGTCTCCAGCAGGGAGTAGGCGGTCACGGGGCCGTCGTCCTCCCGCTGCACCAGCGACTTCTCCACCAGCCGGGCGAGGACGTCGAGGACCGCGCAGCCGTCGGGCAGGGGCGTCGTCACCGGTTCGACCTCGGCCGCTCGGAAGGCGGCGGGGAACACGGACAGCCGGCGGAGGACCCGCCGCTCGTCGTCGTCGAGGAGGTCCCAACTCCAGTCCACCACCGCGCGCAGCGTCCGTTGCCGGGCGGCGGGGAGCCGGGGCGCCGCCAGCAGATCCAGCCGCTCCGCGAGCCGGTCGGTGAGCAGCTCGACGCCCAGGCTGCGCGCTCGGGACGCGGCAAGCTCCAGCGCCAGGGGGATTCCGTCGAGTGCCCGGCAGATCGTCGCCACCGCGGCGGCGTGCCGGTCGTCGAGTCCGGCACCGGCACCGGCCCGGTCCAGGAACAGCCGTCCCGCGTCGGATCGGCCCACCTCGGCGAGGCTCGCGACGTCCGGGACGGGCAGGCGCAGCGACGGCACGGACCACACGGTCTCCTCGGGCAGGCCGAGCTGCTCCCGGCTGGTCACCAGGAGGCGCACCGCGGGCGCGGCGGAGAGCACCCGCTGGACCAGGTCGGCGGCTGCGTCCACGACGTGCTCGGCGTTGTCCAGCACCAGGAGCAGGTCCCGGCCGCTCAACGCGGCCAGGAGCACGGCGATGGGGTCCGATCGGGGGCCGCCGAGCCCGGACATCGCCGACGTCCCCACGCGCAGGGCCGCCGCCATGGTGGACGCCACGTCCTCGGGACGACTCACCGGGGCCAGCTCGACGAGGACGGCGTCGCCCACGGCTGCGGCGGGGCCGTCGACCGCCCGCCGTGCCGCCTCCAGGGCGAGCCTGGTCTTGCCCACACCACCCGGCCCCGTCAGCGTGAGCAACCGCGTCCCGGCCATGAGCCCCAGGACCGTGTCCACCTCGGTGTCCCGACCCACGAACGAGCTGGCCGGCACGGATAGCCGCGACACCGGCGGCGGCCGGACCTGCCGAGGTGGTGTCCGCGCGGGTGCACGGCCCTCCTGGCGCAGCAGGGTCTCGAACAGCTCACGCAGCTCCGGCCCGGGCGTCACGCCCAGCTCCCGGTCCAGCACCCGGCGGACCTCGGAGTAGACGGCGAGCGCGTCGGCCTGGCGGCCGGCCCCGTACAGCGCCCGCATCTGCAGCCCGCGGAGACGTTCGTCCAGAGGCTCAGCCGCGACGAGGGCCTCCACCTCGGCCAGCACGTCGGGGGCGCGGTCGAGGGCGAGGTCGGCCTCCCACCGGTCGCGCACCGCCGCCGTGTGGATCCCGGTCCAGTGCTGCACGGCGGCCACGGCGAACGGCTCGTCGGCGAGCTCCGCCAGCGGCCGGCCCCGCCACAGCTCGAGGGCCTCCCCGAGCAGCTGCCGAGCCGTCACCGGATCCCCCGCACGAAGGCACGCCCGTCCTCTGGCAGCGAGGTCGACGACGACGCCGACGTCCAGGTGCCCGGGATCGACGGCGAGCCGGTAGCCCGCGGCCTCGCACACCAGCAGGTCCCGCTCGTCACCGAGCAGCCTGCGCAGATCGGACACCCGGGCCTGCAGGGCGTTCGCCGCTCCGGCCGGCGGCCGGCCGGACCAGACCGCCTCGAGGAGGCGGCTCCCCGGGACGGGCTCGCCCGCGGACACGAGCAAGACGGCGAGCAGCGTGCGCCGACGCCGGCCCAGGACGGGGACGACCTCCCCCGAGTCGCCGACGAGGTCGATCGAACCCAGCACGCGGAAGCGCACGCGTCCCACGGTACGGCCGCGTCAGCGGCACGTCAGCGCCTCCTCAGCGGTGCTCCGCATCGTGGTCCTCGTCGAGCACACCACCCGGAGGAGCATTTCCGTGGACACCGTCGAACGCGAGGAACTGCGTCGGATCGTCGAGGAGGACCGTGGGGTCCGCGTCGTCCTGACGTTGGGACCGGACGCCTACGCGCAGGCCCACATCCCGGGCAGCGAGAGCTTCCCCGACCTGGACAGCGCGCTGCGTGAGCTGTCACCCGAGGACGACGTGGTCCTGTACTGCTCCCACGCCGCCTGCTCCTCGAGTCGCCGGGCGGCGCGGCGGCTGCAGGACCGCGGCCTCACCCGTGTCCGGGTGTACCGCGGCGGGCTGGCGGACTGGCACGCCGCGGGCCTGCCCCTGCAGGGGAGTGCGGCATGAGCCGGGGCGCCTCCCTGCACCCTCGGGAGGACGCCGACGGCACCACCCGGCGGACCGGGGACTCCTCCCTCCGCGGCCACCTGCGACTCGCCGCGCTGGCTGCCGTGCCCGTCTCGACGGCGGTCCTGGTGGCCCAGCACCCCGCCGAGCCGCGCGACGTGCGGGAGCTCGCCGCGTCGACCGGGACCTGGACCTCGGTGCACGTGGGCCTGCTGTTCGCCGTCCCGCTCATCGGACTGGTGGTCTGGCACCTGCTGCGTGGCGTCCGCAATGGGCCGGCGACGGTTAGCCGCGTCCTGCTGCTGCCGGCAGTCGCCCTGTACGCCGCGTTCGACGCGCTGGTCGGCATCGGCACCGGGGTGCTGATGGGCGGCGTGGACCACCTCCACGAGCACCACCACGCCGGCGCGTGGGCACTCGCGCAGCACTGGTGGGACGTCCCGGGGCCGCTGGTCCTCATCGGCGTCCTGGCACCACTGGTGTGGGCCGTCACGATCGGCGCGGCCGCGCTCGCCCACCTGCAGGCCCGCTCGCCGTGGCCCGTGGCTCTCGGCCTCGCCCTGACCGCGGTGCTCTTCGCCTGGGGGCACCCGGGCGCCACCGGGGTGGTCGCCATGGCCGGCCTGCTGGTCGCTGTCGTGGTTCGCGCCGGCACCACCGGAGCGCTCCGGTGAACGGCCCTCTGGTCATCGACGCCGGGGCGCTGCGCGACCTCCTCGACTCGACGGTGCCGGTGCGGCTGGTGCATGCGCTCGGCCCCGACGACTTCCGCGACGGCCACATCCCCGGCGCGGTGGCGGCGCCCTGCCCGGCCACCGTCGCCACCCGGTTGGTGCCCGGGGAACTGCTGGTGGTCTACGGCGCGACGAGAGCCTGCACCGAGGCCCGGCGGATCGCGGCACAGCTGGCTCGGCGCCACCCGGTACGGCTGCTCGACGGGGGGCTGGACGCCTGGCGGGCGATCGGCGGGCCCGTCGAGGGCGCCCCTGGCTGACGCGGGCGACGGCGTCCCGCCCGAACCGCCGCCGGGGTGCCGGCACACCACCACCCGGCCACCACGACCATCGACGCACGGACAGGAGAACCACCATGCACAGCACGCTGCCCGACACCCGACACGCCCACCGCGTCTTCGCCTGGGCCTACGACAAGTTCAGCGGACCGACCGAGCGCGGCCCCGTCGGAGCCGCCCGCCGCCGCCTGGTGAGCAAGGCCCGCGGGGACGTCGTCGACCTCGGCGCCGGCACCGGCCTGAACACCCCCCACCTCGGTTCCGGGGTCGGCGCCCTCCACCTGATCGAGCCCGACCCGCACATGCTCCGGCGACTGCGCGAGCGCGTCGACGACCGCACCGTGCTCCACCACGCCCTCGCCGAGGACCTGCCGCTCCCCGACGCGAGCGTCGACACCGTCATCACGACGCTCACCATGTGCAGCGTTTTGGACGTCGACGCGGCCGCCCGCGAGGCACGACGTGTCCTCCGGCCCGGCGGGCAGCTGCTCGTCCTCGAGCACGTCCGCTCCATCGACCCGCGGCTCGCAGCCTGGCAGGACCGGCTCGACGCGCTGTTCGTGCGCACCGGCGGCGGCTGCCACCACAACCGGGACACCGCGGCCGCGCTGGCCGCCGCCGGGTTCGACACCACCCCGCTGGAGCGGGTCGTCCTGGCGGGCCTGCCCACCAACCGCGAATGGCTCCTCGGGCGACTCACGCGATGATCCCC
>DATHTV010000230.1:0-31098 GCA_035462845.1 Jiangellales bacterium
TGCGCGCGACGGCGGCTCCACACTGATCTCGGGGCGACGACGGCTGCTGCTGTGCAGGCCCCGTCCGCTGCCGCGTCGGCGGCGCCGGCGGTTGGCACGAGATCACCGTGGCGTCACCGTCGCGCCCGCCGCCACCACGGCGCCACACTGATCACCAACGACGCGGCCCTCAGCCGACCGGCCGCCGCCCAAGATCACCGTGGCGCCCCAGTCGCGCCTGGCGCCACGAGGACTCCACGGCGATCAGCGACCCACGACGATCAGCAGCGACCGCTCCGGGGCACGGCCCTCGCCCACCCCGGCCGCCGGGGGGGATCAGTCCTCGAGGTCGACGGTCCGGCCCCACTCCGCACCGATCGCGTCGACGATCTCGGTCAGGGCAGCGTGCGGGATCGCCTGGTCGACGGTCATGCCCACCAGGGCGTGGCCACCCTTGCTCTGCCGGCTCACCTGCATGCCGGCGATGTTGACGCCCGCCTCGCCGAGGACCCGGCCCACGGTCCCCACGATGCCGGGCCGGTCCTCGTAGCGCAGGAAGGCCATGTGCGCGCTGGGCTGGACCTCGATGTCGTAGCCGTCGACCTCGACCAGCTTCTCGACGTGCCGGGTGCCGACGAGGGTCCCAGACACGGACAGCGTCCGCCCGTCCGCGAGGCAGCCCCGGACGGTGACCAGGTTGCGGTAGTCGGGGCTGTCCTCGTCCGTGACGAGCCGGACCTCCACTCCGCGGTCGGCCGCGATCACCGGCGCGTTGACGTAGGTGACCGGGCTCTCCACCACGTCCGTGAAGACACCCTTGAGCGCCGCCAGCTCGAGGATCTTGACGTCGTGCGCGGTGATCTCGCCGCGTACCTCGACGTCCAGCTGGGTGGCCACGCCGCCGACGAGCGCCGTGAAGATCCGCCCGAGCTTCTCGGCCAGACCGATCCCGGGCCGGACGTCCTCCGCGATGGCGCCGCCCTTGACGTTGACGGCGTCGGGCACGAGCTCGCCGGCCAGGGCGAGCCGCACGGAGCGCGCGACCGAGACACCCGCCTTCTCCTGCGCCTCGTCGGTCGAGGCGCCGAGGTGCGGCGTGGCCACCACGGAGTCGAACTCGAACAGCGGCGAGTCGGTGCACGGCTCGGTCGCGAAGACGTCGATGCCGGCTCCGGCGACCCGACCCTCCTTGAGCGCGACGGCGAGAGCGTGCTCGTCGACGATGCCACCGCGGGCGGCGTTGATGATCCGGACGGTCGGCTTGACCTTGGCCAGCGCGTCCTCGCCGATGAGCCCGACGGTCTCGGGCGTCTTGGGCAGGTGGACGGTGATGAAGTCGCTGTCGGCGAGGAGCTCGTCGAGCCCGACGATGCGTACGCCCATCTGCGCCGCGCGGGCAGCAGGCACGTACGGGTCGAAGGCGATGACCCGCATGCCGAAGGCCGAGAGCCGCTGCGCAACCAGGACGCCGATCCGGCCCAGGCCGACGACGCCCACGGTCTTCTCGTACAGCTCGGTGCCCGTGTACTTGCTGCGCTTCCACTCACCGCCCTTGAGGGCAGCGTCGGCCGCGGGGATGTGCCTGGCGCAGGCGAGGAGCAGGCCGACCGTCAGCTCGGCGGCGCTCACGATGTTCGACGTGGGCGCGTTGACGACCATGACGCCCGCCTGGGTCGCGGCGCGCACGTCGACGTTGTCCAGCCCCACACCCGCTCGGGCGACGACCTTCAGGCGGGACGCCGCCGCGAGCGCCTCGGCGTCGACCTTGGTCGCGCTGCGGATGAGGATCGCATCGGCCTCGGCGATGGCCGGCAGCAGCTCGTCGCGGTTCGCCCCGTCGCACTGGCGGACGTCGAAGTCGGGCCCCAGGGCGTCGACGGTGGCGGGCGAGAGCTCCTCAGCGATCAGGACGACGGGCTTGCTCACGTTTGCTTCCTTCGCTCGGGGCGGGGCACGGGGAGCGCACGTCGCTGTGCTGGCGCACGACAGTGTACGGGGTGCCGCACCAGGAGCCCGGCCGCGTCAGGAGCGAGGCCCGCGCCGGGAGCCCGGCCGCTCAGGAGCCGGCATCACGCAGTCGCCCCGTCGTCCAGCGCGGCACCAACCGCGTGGGCAGGGTCACCGACCGGTCCACCTCGTCGCCGGCCAGCAGGGCGAGCAGCATGTGACCGGCGGCCACACCCTGGTCGCGCACCGGCTGGTGAACCGTGCTCAGGTCCACGAGCGCCGCCAGCGGGTGGTCGTCGATCCCGATGACCGAGAGGTCCTCGGGCACCCGCAGCCCGGCCCGGCGGACGGTCCTCAGCGCGCCCAGCGCGACCTCGTCGGAGTGCGCGTACACCGCCGTGGGCGGTCGCGGGAGGCTGAGCAGCCGCGCCATCCCCTCGGCGCCGGACTCGCCGCCCCAGTCGACGGTGACCACGAGCTCGGGGTCGATCGGCACTCCCGCATCGCGGTGCGCCGCGGTGTAGGCCGCGCTGCGGCCGGGCGCCTCGGGCCAGCCCGGCTGGTCCGGGTCGACGGCCTCGATCATCCCGATCCGCCGGTGACCGAGGTGGAGCAGGTGGTCGACGGCCTGCCGACCCGCCCGCTCGTCGTCGATGCAGACGTAGGGGTACGCCTCGGCCTGCCCACCGGCGGACACGACCTCCACACCCATGAGCTCGAGCCGCTTCCGCTCCGCCTCGGCGACCGGGAACCCGACGACCACGAGCGCGTCGACCTTGCGTCTGGCCGGCAGCCGGCGGAAGAACCCGCGGCGGTCCTCCTCGCCCCCCACGTCGTAGAGGAGCAGGTCCAGGCCTGCGGGGATGAGCACGGACTCCAGAGCGGCGACCATCGTCCCGAAGAACCACCGGTCGATGTGCGGGACCACCAGTCCGACCCGGCCGGTGGAACCGCGGGCCAGCCGGGACGCCTCCGGTGAGACCACGTACGCCATCTCCTCGGCGACCGCCAGGACCCGTTGCCGGGTCGCGGGGGCGACGCCGTAGGCGTCGTTGAGGGCACGAGAGGCGGTCGCCAGCGACACGCCGGCGCGCCTGGCGATGTCCGTGAGGTTCACGTCGGCCGATCCCACGACCCCCAACGTACTGGATCGGGAACGTTTCCGCAGGATCCTGCATCGACTTCCCCACCATGTCTTGACTTGCTCGCAGACTCGGGCCAAACTCGATTCGGAAACGCTTCCGAGACGAGAGGAAGGATCATGGCACTCACCCGTCCCACAGGGTTCTCGGCCGCTGCGCTGGCGGCGGTCCTCCTGCTCGCCGGCTGCGGCGGCGGAGGAGGAGACGACGGCGCCGGGAGCGCCGCGGCGGACGTCGACTGCGCCGCCTACGAGCAGTACGGCGACCTCAGCGGCACCACGGTCACCTTCTACACGTCGGTCGTCGCCCCCGACGATGCGCCGTACATCGCCTCGTTCGAGCCCTTCGAGCAGTGCACGGGCGCCGACGTCGTGTACGAGGGGTCGCGGGAGTTCGAGGCGCAGATCGTGGTCCGCGTGCAGAGCGGCACCCCGCCGGACATCGCCCTCTTCCCGCAGCCGGGCCTGCTGCAGACGGTCGTCCGTGTCACGGACGCCGTCGTTCCCGCGCCGGAGAGCGTCGCCGCGAACGTCGACACGTACTACGGCGAGGACTGGAAGCCCTACGGGACCGTCGACGGGACCTTCTACGCCGCCCCCAACGGCGCCAGCGTCAAGTCGCTCGTGTGGTACTCACCCTCCGCCTTCGCCGAGGCCGGCTACAAGATCCCGCAGACCTGGGACGAGATGGTCGCGCTCTCCGATCGGATCGTGGCGGACGGCGGCAAGCCGTGGTGCGTCGGCATCGCCTCCGGCGACGCCACCGGCTGGCCGGTCACCGACTGGATGGAGGACGTCATGCTCCGGGACAAGGGGCCGGAGGTCTACGACCAGTGGGTCGCCCACGACATCCCCTTCAACGACCCGCAGGTGGCGGACGTGCTCGAGCGCACCGGCTCGATCCTCAAGAACCCGGAGTACGTCAACGGCGGCTTCGGCGACGTGCGCAGCATCGCCTCGACCGCGTTCCAGGACGCCGGGCTGCCAGTGCTCGACGGGAACTGCTGCATGCACAAGCAGTCGTCGTTCTACTCCTCCAGCTGGCCGGAGGGGACGACGGTCGCCGAGGACGGCGACGTCTGGGCCTTCCCGCTCCCGCCCATCGACGAGTCCATCGGCAGCCCGCTGCTCACCGGTGGGGAGTTCGTCGCCGCCTTCGACGACCGGCCGGAGGTGCAGGCCTTCCAGACCTACCTCACCTCGCCCGAGTACGTGAACGCGCGGGCCGTGGAGGGGAACTGGACCGCACCGAGCACGGCCCTGGACCCGGAGAACGTGCCCGACCCGATCGCCCGGCTGGGCCTCGAGCTGCTGCAGGCCCCCGATGCCACGCTGCGCTTCGACGGCTCGGACCTCATGCCGGCGGAGGTCGGGTCCGCCTCCTTCTGGACCGAGATGACGGACTGGATCGCCAACGACAAGCCGGACGACAAGGTGCTGGACGCGATCGAGGCGTCGTGGCCGAGCTCGTGACCCCCGGGGGAGGCGCCGAGCGGCCCTGGTGGCGCGACGCGGTCGTCTACGAGGTCTACCCGCGCAGCTTCGCGGACTCCGACGGCGACGGCGTCGGGGACCTCGAAGGGCTGCGGCGGCGCCTCCCCTACCTGGCCTGGCTGGGGGTGGACGCCCTGTGGGTCACGCCGTGGGACCCGTCGCCGCTGGCCGACGGCGGGTACGACGTGACCGACCACCGGGCCGTCCACCCCCAGCTCGGGACGCTCGCCGACGCGGAGGCGCTGGTCGAGGAAGCGCACGCACTGGGCCTCCGGGTGCTCGCGGACCTGGTCGCCAACCACACCTCCGTCGAGCACCCGTGGTTCCGCGAGGCCCTGGCCGCCGGACCCGGGTCGCCCCAGCGGAGGCGCTACTTCTTCCGGGACGGTCGAGGTCCGGGCGGCGACGAGCCGCCGAACGACTGGATCAGCGCCTTCGGCGGCCCGGCATGGACCAGGGTGAGGGAGCCGGACGGGTCGCCCGGCCAGTGGTACCTGCACCTGTTCGCCCCCGAGCAGCCCGACCTCGACTGGTCCGACCATCGCGTGGCCGACGACGTGGACGAGACTCTGCGCTTCTGGTTCGACCGCGGGGTCGACGGAATCCGCGTCGACGCCGCGCCGGCCATGGCCAAGCGTCCAGGGCTCCCGGACGCCGGACACGCTCCGGGCGCGGGCTTCGACTCCCACCGGTGGCGGGACAACCCGCACTGGGACGTCGACGCCGTGCACGACATCCTCCGCCGCTGGCGCACGATCGCCGACGGCTACCCGGGTGATCGCGCGTTCGTCGCGGAGGCCGTGGTCGCCGGGCCGGACCGGCTCAGCCGGTACGTGCGGCCCGACGAGCTGCACACCAGCTTCAACTTCGACTACCTCAAGGCGCCGTGGGACCCGGCGGCGCTGCGGCGGGTCATCGACGACACGCTCTCGGCACTGGCCCCGGAGGGCGCGCCGGCCACGTGGGTGCTCTCCAGCCACGACGAGACGCGGCACCTCACCCGGTACGGGCGGCGGCGGACGTCGGCCGCCACGATGGCCCACGACGAGCTCGGAGCGGCGTCCGACCTCGCCCTGGGCACCCGGCGCGCCCGGGCCGCTGCGCTGCTCACGCTGGCGCTGCCCGGATCCGCCTACCTCTACCAGGGGGAGGAGCTGGGGCTGCCCGAGGTGGAGGACCTGCCCGACGACGTCCGGCAGGACCCCGTCTGGCGCCGGTCGGGAGGTGCGGTCAAGGGCCGGGACGGCTGCCGGGTGCCGATCCCGTGGCAGGGTGACTCCCCGCCGTACGGCTTCGGACCTCCCGGCAGCAGGCCATGGCTGCCGCAGCCGGAGTCGTGGCGCCGGCTCTCGGTCGACGCGCAGTCACGCGACCCGCGCTCCGTGCTCAGCCTCTACCGCGCCGCGCTGGCCGAGCGGCGAGCGCTTCCGGGCCTGCACAGCGACGGCCTGACGTGGCTGGAGTCACCTGACGGGGTGCTCGCCTTCGAGCGTGGGGCAGGCTTCCGATGCGTGGCCAACCTCGGCGACCAGCCGTACCGGATCGCCGGCCTCGGCCGGACGCTCCTGGCGAGCGAGCCAGGGCTCCGCGACGTCCTGCCGCCGGACGCGGCGGCGTGGTTGCTGCCCCCGATCCTTCCAGGTGACGGCGGGCCGGCTGGCTCCTAGGAGCGGGCCGCGGTGCCCTCGGTGTAGTCGTCGTCGTGGGACTTGACCCAGGCCATGAGCTGGCGGAGCTCGCGGCCGGTGGCCTCGATCGGGTGCTTCTCGCCCGCCTCGCGGAAGGCCGCGAACTCCGGCCCGCCGGCATCCTGGTCGGCGATGAAGCGGGCGGCGAAGGTGCCGTCCTGGATGTCGGACAGCACCTCCTTCATCCGCGCCTTGACCGAGGCGTCGATCACCCGGGGACCGCTCACGTAGTCGCCGTACTCCGCCGTGTCGGAGACCGACCAGCGCTGCTTGGCGATGCCGCCCTCGTACATCAGGTCGACGATGAGCTTGAGCTCGTGGAGGCACTCGAAATAGGCCACCTCGGGCTGGTAGCCCGCCTCGGTCAGCGTCTCGAAGCCGGCCTGGACGAGGGCCGACACGCCACCGCAGAGGACGGCCTGCTCGCCGAAGAGGTCGGTCTCGGTCTCCTCGGTGAACGTGGTCCGGATGCCGCCCGCACGCAGGCCGCCGATCGCCTTGGCGTACGAGAGCACGAGCGGCCACGCCTCACCGGTGGCGTCCTGCTCGACGGCGACGAGCACCGGGACGCCGCGGCCCTCGGTGTACTCGCGGCGGACGAGGTGGCCGGGGCCCTTCGGGGCGACCATGCACACGTCGACGCCGGCCGGCGGCTTGACGTAGCCGTACCGGATGTTGAAGCCGTGCCCGAAGAACAGCGCGTCGCCGTCCTGGAGGTTGGGCTCGATCTGCTCGGCGTAGAGCTTCCGCTGTGCCGGGTCGGGCGCCAGGATCATCACCACGTCGGACTCGGCGGCCGCCTCCGCCGGCGTCACCACGCGCAGCCCCTCGGCCTCGGCCTTCGCCCGGCTGCGCGAGCCCTCCGGGAGGCCCACCCGGACGTCGACGCCCGAGTCGCGCAGCGACAGGGCGTGGGCGTGGCCCTGGCTGCCGTACCCGATCACCGCGACCACACGGTTCTGGATCACCGACAGGTCGGCGTCGTCGTCGTAGAACATCTCGGCCACAGCGGGGTCTCTCCTTGTCGTACGGGATGGGAGTGCGTTCTGGACGAAGCGGGGCGGTCGGCGCTCAGGCGGAACGGTCCGCCGGACGCAGCGTACGGTCGGTGATGGAGCGGGAGCCGCGACCCACCGCGACCATGCCCGACTGCACGAGCTCGCGGATGCCGAAGGGCTCGAGCACGCGGAGCAGGGCGTCGAGCTTGTCGGCCGAGCCCGTCGCCTCGACCGTCACGGCGTCCGGCGCGACGTCGACGACCTTGGCGCGGAAGAGCTGCACCGTCTCCAGCACGTGCGACCGGGTCTCGAGGTCGGCCCGGACCTTGACGAGCAGGAGCTCGCGCTGGACGGCCTGGACCGGGTCGAGCTCGACGATCTTGATCACGTTGACCAGCTTGTTGAGCTGCTTGGTGACGTGCTCGAGCGGCTTGTCCTCGACGTCGACGACGACCGTCATGCGGGACACCGAGGGGAGGTCGGTGGGACCCACCGCGAGGGACTCGATGTTGTAGCCGCGCCGGGAGAACAGCCCGGCGATCCGGGCCAGCACGCCCGGCTTGTCCTCGACCAGCACCGACAGCGTGTGCTTGGACATCAGGCGCCCTCCTCCTCGCGGTCCCAGTCCGGCGCCATGCCGCGGGCGATCTGGATGTCGTCGTTGCCGGTCCCGGCCGGGACCATCGGCCACACCATCGCGTCCCGGTGCACCCCGAAGTCCACGACGACCGGCCGGTCGTCGACGGCCATCGCCTCCTCCAGCGTCCGGTCGACGTCCTCGGCCTTGTCGCAGCGCAGGCCGACGCAGCCGTACGCCTCGGCCAGCTTGGCGAAGTCCGGGATCCGGCGGCTGTGCAGGTCGGTGCTGGAGTAGCGCTCGTTGTAGAAGAGGGTCTGCCACTGGCGGACCATGCCGAGGCTCGAGTTGTTGATCACCGCGACCTTGATCGGGATGCCCTCGATCGCGCAGGTCGCGAGCTCCTGGTTGGTCATCTGGAAGCACCCGTCGCCGTCGATCGCCCACACGGTGGCGTCCGGCCGGCCCACCTTGGCCCCCATGGCAGCGGGCACGGCGTAGCCCATCGTCCCGAGCCCCCCGGAGTTGAGCCAGGTGCCGGGGTTCTCGTACCCGATGAACTGGGCGGCCCACATCTGGTGCTGCCCGACGCCCGCGACGTACACCGCCTCCGGGCCCGCGAGCGCGCCCAGGCGCTCGATGACGTGCTGGGGGGCGAGCTCGCCCTCCGCGCCCGCGTAGCCGAGCGGGAACCGCTCCCGCCAGCCGTCGATCTGGCGCCACCAGCCCTCGAGGTCGGCCCGCTGGCCGGCCGCGTGCTCGGCCTCGACGGCCACGACGAGGTCGGTGAGCACCTCGCGGACGTCACCGACGATGGGCACGTCGGCGGTGCGGTTCTTCGAGATCTCCGCGGGGTCGATGTCGGCGTGCACCACCAGGGCGTCGGGCGCGAAGGAGGACAGCTTGCCGGTCACCCGGTCGTCGAAGCGGGCGCCGAGCGCCACGATCAGGTCGGACTTCTGCAGGGCGGTCACGGCCGCCACCGTGCCGTGCATGCCCGGCATCCCCAGGTGCTGGGGGTGGCTGTCGGGGAAGGCGCCGCGGGCCGTCAGGGTGGTGACGACCGGAGCCCCGGTGAGGTCGGCGAGCCGGCGCAGCGCGTCCCACGCCCGGGCGCGCAGCACGCCGCCGCCGACGTAGAGCACCGGACGGCGCGAGCGGGTCAGCACGCGGGCCGCCTCGCGGACCTGCTTGGCGTGCGGCCGGGTCGTCGGGCGGTAGCCGGGCAGGTCGAGCTGGGTGGGCCAGCCGAAGGTGGTCGCGGCCTGCAGGGCGTCCTTGGACACGTCGACCAGCACCGGGCCGGGTCGCCCGGTGCCGGCGATGTGGAAGGCCTCGGCGATGGTGCGCGGGATGTCCGCGGGGTCGGTGACGAGGTAGTTGTGCTTCGTGATCGGCATGGTGATGCCGCGGATGTCCGCCTCCTGGAAGGCGTCGGTCCCGATCGCCGAGCTGGGCACCTGACCGGTCACGGCCACCATCGGCACCGAGTCCATGTAGGCGTCGGCGATCGGGGTGACCAGGTTGGTGGCACCGGGTCCGCTCGTCGCCATGCAGACGCCGACCCGGCCCGTGGCGAGCGCGTACCCCTCGGCCGCGTGACCCGCCCCCTGCTCGTGCCGGACCAGGATGTGGCGGATCTGCGTGGAGTCGAGCATCGGGTCGTACGCCGGCAGGATGGCGCCGCCCGGGATGCCGAAGACGGTGTCCACCCCGGCCGCCTCGAGCGAGGCGATGAGGCTCTGTGCCCCCGTCATGGACGTCCCCGGTCGCGGCGCCGCGGCGCCGGTCGGTCTGGCGTGCTGGTGCTCGGTCATGCCGGCCTTCTCGTCGGTCGTCGTCAGTGGGTGGGAATGAAAAAACCCCTCGGCCCGGGACGGGCTCGCGAGGGGTCGCGTGTCGGCGCAGCGGTCAGCCGGCACGCGGGGGTCGTACGAGGATTCGACGCACGGGAGAACCTTCGACCGCCGGGTAGCCGGGCGTCAAGCATCCGTCGGTACCGTCTCGTCACGCGAGACAGCGGTCCGGATGGTGGGCAGGGTCGCGGACGGGAGTGGTCCCCGCGCCACCAGGTCGGCGACCCCCTCGGCGTCGACCGGCCCGGAGAAGTGGAAGCCCTGGGCGCGGTGGCAGCCGAGGGCGAGCAGCGAGCGGGCCTGCGCCGGGGTCTCCACCCCCTCCGCCGTCACGGTGAGGCCCAGCTGGCGCGCCAGCCGGACCACGGCGCCGAGGACGGTCTCCGACTGGCCGTCGGCGCCCAGTCCCGCCACGAAGGAGCGGTCGACCTTGATCACGTCGACCGGCAGCCGTTGCAGGTAGGACAGCGACGAGTAGCCGGTGCCGAAGTCGTCGAGCGCGAGCCGGAGGCCGAGGCCCTTGAGCTCGTGCAGCCGGGCGACCGCCTCGGACTCCTCCTCGAGCAGCACGCTCTCGGTGAGCTCGAGCGTGAGCGTGTAGGCCGGCACACCCGAGACCCGCAGCGCGTGGTCGACCACGTCGAGCAGGCCCGGGTTGGCCACCTGCGCGGTGCTCAGGTTGACGGCGAGGTCGAGGCGGTGGCCGCTGCTGCGCCACCGGGCGGCCTGCGCCAGCGCCTCCTCGACGACCCACTGCCCCAGCGCCTCGATCCGGCCGGACGTCTCGGCCGTGCGGACCAGCTCGGCGGGGGTCATCAGCACCCCCGTCTCGGTACGCCAGCGGATCAGCGCCTCCACCCCGACGACGCGCTCCGTCGCCAGGTCGACGACGGGCTGGTAGAGGAGGGCGAAGGCACGCTCCTCCAGCGCCCGGAGCAGCCGGGCGGACAGCTCGGCCTGCTGCTGGGCGTTCACCAGGAGCTCCGGGCGGTAGGCCTCGACCCGCCCGCTGCCCGCCGCCTTGGCCCGGTACATCGCGAGGTCGGCGCCGCGCAGCAGGCCGGTCACCTCCTCGGCGTCGTCGGCGAAGGCCACCCCGACACTGGCGCTGACCGTGGTGGCCCGGCCGGCCAGGTCGAAGGGGGAGCGCAGCGCCGACGACACGCGACGGGCGACGTCGAGCACGTCCCCCCGGGTGATGCGTCGTTCCACGAGCACGGCGAACTCGTCGCCACCGAACCGCGCCACGGTGTCCCCGGGCCCCACGGCCTCGGTCAGCCGGCGGGCCGCCTCGACGAGCACCTCGTCCCCCGCCTCGTGGCCGGAGGAGTCGTTGATGTTCTTGAAGCCGTCGAGGTCGAGGAAGACCACGCCGACCTGCTCCCCGTGGACCGACCGCCGTCTCAGGGATGCCTCCACCCGGGCCGTGAACAACGCTCGGTTGGGCAGACCGGTGAGTGCGTCGTGGTACGCGAGGTGGGCGAGCTGCTCACGCAGGGCGACCCGGTCGCTCACGTCGCGGGCGTGCACGATGAGGCCGCGGCTGTCGCGGCTCACGGTCGACTCCATGTGCCGCCAGCCGCCGTCGGCGGCCCGGACCCGCGCGTCGACCCGGGTGTCGTGGTCGCCCGAGGCCAGCAGCTCGGCCACCTGCTCGGCGACGGCGTCCACGTCGTCGGGGTGCACGAGCTCGCTCAGCGGCGTTCCCACGACGTCCCCGGAGACGTAGCCCAGCACCCGACCGACCGACGGGCTCACGTACCGGACCGTCCCCCGCCCGTCGGTCACCAGGATCACGTCGCTGGAGGACAGCACGATGGACCGGAAGTGGTCCTCCCGGGCCGCCAGCTCCTCGACGAGCTGGACGTTGTCGACCAGCGTGAGGTACTGCCTGGCCAGCAGCGCGAGCACCACGCTTCCCGCCAGGACCAGCGTCGTGACGCCCAGCACCTCGCCGGCGAACGCTGCGGCGCCCAGGGCCAGGGCGGCCAGCGACGCGACCGCGTACGGGCCCGCCACGGCGGCGAGCGACGTGCGCTGCGGGAAGACCCCGACCGGTCCGGGGTCGCGGCCGGACCAGGGCAGCACGGCGAGCAGCACGAAGCCGGCGGCCGCAGCCGCCGACGGGACCCGGGCGTCCTCGAGCACCCGCAGCTCGATCTCGAGCTGCGCCAGGTCGCTCAGGGCGATCGCCGCGACGGCCGCGATGCCGATGGCCGTCCGCTGCCGGGAGCGCCCGCGCCCCCGGAGCAGCAGGCCGATGAGCACGGCCAGCAGGCACAGGTCGACCGCGACGTAGGCCAGGGTGACGAGCGTGTCCGGACGCAGCAGGACCGGACGCGGCATGTCGGGGACCCCCAGCACCGCCGTCGCGACCGCGAGGACCGACCCCACGTAGAGCCAGCCGTCGAGGAAGGTCCTCGGCAGCGCGCCTCGCAGGTAGGTCGCGCGCAGCAGGGCGTGCAGAACGACGACGAGGAGCACCAGGCCCGCGACCCGCACGGCCAGGACCAAGGGCTCGGCGGGCGGCCACCCGTACTCCAGGGCCTCGACCAGCTTGGCCAGGGCGGTGACCAACGCCCAGACGGCCGCCAGCCGCCACCCGCGCCGCAGCTGCGTCCGCGCGCTGCCGCTCGCCCACCAGAAGGACGCCGCGGCCACGGCTGCGGCGGCGGCGGCGAGCACCCACGACCAGGGGTCGGGGACCAGCCAGGTGACGCCACCCCAGGCGAGAGCGGCCAGCACCCAGGGACCGGCCCGCACGGTGGCCCGGGCCGTGGCGCGGGCGGTGGCGGCCGCTGTGGGGGCGCTCGTGGTGGAGGCGGCGCCCGTGGTGGAGGCGCCCGCTGTGGTTGTCTTCTCAAGGACGCCGTCGACGTCCGTCCGGCGCGACTCGCGCAGGGTGTCGTCGCGGGACTCGCGCAGGGTGTCGTCGCGCGACTCGCGCAGGGTGTCAGTCACGGAGACGCGGGGGAACCGTGGTCCGTGCACCGGCCACCTCCCACGATCGTCGCGACGGGTCACCCGCAGACTGCACCCTGTGAGGCCGATCCGACCAGTCTGGAGTACTTGGCCAGGACGCCGCTGGGGTAACGCGGCGGCGGCGGGGACCATGTCCGGCGGCGCTCGTCCAGCTCGGCCTCGTCGACGAGCAGGTCCAAGGTGCCGGCCAGCACGTCCAGGCGGATCGGGTCACCGTCGCGGACCAGCGCGACCGGCCCGCCGTCGGCGGCCTCCGGGGCGACGTGGCCGATGCACAGGCCGGTCGTCCCGCCGGAGAAGCGTCCGTCCGTCACCAGCAGGACGTCCTTGCCGAGCCCGGCGCCCTTGATGGCCCCGGTGACGGCGAGCATCTCGCGCATCCCCGGACCGCCCCGCGGCCCCTCGTACCGGACCACCACCACGTCCCCGGCCCGCAGGCTGCCGTCCCCGACCGCGTCCATGGCCGCCTGCTCCCGGTCGAAGACCCGTGCCCGGCCCGTGAAGACGGACTCGTCGAATCCGGCGGTCTTGACCACGGCGCCGTCCGGGGCCAGCGACCCGCGCAGGATCGTGATGCCACCCGTCGCGTGGATCGGGTCGGAGAGCGCCCGGATGATGGCGCCGTCGGGGTCCGGCGGGGCGAGGTCGGCGAGGTTCTCGGCCATGGTGCGGCCCGTGACCGTGAGGGCGTCGCCGTGCAGCAGGCCGGCGTCCAGCAGCGCGCGCATGACCACCGGGATGCCGCCGACCCGGTCGACGTCGGTCATGACGTGCCGCCCGAACGGCTTGACGTCGGCCAGGTGCGGCACCCGCCGGCCAACCCTGACGAAGTCGTCGTAGGAGAGATCGACGCCGGCCTCGTGGGCGAGCGCCAGCAGGTGGAGCACGGCGTTGGTGGAGCCGCCGAGTGCCATGACGACGGCGATGGCGTTGTCGAAGGCCTCCCGGGTGAGCACCTGCCGTGCGGTGATGCCCTGGCGGAGCATCTCCACGACGGCCGCGCCGGACTGGCGGGCGTAGCCGTCCCTGCGCCGGTCGGTGGCCGGTGGCGCGGCGCTGCCGGGCAGGGACATGCCGAGCGCCTCGGCCGCGCTGGCCATCGTGTTGGCGGTGTACATGCCGCCGCAGGCGCCCTCCCCGGGGCAGATCGCCCGCTCGATGGCGTCGACGTCCTCGCGGGACATCAGCCCGCGCGAGCAGGCGCCGACCGCCTCGAAGGCGTCGATGATCGTCACCTGCCGCTCGGTCCCGTCCGACATCCGGGCCCACCCCGGCAGGATCGACCCCGCGTAGAGGAAGACCGCGGCGAGGTCGAGCCGGGCCGCCGCCATCAGCATGCCGGGCAGGCTCTTGTCGCAGCCCGCCAGCAGCACCGACCCGTCGAGTCGCTCCGCCTGCATCACGGTCTCGACCGAGTCCGCGATCAGCTCGCGGCTGGGGAGCGAGAAGTGCATGCCTTCGTGGCCCATCGAGATGCCGTCCGACACCGAGATGGTCCCGAACTCCAGCGGGAACCCGCCGGCGGCGTGGACGCCCTCCTTCACCGCCTGGCCCAGCCGCTGGAGGGAGAGGTTGCACGGGGTGATCTCGTTCCAGCTGCTGGCCACCCCGATCTGCGGCTTGCCGAAGTCGTCGTCGGTCATGCCGACCGCCCGGAGCATGCCGCGGGCCGCGGCACGCTCGAGGCCGTCCGTGACGTCGCGCGAGCGCGGCTTCAGGTCCGGGGTGGCAGGGGCCTGGGTCATGGCCGGAGTCTACGAGCCCGTCCACGATGCGGGACCTGCGATCCGTCATCCGGACGACGCGGTCAGTAGCCTGCCGTGGTGCGCACCGACGACCGCTCGGGAGCCGGCGCGGTCCCTATCGGTCCGGTGCTCGTGGCGTGCGGGCACGGGACCCGGGACCCCGGCGGGCGGCGCGCGCTGGCCCAGCTGCGGCTCGCCGTCGCCGACCTGCTTCCTGGGTTGGAGGTCGTCACCGCGAGCGTGGACGTCCAGAAGCCCGCCCTCGCCGACGTCGTGCCGCGCCTCTCGGCGACAGGCCGCCGGTGCGTGGTCGTGCCGCTGCTGCTCTCCGCCGGGTACCACGTGCACGTCGACGTGGCCGAGGCCGTCGCGGCCAGCCGGGGGGCGGCCGTCGCAGCGGCCCCGCTCGGTCCCGACCCCGCCCTGGCCGACGTGCTCACCGACCGACTCGCCGAGGCAGCGGTCGCGCCGGACGCCCTCGTCGTGCTCGCGGCCGCTGGGTCCAGCGACTCGCGTGCCCTCGCCGACGTCGAGGCGGTCGCGACCGATCTCGCCGGGCGCCGCGGGTCGCCGGTGATCCCGGCGTACCTGTCCGCCGCGTCCCCCGGGGTCGCCGAGGCGGTGGCCGACCTGCGCGCCCGGCACCCCTCCCGGAAGGTGGCCGTCGCGACCTACCTGCTCGCCCCCGGGGTCTTCACCCGGCGGTTGGCGGCGGTGGGAGCAGACGTGGTGACGGCTCCACTGGCACCGCACCCGCTGCTCGCCGAGCTGGTGCTGCGCCGCTACCTGGAGGCCCTGCCCTGACCGTACGGCCCGGGCGCCCCCGCACCGTCAGTAGTCGGCGGTCATCACGTGGGCCAGCGGCCGGTCGGCGGCGAAGCGGTCGAGCTGGTCCCGGACGAGGCGCAGCGCGCGCGGCAGGAACGCCGAGGTGTTGCCGCCGACGTGCGGCGAGAGCAGCAGGCCGGGAACGGACCAGAGCGGGTGTCCCGGCGGCGGAGGCTCCGGATCGGTGACGTCCAGCGCCGCCGCGAGCCGGCCGCCGGCCAGCTCCGCCAGCAGCGCGTCGGTGTGCACGACCGGCCCGCGGGCCACGTTGACCAGCAGCGCGCCGTCCCGCATCGCCGCGAGGAAGCCGCCGTCGACCAGCCCACGCGTCTCGTCGGTGAGCGGGAGGGTGAGCACCACGACGTCGGCACGGGGCAGCAGCCCGGGCAGGTCGTCGATGCCGGCGACCCCCTCCCGCGCCGTGCGGGCCACCCGCAGGACGTCGCACTCGAAGGGCAGCAGCCGCCGCTCGACCGCGGCGCCCACGGAGCCGTACCCGACGACGAGGACGGTGCGGTCGGCGAGCGCCGGCCGCTCGACGTGCGCCCACTGCTGGCGGTCCTGCGCCCGGACGAAGCCCGGGATCCCGCGCAGCGAGGCGAGCACCAGCGCGAGGGCGAGCTCGGCCGTGCTGGCGTCGTGCACGCCCCGGGCGTTGCACAGCAGGACCCCCTCGCGGACGTACGGGCGCAGGTGCTCGACCCCGGCCGTGAGCGTCTGCACGGCGGTGAGGCGGGGCATCCGCGCCGCCACCTCCGCGACCTCCGTACGGAAGGTGTAGGGCACGACGTAGAGCTCGACCCGGTCGAGGACGTCGACGGGCGGCTCCCCGGCGCCGTCCCACACGTGCACCTCGAGGCTGTCCGGCAGGTCGGCGAGCACGCCTTCCGGCGGGTACGGGAGGAGGACGCAGCGAGGCTCCGGCACGACTCCGGACCCTATCCACCGGCGAGCCGCGCCCCCGGGAGCGTGCGACGATGCCCGGCATGGGGAGGTCCACGCAGCGGGCAGCCGGCGCGAGGCGCCGACTCGGACGGGTTGTCGCGGTGCTCTGCGTCCCGGTGCTGGTCGCCGCGTGCGGCGGGGCGGACGACGCGGCCACGCTGCCCTCCGAGGAGCCCTCCACGCCCGGCACGACGGCGTCCACGCCCGCGGAGACCCCGAGCCCGGCCGAGGCCGAGCCGACCCCGACGGTCGAGCCCGGTCCGGTCGTCGCCGCCGGGTACGCCGACGTGGCCACCGGGCTCCGGGCACCGTGGGGGCTCGCCTTCCTCCCGGACGGGTCCGCGCTGGTCTCCGAGCGCGACACCGCCCGGGTGCTCCGGGTGTCCGCCGACGGCCAGGTGGCCGAGGTCGGGGTCGTCCCCGGCGTCGTGCCCGGGGGTGAGGGGGGCCTTCTCGGCCTTGCGGTGGGGCCGGACCCGCGGCAGCCGCAGTACGTGTACGCGTACCTCACGGCCGACGCCGACAACCGGTTGGTGCGGATGCCCTGGGACGGGGCCGTCCTCGGCCCGCCGGAGGTGCTGCTCGACGGGGTGCCCAAGGCCCGCAACCACAACGGCGGGCGGATCGTGTTCGGGCCGGACGGCCGGCTGTACGTTGCCACCGGCGACGCGAGCGAGTCGGACCTGGCGCAGGACCCGGCCTCCCCCGCCGGCAAGATCCTCCGGCTGGAGCCCGACGGCGGCATCCCGGCCGACAACCCCTTCCCGGGCTCCACCGTCTGGTCGCTCGGCCAACGCAACGTCCAGGGGCTGGCCTTCGACGACGACGGGCGGCTGTGGGCAGGGGAGTTCGGGCAGAAGTCCTTCGACGAGCTCAACCTGATCGAACCCGGCGGCAACTACGGCTGGCCCGAGGTGGAGGGCCCCGGCGACGGGGGCGGGCGCTTCGTGGCCCCGGCCGCCGTGTGGAACCCCACCGGCGACGCCTCCCCGAGCGGCATCGCGTACGTCCGGGACACGGTGTTCCTCGCCGCCCTGGCCGGGCAGCGGCTGCTGCGGGTCCCCGTCCCCGACGGCGTGGCCGGCGAGCCGGACGCGGCGGCCGAGGGGCAGTTCGGCCGGCTCCGCACGGTCGAGGTGGCTCCCGACGGCGCCCTGTGGGTGACCACCAGCAACACCGACGGCCGCGGCGACCCGCGGGACGGCGACGACCGCATCATGCGGGTGACGCTCGCCCCGGGCTGACACCCCGTCAGGAGGCGCCGAGTCGCTCCAGGATGAGCTCGCGGGCGCGCCCGGCGTCGGCCTGCCCGCGGGTGGCCTTCATGACCGCTCCGACCAGCGCCCCCGCCGCGGCGACCTTGCCGTCCCGAACCTTCTGCGCGACGCCGGGGTTGCCCGCGATCGCCTCGTCGACCGCCGCACCGAGGGCGGCGTCGTCGGACACGACGGCGAGGCCCCGAGCGGCGACGACCTCGTCCGGCGACCCCTCCCCGGCGAGCACGCCCTCCACGACCTGCCGGGCGAGCTTGTCGTTGAGGGTGCCCTCGGACACGAGCGCGTCGACCCGCGCGACCTCGGCGGGCGTGATGTCGGCGTCGTCCAGACCGTGCCCGCCCTCGTTCGCGCGACGGGCCACCTCACCGAGCCACCACTTCTTCGCGGCGGCCGGCGATGCGCCCTGGGCGACGGTCTCCTCGATGAGCCGCAGGGCGCCCGCGTTGACGACGTCGCGCATCTCGAGGTCCGAGAAGCCCCAGTCGCCCTGCAGGCGGCGGCGGTGCTCGGCGGGCGGCTCGGGCAGGGTGGCCCGCAGCTCCTCGACCCACTCCGCCGCGGGGGCGATCGGCACGAGGTCGGGCTCGGGGAAGTAGCGGTAGTCCTCCGCCTCCTCCTTGGACCGGCCGGGGGTCGTCACGCCGGTGTCCTCGTGCCAGTGCCGTGTCTCCTGGTGGACGCGCTCGCCGGCGTCGAGCAGCGCCGCCTGGCGGCGGATCTCGTAGGTCACCGCCCGCTCGACGGAACGCAGCGAGTTGACGTTCTTGGTCTCGGTCCGGGTGCCCAGCGTCGGCGACCCGGCCGGCTTGAGCGACACGTTGGCGTCGCAGCGCATCTGACCGAGCTCCATCCGCGCCTCGGAGACGCCCAGCGCCAGGATCAGGTCGCGCAGCTGCGACACGTACGCCCGGGCCACGGCCGGTGCGACGTCCGCGGGCACCTCGATCGGCCGGGTGACGATCTCGATCAGCGGGATCCCGGCCCGGTTGTAGTCGACGAGGGAGTAGTCGGCTCCGTGGATCCGACCGGTCGAGCCGCCGACGTGCAGCGACTTGCCGGTGTCCTCCTCCATGTGGGCCCGCTCGATGCCCACGCGGTACGTCTGCCCGTCGTGCTCGACCTCCAGCCACCCGTCGTACGCGATGGGCTCGTCGTACTGCGAGGTCTGGAAGTTCTTCGGCATGTCCGGGTAGAAGTAGTTCTTGCGCGCGAAGCGGCACCACGCGGCGATGCTGCAGGTCAGCGCCAGCCCGATCCGGATCGCCGACTCGACGGCGACCCGGTTCACGACGGGCAGCGAGCCGGGCAGGCCGAGGCAGGTCGGGCAGACCTGGGAGTTGGGCTCGGTGCCGAAGCCGGTCGGGCAGCCGCAGAACATCTTCGAGGCCGTGCCGAGCTCGACGTGCACCTCCAGTCCCATGACCGGGTCGTACGAGGCCACCGCCTCGTCGTACGTGGGCAGCGCGAGCGACCCGGCTGTCACGGGGCGACCTCGTCGACGGCGCGTCCGACGCCGTGGCTGTCGAGCCGGCGCTCCTTCAGCTCGCGGACGAGGATCGCCACGGTCGTGGCGACCGCCAGGGCGTTGACCACCGCGTCGAGCAGGCGCAGGTTGTCCCCGTCGCGACGGGCGTGGCGGACGGCCCGGACCACCGTCACGAGCGCGAACACCTGGCCGGCGAGGCGGCCCATGCCGCGCAGGGTCTGCGGGTTCATCGGGTGACCTCCAGCTCGGGAGCGCGGGACAGCAGAGTGCCGCCCCATCGGTCGGCGAGGGCCGCCTCGACGGCCGCCCCCACCCGGTAGAGACGGTCGTCGGCGAGGACGGGCGCCATGACGTGCAGCCCCACCGGCAGGCCGTCCTCGTCGGCGAGCCCGCAGGGGAACGACGCCGCGGCGTTGCCGGCGAGGTTGGCCGGGATCGTGCACAGGTCGGCCTTGTACATCGCGAGCGGGTCGTCGGCCCGCTCCCCGATGGGGAACGCGGTCGTCGGGGTGGTCGGCGACACCAGGACGTCCACCTGGGCGAAGGCCTGCTCGAAGTCGCGCGCGATCAGGGTCCGGACCTTCTGGGCCTGGCCGTAGTAGGCGTCGTAGTAGCCGCTGGACAGTGCGTACGTCCCGAGCATGATGCGCCGCTTGACCTCGGCCCCGAAGCCGCGGCCGCGCGTGAGGGTCATGACCTCCTCGGCGCTGGCGTCGCCGGTGTCCCCCACCCGCAGGCCGTACCGCATCGCGTCGAAGCGGGCAAGGTTGGACGAGGCCTCGCTGGGCGCGATCAGGTAGTAGGCGGGCAAGGCGAACTCGAAGTGCGGACAGGACACCTCGACGACCTCGGCCCCCAGCTCGGCGAGCAGGCCCACCGCCTCGCGGAAGCGGGCCTCGACGCCCGGCTGGTAGCCCTCGCCACCCAGCTCGCGGACGACCCCGACCCGCATCCCGCGCACGTCCGCCCGGTGGGCCGCCGCCACCACGGGGGGGACCGCCGCGTCGATCGACGTCGAGTCGAGCGGGTCGTGGCCGGCGATGACCTCGTGCAGCAGCGCCGCGTCGAGCACGGTTCGGGCGCAGGGGCCGCCCTGGTCCAGGCTCGAGCTGAACGCGACGAGCCCGTAGCGGCTCACCCCGCCGTACGTCGGCTTGACGCCGACCGTGCCGGTGACGGACGCCGGCTGCCGGATCGAGCCGCCCGTGTCGGTGCCGATCGCCAGCGGCGCCTCGTACGAGGCCACCGCCGCCGCCGAGCCGCCGCCGCTCCCCCCGGGCACCCGGGTCAGGTCCCACGGGTTCCGGCTCGGACCGTACGCGGAGTTCTCCGTCGACGAGCCCATGGCGAACTCGTCCATGTTGGTCTTGCCCAGCACGACCACCCCGGCCTCGCGCAGCCGGCGGGTCACGGTGGCGTCGTACGGGGGGTGCCAGCCCTCGAGGATGCGCGATCCGCAGGTCGTCGGCGCACCGGTCATGGTGAAGACGTCTTTGAGCGCCAGCGGGACCCCCGCCAGCGGACCGAGCCGCTCGCCGGCCGCCCGCGCCGCGTCGACCCGGCGGGCGGCCGCGAGCGCGCCCTCGGTGTCCACGTGCAGGAAGGCGTGCAGCGCAGGGTCCACGTCGGCGATCCGGCGCAGGTGGGCCTCCGCCACCTCGACCGCCGACGCCTCGCCGGAGCGCACCACCGCCGCGGTCCCGGCCGCAGTGAGTCGGGTGAGGTCGGCGCCCTCGGTCACTGCTCCTCCCCGAGGATGCGAGGGACGCGGAACCGCCCGCCCTCGCTGGCCGGCGCGCCGGCGAGTGCCGCCTCGGTCCCGAGGCTGGGCGTGACGACGTCGTCACGGTAGACGTTGGTCAGGGGCAGGGCGTGCGAGGTCGGCGGGATCTCGTCGGCGGCCACCTCGGACACGCGTGCGACGGCGCCGAGGATGACGTCGAGCTGGCCGGCCAGGTGTTCGAGCTCGGCGGGAGCCAGGTCGAGCCGGGCCAGGCGGGCGAGGTGCTCGGCCTCCTCCCGGGTGATCGACGGCATGGGGGTCCGGGCTCCTCGCGTCACGGGTCAGGTGGATCGGCACTCATCCTAGGGTGCGTCGACGTGCCCTCCCGGACGCCACCCGGACACACGCTCGTCATCCGGAGCGGGCAGGATGGCGCGATGTCCTGGCTGCTGCGGGTCGTCCTCCCGGACCGTCCCGGCGCGCTCGGCGCCGTGGCCACGGCACTCGGCGCGGCGGGTGCCGACATCGCCGGGGTCGACGTGGTCGAGCGCCGCCGCGACGGGACCGCGGTCGACGACCTCATGGTCGAGCTGCCGCCAGGGCGGATGCCGGACACCCTCGTGAGCGCCTGCCGCCGGGTCGACGGGGTGACGGTGGAGTTCGTCGGCCGCTACACCGTCGGCACCGACCTGCACCGCGACCTGGAGGCGGTCGAGGCGATGGCCTCCAGGCCGGAGGCGGCCGACGACGTGCTGGTGGACCTCGTCCCCACGGTCTTCCGGCCCGGCTGGGCGCTGCTCGTGGAGCTCGTCGCCGGCCGGCTCCAGGTGCTGCGGTCGACCCCCGGGGCGCCGACGTCGGAGGGCTTCCGGGCCCCGTGGCTGCCGTTGCGCCGCCCGGTGCTGCTCGCCGTCGACCGTTCCTGGGCGCCGGAGGCGTGGCACGACTGCGTGATCGCCGCAGCGCCGCTGGAGCGCCCGGAGCGGGCCGTGGTGCTCGGCCGGGACGGAGGGCCGGAGATCCTGTCCTCCGAGCTCGCGCGGCTCGCTCACCTCGCCGCCCTCGCCGGCACGGTGGGCCGGACCGCGACGCCCTGAGCCGGGCCGCGTGACCGGGTGACCGGGTGACCGGTGACCGGGTGACCGGTGACCGGGTGACAGGGATGCCGCGCGGCGCCGCGCGCGGCCGCGGCGCCGGATTTGCGGCGCCGGACCTCCGTGCCGGACCTGGGGGTTCGGCCGGCGGCCGCGGTCACTCCTCGGCCGGACCACCGCCCACCGCGTCGGGCCCCTGCTCGAGCAACGTTCGGAAGCCCGCCTCGTCGAGGACCGGGACCCCGAGCTGCAGGGCCTTGTCGTGCTTGGATCCGGGGTTGTCGCCGACGACGACGAAGTCGGTCTTGCGGGACACCGACCCGGAGGCCTTGCCGCCGCGGGCGAGCACGGCCTCCTTGGCCTCGTCGCGGGAGAAGCCCTCCAGCGAGCCGGTGACCACGACGGTGAGCCCCTCGAGCGTGCGCGGGGTGGACTCGTCGACGTCGTCCTCGGCCCGGACCCCGGCGGCCCGCCACTTGCGGAGGACCTCCCGGTGCCAGTCGACGGCGAACCACTCCTCGAGGGCCTCGGCGATGGTGGGCCCGACCCCGTCGACCGCCGCGAGCTCCTCGGTCGTGGCGGTCTCGATCCGGTCCAGCGACCCGAAGGACTGGGCCAGTGCCCGCGCCGCCGTCGGGCCGACGTGCCGGATGGACAGGGCCACGAGCACCCGCCACAGCGGCTGGGACCGCGCCTGCTCGAGGTTGTCGAGCAGCTTGCGGCCGTTGGCGTTGAGCACCCGCTCGCCCGCGCCCGCCTCTCGCTCCTTGCGGGTCGCAGCCCGGGTGTAGAGCTCGACCCGGGCGAGCTGCTCCTCCGTGAGGCCGAAGAGGTCCCCCTCGTCGGTGACCACGCCCGCGTCCAGCAGGCCCTGGGAGCCCTCCCAGCCGAGCGCCTCGATGTCGAGGGCCCCGCGGGAGGCGACGTGGAAGAGCCGCTCCCGCAGCTGCGCGGGGCAGGACCGGGCGTTGGGGCAGCGGATGTCGACGTCACCCTCGCGCTCGGGTCGCAGCGCGGTGCCGCACGCCGGGCAGGAGGTCGGCATCTCGAACGCGCGCTCGCTGCCGTCGCGCAGGTCGACGACGGGGCCGACGATCTCGGGGATGACGTCCCCCGCCTTGCGCAGGACGACCGTGTCGCCGATGAGCACGCCCTTGCGCCGCACCTCGTCGGCGTTGTGCAGCGTGGCCATCTCGACGGTCGAGCCGGACACCTTGACCGGCTCCATGACGCCGTACGGGGTGACCCGGCCGGTGCGTCCGACGTTGACCCGGATGTCGAGCAGCCTGGTGTTGACCTCCTCGGGCGGGTACTTGAAGGCGACCGCCCACCGGGGTGCCCGCGAGGTGGAGCCCAGCCGCCTCTGGAGCTCCACCTGGTCGACCTTGACCACGACACCGTCGATCTCGTGCTCGACGTCGTGGCGGTGCTCGCCGTAGTAGGCGATGTAGCCGGCCACGTGCTCCAGCGTGGGGACGACGCGCACCCGGTCGCTGACCGGCAGACCCCAGGCCGCCAGCGCGTCGTACGAGGTCGACTGCCGGTCGACCGCGAGCCCGTCGCGAGCCCCCACCCCGTGGCACACCAGCCGCAGCCTCCGGGTCGCCGTCACCCGCGGGTCCTTCTGCCGCAGCGAGCCCGCCGCCGTGTTGCGGGGGTTGGCGTACGGCGGCTTGCCCGCCTCCACGAGGGAGGCGTTGAGCGCCTCGAAGTCGGCGACCGGGAAGTAGACCTCGCCGCGCACCTCGAGCAGCCGGGGCACCGGGTGCTCGTCGGTGCCCGTCAGCCGGCTCGGCACCCCGCGCAGCGTGCGGACGTTGGGGGTGACGTCCTCGCCCGTACGACCGTCACCGCGGGTGGCCGCCCGCACCAGCCGCCCCGCCTCGTACACGAGGGCCACGGCGAGCCCGTCGACCTTGAGCTCGCAGAGGTACTCGGCGCCCTCGCCGACCTCACGCTCCACGCGCTGAGCCCACGCGGTCACCTCGTCGACGGAGAAGGCGTTGTCCAGGCTGAGCATCCGCTCGAGGTGGTCGACCGGGGTGAACTCGGTGACGTAGCTGCCGGCGACCTTCTGCGTCGGCGAGTCGGGAGTCCGCAGCGCCGGCCAGCGCTCCTCGAGCCGCTCCAGCTCGCGGAAGAGAGTGTCGAACTCCGCGTCGGAGACCAGCGGCCGGTCGAGGACGTAGTAGCGGTAGCGGTGCTCCTCGACCTGCTCGGCCAGGCGCTGGTGCTGCTCGCGGACCTCCGACGGCGGCGCCGCCTGGTCCGCGGCGGCCTCGGTGGCGGGGAGCTCGTCCGGCTCGGTCACGGGATCATCCTGCCGTCCCGCACCGACAGCCTGCTCCCGTGACGAGGCTCGCTCCTGCGGTGCCGCCGGGTCACGCGTGAGCCGCCTCGCCCAGCGCCTTCGCCGCACCGCGCGCCAGCCCGTACGCCCGTCGCGCCCAGGTCGGGGACGCGCCGGCCAGACCGCACTCCGGCGTGACCACGACGCGGTCGGGAGCCGCGGTGGCGGGCTGGTCGAGACGCCGCCACAGCGACAGCACCTGCCGGGAGATCCCGGCGTCGGTGGGCACCTCCCCCGACGGCTCGGTCACGGGCACCACGCCGGCCCACAGCCCGAGACCGTCGTCGACGGCGGCGGCGAGCTCCTCGAGGTCGTCGGGGAGCAGCTGCCCGACGTCCAGCGACACTGCCTCGGCCCCGGCCCGGCGCAGCAGCCCCACCGGGACACCGGCAGCGCAGCAGTGCACGACCGGTACCGCGCCCGCCGCCCGGATCGCGTCCAGCACCGTTGCCAGCAGGGTGGCGGCCTCCGCGGTGTCGACGGGCGCCAGCCGGCCGAGACCGCTGGCCGTCGGCAGCCCGCCGGAGAGCACCACGGGCAGGCCGGGCTCGTCGAGCTGGACCACCGGCCGTGCGCCGGGGAGCCGCCGCCGCACGTCCGCCGCGTGCGCGCCGACGCCCTCCGCGAGGGACTGCGCCAGGTCCCGACGGGCACCCGGGTCGCCGACGGCGCGGTCGCCGCGGAGGCGTTCGAGGCTCGCGGCCGTCGTCAGCGGCCCGGCCACCTGCAGCTTCATCGGGCCGGACCAGCCGTGCGCGGCGATCTCCAGCGCGTCGAGGTCCCGGCGCAGCCACGCCACCGCGCGCTCCTCGTCCCGGCCGGGCCTATCCACCAGCCTCCAGCCGGAGGGCTGCACGTCGGCGTGCAGGTCGACCAGCAGGGCGACGGTCCGGCCGACCAGACCGGCCCCTGGCCCTCGGCCGGGGAGCTCCGGTAGGTGGGGCAGGTCCGGCAGCTCGCCGACGACCACCCGGCACGCCTCGTCCACGTCGTCGAGGGGCAGCGAGCCGATCCCGGTGGCGGCCCCGGCCGCCCATGCGCGCTCGTCGGTCACGGTGTCGGACCTTAGGCGGTCGGTGACTCGGCGAGGTCGGTCAGTACTCCGTCCGGCCGGGGGTGGCCGTCCAGGCGGTGAACGGGTCCCGGAGCCGGTCGGTCGGCACGTGCTCGAGCGACAGGGGCCAGCGGTCCCCGCCCCGGCCCGCGAGGAGGTCGTGGAACAGGCGGTCGTCGAAGCCTCCAGCGGCGGCGTCGTCCCGGTCGGCCGCGTACACGACCCGGTTCACCCGCGCCCACAGCGCGGCGCCCAGGCACATCGGGCACGGCTCACACGACGCGTAGAGCGTGCAGCCCTCGAGCGAGAAGTCCCCGAGCTCCCGGCATGCACTCCTGATCGCCACCACCTCGGCGTGGGCGCTCGGGTCGAGGTCCGTCGTCACCCGGTTGGTGCCCGCACCGAGCAGCCGCTCGCCGCGCACCACGAGCGCGCCGAAGGGGCCCCCGCCGTCGGCGACGTTCGCCACGGCCAGGTCCACCGCGCGGATCAGCCACTCCTCGTCGGTCACGGCGCACACCGTACGGGGCCGGTCGCCGAAATGCCGGTGACAGCGCGGGTACGCGCGCGCATGATCCGGGGGAGGGGGCGGACGGCGCGAGGGAGAACCGGTGACGGCGCCCGAGGTGACGGGCACGGGCGCGGCGGCGCCCGGCCTGCTCGCAGCGCTGCGCGACCGCCGCCCGTTCGACGGCCACGGCGGGCTCAGCGGGACCACGCTGGAGCGTGCCCGGACCACCGACGGGACCCCGGTCGTGGTCAAGCACGAGCGCCCGGAGGCCGACCCCCTGCTGCGGGCGCTCGGCGACGACGGGCGTCTCCCGCGCCTCTGGGCGAGCGGCGTGCTCGCGGCCCTGCCGGCCGACGTAGGCACGGCCATCGTGGGGGTGGAGGACGAGCCCGGTGGCTGGGCCGTGGTGCAGCTCGACGTCTCCGAGCACCTGCTGTCGTTCGAGCGAGGGCTGACGCGGGCGGAGAACCGGCGCGTGCTCGAGGCCCTCGCGGGCGTGCACCGGTCGTTGGCCCGGGTCCGCCTCGCGGGCACGTGTCCGCTCCCCCGGCTGGTGGCCGTGATGTCGCCGTCGACGATCTCCGACCTGCGCGACGACATGCCCCGGCTGGCCGAGCAGGTCCTCGCCGGCTGGTCCCGCTTCTTCGCGGGGGCGCCTGCCGACGTGGCCGACCTGGTGGCCTGGGTGCACCACGAGCCGCACGTCATCGCCGCCCGGCTGCACTCGCGGCCGTGCACGCTGCTGCACGGCGACGTGCACTTCCGGAACCTGGCCCTCACGCCCGAGCAGGTGCTGCTGCTCGACTGGGGCGGCACCCTCGCCGTCGGCCCCCCGGCGTTCGACGTCGCCACCTACTGCGCCACCAACGCGGTCAGCATCCGGTGCACCCCGGACGAGTTCCTCGACGACGTCCGGGCCGCGTACGGGCCGGAGCACGACGAGACGGCGCTCCGGCTGTCGATGGTCGCCGCGCTGGCCTGGCTCGGCTTCGCCAAGCGGCCGGGCAGCGACGACCTGGCGTGGTGGTGCGACCGCGCCCGCGAGGGTGCCGCCCTGCTGTGACCGCGCGCGGCGAGCCGGTGAGTCAGTGCGCCACGGTGCCCGCGCCGGCGCTGGCGCCGGTCCTGGCGGTGCGCTCGACCGTGGCCGACCCGAGCACCCGGTCCCCGTCGTAGAGCACGACCGCCTGCCCGGGCGCCACCCCACGCTGCGGCACCCCGAAGCGTACGGCCAGGGAGTCACCGCACACCTCTGCCCGCGCGGCCACGGCCTCCCCGTGGGCGCGATACTGGACGAGGCAGTCGACGGCGCCCGCCGGCTCCGGACCGCACCAGCGCACCCGGACACCGACGACCTCGTCGACCTCCAGCGCCTCCGGCGGGCCGACGGTGACCCGGCGGTCGACGGGAGACACGTCGAGGACGTAGCGGGGACGGCCGTCCGGGGCCGGGCGGCCGATGCGCAGTCCCTTGCGCTGGCCGACCGTGAACGCGTACGCGCCGTCGTGCGCCCCGACGACGTCCCCGGACTCGTCGACGACATCCCCCGGGGCGTCACCGAGCCGGCGGCGCAGGAAGCCGGCCGTGTCGCCGTCGGGGACGAAGCACACGTCGTGGCTGTCCGGCTTGCCGGCGACCGCCAGACCGCGCTCCGCCGCCTCGGCCCGGACGTCGGCCTTGAGCGTCTCGCCCAGCGGGAACACGGCGCGGGTCAGCTGGGCGGCGGTGAGCACGCCGAGCACGTACGACTGGTCCTTGGCCCGGTCGGTCGCGCGGTGCAGCTCCCGGCCTCCTGGGCCGTCGACGACCCGGGCGTAGTGCCCCGTGCACACGGCGTCGAAGCCCAGGGCGACGGCCCGGTCGAGCACGGCGGCGAACTTGATCCGCTCGTTGCAGCGCAGGCACGGGTTGGGCGTGCGCCCTGCCGCGTACTCGGCGACGAAGTCCTCGACGACGTCGGCCCGGAAGCGCTCGGCGAGGTCCCAGACGTAGAAGGGGATGCCGAGCAGGTCCGCGGCCCGCCGGGCGTCCCGGGAGTCCTCCAGCGTGCAGCACCCGCGGGCACCCTCGCGGAACGACTGCGGCCGGGAGGCGAGGGCCAGGTGCACCCCGACGACGTCGTGCCCGGCGTCGACGCACCGAGCGGCCGCGACGGCCGAGTCGACGCCGCCGGACATGGCGGCCAGCACGCGCACGCTCAGCCCGCCCGGACGACGTTGACGAGGCCGGCGGCACGGGCCCGCTCGACGATCGGGCCGATCGCCTCGAGCAGGGTGGACACGTCGGCCGCGGTGGAGCTGTGCCCCAGCGAGAACCGCAGGGAGCCGCGCGCCAGCTCCTCCGGGACGCCCATGGCCAGCAGGACGTGGGAGGGCTGGGGGACCCCGGCCGAGCAGGCGCTGCCGGTGGAGCACTCGATGCCGCGTGCGTCGAGCAGCAGCAGGAGGGAGTCGCCCTCGCAGCCGGGGAAGGAGAAGTGGGCGTTGCCGGGGAGCCGGTCGTCGGGGTCGCCGTTGAGGACGGCGGACGGGACTGCCTCGAGCACTCCCCTGACGAGGGTGTCGCGCAGGGACGTGAGCACGCGGGCGCGGTCCGCTCGGCCCTCGGCCGCTACACCGACGGCCGTGGCCAGTCCGACGGCACCGGCGGCGTCGAGCGTCCCGGAGCGGACGTCGCGCTCCTGCCCGCCGCCGTGCAGGACGGGGACGAGGTCGATCTCGCGCCGGACGAGGAGGGCGCCGGTCCCGACGGGACCGCCGACCTTGTGCCCGGTGACCGTCATGGCGTCCAGCCCGCTCGCCGCGAAGTCGAGCTCGAGCTGGCCGAGCGCCTGGACCGCGTCGGAGTGCACGGGGACGCCGTGGCGGTGGGCGATCTGGACGACCTGGCTCACCGGCTGGACGGTGCCCACCTCGTTGTTCGCCCACATGCAGCTCACCAGCGCGACCGATCCGGGGTCGTCGCCGAGGGCGGCCTCGAGCGCGGCCAGGTCGACCCGACCGAGCCGGTCCACGGGCAGCAGGTCCAGGGTGGCGCCCTGCTGCTCGGCCAGCCACCGGGCCGGGTCGAGGACGGCGTGGTGCTCCACGGCGGTGACCAGCACACGGGTGCGGCGCGGGTCGGCCCGGCGCCGGGCCCAGTACAGGCCCTTGACCGCGAGGTTGTCGGCCTCGGTCCCCCCGCTGGTGAGGACGACCTCGCTCGGCCTGGCCCCGAGCGCCGCCGCGACGCGCTCGCGGCTCTCCTCGACCGTACGGCGGGCGGCCCGGCCGGACGCGTGCAGCGAGGAGGGGTTGCCGAGCACCCGCAGCTGCGCTGCGACGGCGTCGACCACCTCGGGGAGCACCGAGGTGGTCGCCGCGTGATCGAGGTAGACCTGGGGTGCGGGCATGACCCGGCCAGCGTAGTTGCCGCCGCGACGGCGACGCGCGCTCAGCCCTGGCGCTTGCGGATCTCCTCGGTCGCCTGCGGGAGCACGCTGGCGAGGTCGCCGACGACGCCGAAGTCGGTCATCGCGAAGATGGGCGCCTCGGCGTCCTTGTTGACGGCGACGATGGTCTTGGACGTCTGCATCCCCGCCCGGTGCTGGATCGCGCCGGAGATGCCGGCCGCGACGTAGAGCTGCGGCGAGACCGTCTTGCCCGTCTGCCCGACCTGGAAGGCGTGCGGGTACCAGCCCGAGTCCACGGCGGCCCGGGACGCCCCGACGGCGGCGCCCAGCGAGTCGGCGAGCTCCTCGACCGCCGAGAAGTCGCCGCCGGTGCCGCGGCCGCCGGAGACGACGATCGAGGCCTCGGTGAGCTCGGGCCGCCCCGTGGCCTGACGCGGCTGCCGGTCGACGACCTTGGCCGAGCGAGCGGAGTCGGAGACCTGGACGGCCAGGGGCTCCACCGCAGGGGTGGCGACGGCCTGCTCCGGCGTCGCGGAGTTGGGCTTGACCGTGATCACCGGAGTCCCCGTGGTGACCTTGGCGGTCACGGTGAAGTTACCGGCGAAGACCGACTGCGTGGTCGTGCCGTCGGCCGCGACGTCGACCGCGTCGGTCACGATGCCGGAGCCCAGCTTGACCGCGACGCGCGCGGCCACCTCCTTGCCCTCGGGCGAGGAGGTCACCAGGACGGCCGCCGGCGAGGACGCCCGGGCGGCCTCGGCCAGCGCCTCCGCCTTCGGGGCGACGAGGTAGTCGTCGAAGACGGCGTCCTCCGCGACGTACACCTTGGTCGCGCCGTACTGGCCGAGCGTCTCGACTGCCTTGTCGGCGCCGGAGGCGCCGCAGAAGACCGCCACCGGGTCTCCCAGCCGCCGCGCGATGGTCAGCAGCTCCAGGGTGGGCTTGCGGACGGCACCGTCGACGTGGTCGACGAGCACGAGGACCTCTGCCATGACTACTCCCTCAACTCCTCGACGCGGTCAGACGAACTTGCGGGCGGCCAGGAACTCGGCGAGCTTCGTGCCGCCGTCGCCCTCGTCGGTGACGACCTCACCCGCGGAGCGCGGCGGGCGGGCGGTGACCGACTGCACGGCCGTCCAGGCGGCGCCCAGACCGACCTGCGCCGGCTCGACGCCGAGGTCGGCGAGGGTCCAGGTCTGCACCGTCTTCTTCTTCGCCGCCATGATCCCCTTGAACGAGGGGTAGCGCGGCTCGTTGATCTGGTCGGTGACCGCGACGACGGCCGGCAGCGACGCCTCGACGGTCTCGGTCGCCGAGTCGCCGTCCCGGCGGATCCGCACGGTGGAGCCGTCGACCTTCACCTCGGCGGCGAAACCCAGGTGCGCGACGCCGAGCCGCTCGGCCAGCATCGCCGGGACGACGCTCATCCCGCCGTCCGTCGACGCCATGCCGGTGAGCACGAGGCCGTGGGAGCCGATCTTCTCCAGAGCCTTGGCGAGTACGAGGGAGGTGGCGAGCGCGTCGGAGCCGTGCAGCGCGTCGTCGACGACGTGCACGCCCGCTGACGCGCCCATCTGGAGGGCCTTGCGGACCGCGTCGGCGGCCTGCTCGGGGCCCATGGTGAGCGCGGTGACCTCGCCGCCGTGGGCCTCGGCCAGCGTCAGGGCCTCCTCGACGGCGTACTCGTCCAGCTCGGAGAGCAGCCCGTCGACGCCGGCCCGGTCCGTGGTGTGGTCGGAGTCGGTGAAGGTCCGGTCCGCCGTGGCGTCCGGCACGTGCTTGACGAGAACGACGATGTCCATCGGGTCGGCCGACCTCCGTGTCGGGGGATTCCTCGGGATGACGCCAGGATGCCCCAGCGAGTCCCGGCCACCGACGACGGGTCCGTGCGCGGTGGCCCGCCCTCGATTGTTACTGGCGAGTAGCCTGCCCGGCAAGGCGGGTGGGCGGTGGGCCATCTCACAGGCCGCGACGGCGGGGTGGATCCGTATGTCCGGAGTGGCCTGACCTGTGGTGTGAGGCGTACGTGCGG
>DATHTV010000231.1:0-26625 GCA_035462845.1 Jiangellales bacterium
TCGGTGCTCCGCCTGCTGGCCGATCCAGCCGTCGAGGTCTGGGCGGTGACCGGGGCCGTGACCGGGGCGCGCCTCCCCGACCCGGGCCGCTCGGTGGCGCGGGTCGTGCCCGGCCTGGTCCGCGGCGGGCGCGCCGCGCCCGAGGACTGGGCGCGCGCGTGGGTCGGCGCGGGCCGGACGGCGCTGGCCGCGGTCGACGACGTGCTCGCGGCCGAGCCGGGGCCCACCGGCCCGGCGGTGGCGCGCTGCCTGCTGGCTGCCGTTCCCGATCACGCGGGCCTGGTCGTCGGCGCCTCCCAGCCGGTGCGCGACCTGCACCTGGCCGGCTCCCCTCGTCCGGCAGTCGACGCGTACGCCAACCGCGGGGTGTCCGGCATCGACGGCACGGTCTCCACGGCGGTCGGGGTGGCGCTGGCCCGCCCCGGGCCCTCGTACGCCCTGCTCGGGGACCTCACCTTCCTGCACGACTCGAACGGCCTGGTACGCGGCCCGCAGGAGCCCTGGCCGGATCTCACCGTCGTGGTGGTGAACGACGACGGCGGCGGCATCTTCTCGCTGCTCGAGCAGGGTGCGCCCGAGCATGCGGCGGCGTTCGAGCGGGTCTTCGGGACGCCGCACGGCGTCGACCTGGGAGCGCTCTGCGCGGCCACGGGCACTCCGCACGTCCGGGTCGAGGACCTCGGGCACCTCGGACGTCTGCTGGAGCGGCCGGAGCCGGGGGTGCGTGTGCTCGAGGTCCCGGTCGACCGGTCCCGGCACCGCGACCTGCACGCCCGGCTGCGCAGGGCTGCGGCCATCACCCTCAGCCGCTGAGGGCGTCCCGCATCGGCACGAGCTTGGCCGCGCTCTCTGCCAGCTCGGCGTCCGGGTCGGACCCGGCGACGATGCCGCAGCCGGCGTAGAGCCGCAGGCGTCGCGGGTCGCCTCGGTCCACCTCGGCACAGCGCAGCGCGATGCCCCACTCGCCGTCGCCGCCGGCGTCGATCCAGCCCACCGGCCCCGCGTAGCGACCGCGGTCCAACCCCTCGATGTCCGCGATGACGTCGCGGGCCCGGTCCGTCGGCGTCCCGCACACCGCGGCGGTCGGGTGCAGCGACGCCGCCAGTCGCAGCGACGTCCAGCCGTCGCCGACGACGCCGGTGACGTCCGTGGCCAGGTGCATGACGTTGGGCAGGTGCAGGACGAACGGCGTCTCCGGGACGTTCATGCCGGTGCAGTGCGGGGCGAGCGCGTCGGCCACGGACCGGACCGCGTACTCGTGCTCCTCGAGGTCCTTGCTGGACCGCGCCAGCGACGCGGCGTTGACGAGGTCTCGCGCGTCGTCCCCGGTGCGCCGGATGGTCCCGGCGAGCACCCGGGAGGCGACCAGGCCCTTGTCGAGGCGGACGAGGAGCTCGGGCGTCGCACCCAGCAGCCCGTCGACCGCGAAGGTCCAGCAGCCCGGGTAGCTGCCCGCCAGCCGCTGCAGCGGCCAGCGCAGATCGACCGGCTCGTCGGCCTCCGCGACCATGTCCCTGGCCAGGACCACCTTCTCGACCTCCCCGGCGCTGATCCGGTCCAGGGCCCCGGCCACCGCGGAGGCCCACTCCGCTCCCGACCGTGAGCCGTCGGCGAAGGTGGTACCCACCGGCCGTCGCGGGTCCGGCCCCACGACGGGATCCCCCCTCGGGGGCAGGGCGTCCCCCACCGTCGCCGTGGTCACCCACCAGGTCCCGGCCCGGTGACCCACCGCCACCCGCGGGACGACGAGCGCCGAGCCCGAGCCCACGTCGGCGAAGGTGAAGGAGCCGAAGGCGACCGGACCCGAGCCGGGCAGCCCCACCTCGTCGCGGACCACGGCCGAGGCGATGAGCGCGGCCCACCACCGCTCGGCGACGGCGAAGCGGTCGGGCCCCTCCACGCGTACGCGTGCCGCCTCGCCCCAGCCCACCAGGCCCTCGCCGCGTCGCACCCACGCCAGCACGGCGCGGTCCGGGAGCAGGGCGAGCAACGGCCCCGGGTCGTCCACCTCGACGGTGCGCACCACCAGCGGGACGGCTCCCGTCGCCGGTGCCTGCGTCGTCACGACCGGCAAGCGTAGGACGGGCCGCGGGGGCCGGCCCGGTGCGGTGGGGCGAGATGCGTCACAGCTCGCCCCGTCGTCTCTCGTGATCTGGCCGTTACCGCATCGTGTCTTGACATGTGAGACAGGACACGTCGAGGCTTCCCAGGCCATTTCCCGTCATGAGGGGACTTCCACGCATGAGACGCAAGGCAACAGCCGCCGTGGCGGCACTGACGGTCGTGGGCGGCCTGCTCACCACCGTCCTACCGGCCGGTGCCGACCCGGCCACCGACCAGCCGTCGCTCGAGGTGTACGTCGGCCAGGTCGACACCGCCGACCTCGAGGTGATCCGCGGCGTCGGCCTCGACCACGAGGACATCAGCACCGGCAAGGGGCGCGACGGCAAGGTCGCCGTCGAGGTCGTCATGAACGAGCGCCAGGCCGAGAAGCTCGCCGCCCAGGGAGTCGGCCTGGACGTGAAGCGGATCCGCGGCAAGAAGGCCTCGGAGGTCGCCGCCGCCCAGGCCAGGGCAGGCTACGAGGGCTTCCGGTCCTGGAGCGAGGACGGCGGCATCGAGGACGAGCTCCGCGACACGGCCGCCGCCAACCCGCGGCTGACCAAGCTCGTCACGTACGGCAAGTCGGTGAACGGCCAGGACCTGCTGGCGCTCAAGGTCAGCAAGAACGCCAACCAGGGCCAGGACGGGCGCAAGCCCGCCGTCCTGTACCTCGGTGCCCAGCACGCGCGCGAGTGGATCACCCCCGAGATGGTGCGCCGGCTCATGCACCACTTCATCGACGGCTACGGCAAGGACGCCGAGATCACCCGGCTCGTCGACACGACCGAGCTCTGGTTCGTCCCGGTGGCCAACCCGGACGGGTACGACTTCACCTTCACGCCCGGCAACCGGCTCTGGCGCAAGAACCTGCAGGACAACGACGGCGACGGCACGATCCGCCCCGGCGACGGCGTCGACCTGAACCGCAACTTCGCGGTCAAGTGGGGCTGGGACAACGAGGGCTCCTCGCCCCAGCCGGCCAGCGAGACCTACCGAGGGCCGGAGCCGAACTCCGAGCCGGAGACCGAGGCGCTCGACGCCTTCGTCGGCCAGGTCGGCTTCGAGCACTTCGTCAACTACCACTCGGCCGCCGAGCTGCTGCTCTACGGCATCGGCTGGCAGGTCAACACGCCGTCGCCCGACGACGTGATCCTCGAGGCCATGGTGGGCACGGACGAGGAGCCCGCGGTCGAGGGCTACGACCCCGACATCTCCGCCGAGCTCTACACCACCAACGGCGACACCGACACGCACATGACGGTGGAGCACGGCACCCTCGGCTTCACCCCTGAGATGACGACGTGCCAGGTCGCCTCCCGCTGGTACGACGACGACGAGTGGGAGCCGGGGGACTGCGTCAGCGGCTTCAACTTCCCGGACGACGACCGCCTCATCACCGAGGAGTTCCAGAAGAACATCCCGTTCGCCCTCTCCGTGGCGAAGTCCGCGCACAGCCCGGCGGACCCGGTGACGTTCAACGGCGAGGAGGCCCCCGACATGGTGGTCGACGAGTTCGCCGTGTCGCACGGGACCGAGCAGCCCGTGGCCGTCGTCGCCGACCGGCAGATCCAGGCTCTGAAGCTGAACTACCGGGTCAACGGCGGCGAGGCCAAGGCAGTGAAGGTCGCGGAGTGGGAGGGCGGCGAGCGGTACGGCGACACGCACGACGACTACTACGCCGAGTTCCGCGGCACCGTCACCGGCACCAAGGCCGGCGACTCCGTGGAGGTGTGGTTCAGCGGCGTCAAGCCCAAGAAGGGCCCAGTCTCGACGGACCCCTTCACGTACACGGTCGCGCAGGACATCGGCGGCGACGTCCTGGTGCTGGCAGCGGAGGACTACACCGGCGTCAGCCCCGTGCAGGGCGTCAACGCGCCGAAGTACGCCGATGAGCACGTGGCCGCGATCGAGGTGGCTGGCCGCTCCGCGGACGTCTACGACGTCGACGCCAACGGCCGTACTGCCCCACACCACCTCGGCGTCCTCGGTCACTACGACGCGATCGTCTGGGAGACCGGCGACGACGTCCTCCCACGAGCCGTCGGTCAGCCCGCCGGAACCGCCGACAAGCTGTCCCTCGACGTGGAGATCGCCGTGCGCGACTACCTCAACGAGGGCGGCAAGGCGGTCGTGGCCGGCCAGTACAACCGCTTCGGGGAGGCGGCCGACGGGGTCTACTACTACAACCCGTTCGCCCCGCCGGAGTGCACGACGTACGGCGCCTACCCCTGCCTGCCGCTGTTCAACGACTTCCTGCAGTACTGGCTCGGGGCGTTCACGTACGTCTCGGACGGGGGCACGGACGGCGCGGGCGAACCGTACGACCTCGTGGGCACGGAGGGGACCCCGTTCGACGGGTTCACCGGCGACCTCAACGCCGCGGGCTCGGCGCAGAACCAGGAGCACACGGCCTCGCTGCTGACCACGTCGAGCTTCCTGCCCATGGACGACTTCCCGCAGTTCGCCTCGCAGGCCGTCGTCGACTGGGCGCGTCCCGGCGGGTCCCCGTTCGACCCCCGTACGGGCGAGTGGTTCGTCTACAGCCAGCAGGCCGACGTCGCGTACAAGCGGCTCACCCGGACGATCGACCTGACGAACGCGAACAGCGCGCAGCTGAAGTTCTGGGCCTCGCACCAGACCGAGCTCGACTGGGACTACACCTTCGTCGAGGCGCACACGGTCGGCGAGGAGAACTGGACCACGCTGCCGGTGCCGGGGATCACGTCGTCCGACACCGGCGACAGCTGCCCGGAGGGCTGGCACATCCTGCACCCCCAGCTCGAGCGATACCAGGGCGCGGACTGCTCCGGCTCGAACCAGACGACCGGGGGTGAGTGGCACGCCGCCAGCGGGCAGTCCGGCGGCTGGAAGGAGTGGGTCGTCGACCTGTCTGCGTACGCCGGGTCGCAGGTGGAGGTCTCGATCTCCTACGCCAGCGACTGGGCGGTGCAGGACCTCGGCGTCTTCGTGGACGACGCGACCGTTGTCGTGGACGGTGTCGAGGCCACCACCTCGTTCGAGGACGGCCTCGGCGGCTGGACCGTCGCCGGCCCGCCGCCCGGCACGCAGGGCAACGCCAACGACTGGGTCCGCACCCAGCTGGCGTTCGACGAGGGGGCGACCGTCACGACGGACAGCACGGTCTTCGCGGGCTTCGGCCTCGAGGGCCTGGCCCCGGCCCAGCGTGACGTGTTCGTGCAGAAGGCGCTGGCCCACCTGCTCGACTGAGTCGCGTCACGTCCCGCGGGGGAGCGGTCGCCGGCCGGCGGCCGCTCCCCCGCGGTCGCGTTCGGCCGGTGGACAGCCGGGCGGCGCAGAGTTCGGGGTTCCGCATGCCGGAAAGGTTGCGTGAGCTGCGCAACCCCGAACTCTGACGCCGGCGTGTCAGAGCCAGAAGCCCGCCGGGAGGTGGAGCACTGCCCGCTGCCGCTCCGCCGCTGCCATGACTCGTCGTACCAGGAGCACCGGGCGGCGGAAGACGTCGTCCGCGACGACCTTGATCACCCGCCAGTCGTGTTCCTGCAGCACCTCGTCCCGGCCGACGTCCTGCTGCCACCGTCGCCGGTCGGTGCGGTGGACGTCGCCCTCGTACTGGATGGCGAGGCGCAGCCGGCGGTAGGCGAGGTCCGGCCGGCCGATCCGCTGGCCGTGGTCGTCGAACACCGGCACGTTGGTCTCCGGGCACGGCAGGCCGGCGAAGACGAGCAAGAGGCGCGTCCGTGTCTCCATCGGTGAGTCCACGCGCGTCCGGAGCAGGGGGAGGGCGCGCCGGGCGAGCGGGACTCCCGACCGGCCTCGCGAGCGCTCGAGGTGCTCGGCGAGCTCGTCCACCGAGGACGTCTGCCGACGCAGGATCGCGTCACCGAGGATCACGAGGTCGACCGGGCCGCCCTCGTCGACACCGCACTCCTTCGCTACGCCGAGCCAGGTCTCCGGCACGGGCACCAACCGTCGGCCACCCCGTCGGTCCACGACGTCGAGCGGCACGGCCAGGTGGAGGCAGAGACCCGCTCGCCGGTCCGGTGGCGAAACACCCCTGGGGAGCGCCACGTGGACGGCGCCGTCGTCATCCACCGGCAGGCCGCGAAGCTGAGCCGCCGTCCGGCCGCAGAACGCCGACTCCGGCGGGCACAGCAGGGCAGCTGCGTCCGCCCGCAGCGCCACCGTGTCGGGGGCGTCGGCGGCGACATGCACCCCGCGGAAGACCTGGCGGAAGCGCGGCCCCGCGAGCGCGCCGCGGGTGATCCCGAGTGCTGCGGCGTCACGCGTGCGGAACGGGCGATGGCGGGGAGAAGTCACCGGCGCAAGCGTTCCGGAACGGTGATCCACCCGGCTCGCGTCATCCACAGCCCTGGAGTTCGGGGTTCCGCAGGTTCGAGCGCCGCCCGCAGATGCGCAACCCCGAACTCTGCACCGGCGGCAGCGCAGCCCGCCGGCGGGCCGCCGCGCACCCGGCTCCGTAGGCTGCCCCGGTGACCCGCGCCTCCCTCGACAAGCAGCCGCACGAGGTGGCGGCGATGTTCGACGACGTGGCGAGGCGCTACGACCTCACCAACGACGTGCTGTCGCTGGGGCAGGACCGGGTGTGGCGGCGCGCGGTGCGCAGCGCGGTCGGCGCCCGGCCGGGGGAGTGGGTGCTCGACCTCGCGGCCGGCACGGGCACGTCCAGCGAGCCGTTCGCCGCGGACGGCGCCACGGTCCTGCCGTGCGACTTCTCCCTCGGCATGCTCACCGAGGGCAAGCGTCGCCGGCCCGACCTGCCGTTCGTGGCCGGTGACGCGCTGCGGCTGCCGTTCGCGGACGCGTCGTTCGACGCGGTGACGATCTCGTTCGGCCTGCGCAACGTCCACGACCCCGACGCCGGCCTGCGGGAGCTGCTGCGGGTCACCCGGCCCGGCGGGCGGCTGGTGCTCTGCGAGTTCAGCCACCCCACGTGGGCCCCGTTCCGCACGGTCTACGTCGAGTACCTCATGAGGGCGCTGCCGGCGGTCGCCCGGCGCGTGTCCAGCAGCCCGGACGCCTACGTCTACCTGGCCGAGTCGATCCGGGTCTGGCCGGACCAGCGCGGCCTCGCCGCCCGGGTCGCGGCGGCCGGCTGGAGGGACGTCTCCTGGCGCGATCTCAGCGGAGGCGTCGTCGCCCTCCACCACGCCGTCCGGCCGGACCCGTCGCCCTCTCCCGCGACCCAATTCCGCAACGGACGCCGCACGTAAATGCGCAGGTCAGCCGCCGCGCGCCCCGGGTCGAGAGCCGGGGGACCCGCCCCTAGACTGACGCCGCACCGACGCTCGTGAACCCATTCACGAACCCTGGCGCAGACCCTGCGATCCACCCGCCCGGTCCCGGAGGCCACGCCCGTGATCTACGTCACTAGGATGGGCCACCGCATGCCCGACTCGTCCGTCCTGCACGACCGGACGGCGGGCGCCGCGGCCGAGAGGAGCGAGAGCCCGTGAACCCCTACGTCCCGATCATCGGGCTGGCCGCGCTGGCCGCGGCATTCGCCGTCTTCTCGATCGTGGCCGGGACGCTCGCGGGTCCCAAGCGCTACAACAAGGCGAAGCTGGACTCCTACGAGTGCGGCATCCAGCCGACGCCGCAGCCGGTCGGCGGCGGCCGCTTCCCGATCAAGTACTACCTCACCGCGATGACCTTCATCATCTTCGACATCGAGATCATCTTCCTCTACCCGTGGGCGGTGCGCTTCGACGCGCTGGGCGCCTTCGGGTTCGTCGCGATGATGACCTTCCTCGCGCTCATCACCGTCCCGTACGTCTTCGAGTGGCGTCGCGGCGGGCTGGACTGGGACTGACGGAGGACCGAGCACCATGGGCATCGAGGAAAAGCTCCCGAGCGGGGTCCTGCTCTCCACCGTGGAGGGCCTCGCCGGATACTTCCGCAAGAGCTCGTTCTGGCCGGCGACGTTCGGCCTGGCCTGCTGCGCCATCGAGATGATGGCCTCCGGCGGGCCGCGGCACGACCTCGGCCGCTTCGGCATGGAGGTGTTCCGGGCGTCGCCGCGGCAGGCCGACCTGATGATCGTGGCCGGCCGGGTGAGCCAGAAGATGGCCCCCGTGCTGCGCCAGATCTACGACCAGATGGCCGAGCCCAAGTGGGTCCTGTCCATGGGCGTCTGCGCGTCCAGCGGCGGCATGTTCAACAACTACGCGATCGTCCAGGGCGTCGACCACATCGTGCCGGTCGACATCTACCTGCCCGGCTGCCCGCCACGCCCGGAGATGCTCATCGACGCGATCCTCAAGCTGCACGACAAGGTCCAGAACACCCCGCTCGGCGTCAACCGCGAGCGCGACGACGCGGAGCGCGAGCAGCTGGCCCTCGCCGCCACCCCGACGCTGGAGATGAAAGGGCTGCTGCGGTGAGCGACGAGGACAAGGTGGCCGGCCCCGGCCAGCTCCCCGAGGCCACCCCGGCCACCCCGCCGCTGCCGCCCGCCCACCCCACGCACCGCGGGATGTTCGGGGCCGAGGGCTCCGGCGACACCTCCGGCTACGGCCGGCTGGTCCGCCGCGAGACCAACCCGGTCCAGCTCGCCGGCCCCACCCCCCGCCCGTACGGCGGGTGGTTCGACGAGGCGGTCGACGCCCTGGGCTCGGCGCTCGAGGCAGCCGGGCTGAGCTTCGACGGCGCGGTCGAGCGGGTCCTCGTCGACCGCGACGAGCTCACCCTCTTCGTCCGCCGGGAGCACCTGCTCGACGTGGTCCGCCCGCTGCGCGACGACCCGTCCCTGCGGTACGAGATGTGCCTGGGCGTCAGCGGCGTGCACTACCCCGAGGAGGCCGGGCGCGAGCTGCACGCCGTCTACCCGTTCCTCTCCATCACGCACAACCGCCGGCTGCGGATCGAGGTCGCCTGCCCGGACGAGGACCCGCACGTCCCCTCGATCTGCGACGTCTACCCCGCCAACAACTGGCACGAGCGGGAGACCTACGACTTCTTCGGGATCGTCTTCGACGGCCACCCCGCGCTGACCCGGATCCAGATGCCCGACGACTGGCCGGGGCACCCGCAGCGCAAGGACTACCCGCTGGGCGGCATCCCGGTGGAGTACAAGGGCGCCACGATCCCGCCGCCCGACGAGCGGAGGGCCTACACCTGATGACCACGCGAGACACCGACGTCACCTTCACGACCGCCGAGCCCGACCCGTCGCTCGAGGACCCCTACGCCGGGGTACGCGAGACGACCGAGGGGCCGGTCTACACCGTCACCGGCCAGGACTGGGACGACGTGGTCGGCGCGGCCGCGGCCGGCCAGGAGCGGGTCGTCGTCAACATGGGGCCCCAGCACCCCTCGACCCACGGCGTGCTGCGGCTGATCCTCGAGCTGGACGGCGAGACGGTCAACGAGGCCCGGTGCGGGATCGGCTACCTGCACACCGGGATCGAGAAGAACATGGAGTACCGGACGTGGACCCAGGGGGTCACGTTCTGCACCCGCATGGACTACCTGTCGCCGTTCTACAACGAGACCGCCTACGTGCTCGGCATCGAGAAGCTGCTCGGCATCACCGACGAGATCCCCACCAGGGCCAGCGTCATCCGGGTGCTCATGATGGAGCTCAACCGGATCTCCTCCCACCTGGTCGCCCTGGCGACCGGCGGCATGGAGCTCGGCGCGCTGACCGTCATGACGATCGGCTTCCGCGAGCGCGACCGCACCCTCGACGTGTTCGAGCTGATCACCGGCCTGCGCATGAACCACGCCTACGTGCGCCCGGGCGGCGTGGCCCAGGACCTCCCTCCCGGCTCGGTCGAGCACGTCCGCGAGTACGTCGCGTGGATGAAGAAGCACCTGCCCGAGTACGAGGCCCTCTGCAACGAGAACCCGGTCTTCAAGGGCCGGACCGTCGGCGTCGGCTACCTGGACCTCGCCGGCTGCATGGCGCTCGGCATGACCGGACCGGTGCTGCGCTCGACCGGGCTGCCGTGGGACCTCCGCAAGTCCCAGCCCTACTGCGGCTACGAGACGTACGACTTCGAGGTGCCGACCTGGGACACCTGCGACGCGTACGGGCGGTTCCGGATCCGCGTCGACGAGATGAAGCAGTCGGTCCGGATCATCGAGCAGTGCCTCGACCGGCTCGAGCCCGGCCCGGTGATGGTGGCGGACAAGAAGATCGCCTGGCCGGCTCAGCTGGCCCTCGGCGGCGACGGCATGGGCAACTCCCTCGACCACATCCGCCACATCATGGGCGAGTCGATGGAGGCCCTCATCCACCACTTCAAGCTGGTGACCGAGGGGTTCCGGGTGCCGGCGGGACAGGTCTACAGCGCCGTCGAGTCCCCGCGCGGGGAGCTCGGGGTGCACCTCGTCTCCGAGGGCGGCACCCGGCCGTGGCGCGCGCACTTCCGCGACCCGTCGTTCAACAACCTGCAGGCCGTCCCGGTGATGTCCGAGGGCTCGATGGTGGCGGACGTGATCGCCGCCGTGGCCAGCATCGACCCCGTCATGGGTGGAGTGGACCGATAAGCATGACCGCAGAGACCGCCGGCGCCACCGGCACGACCGACCAGCCCGGCCTGCCGGAGCGCACCCGGCAGGAGATGCTGGAGATCGTCGCGCGCTACCCGCAGCCGCGCTCGGCCCTGCTGCCGATGCTGCACCTCGTGCAGGCCTACGCCGGCCACGTCACGCCGGAGGGCATCGAGCTGTGCGCCGACGTCCTCGGCATCACCGAGGCCGAGGTGGCCGCGGTCGCGACCTTCTACACGATGTACAAGCGCCGGCCCATGGGCGAGTACCACGTCGGCGTGTGCACCAACACGCTCTGCGCGGTGATGGGCGGCGACGCCATCTGGTCCGAGCTCACCGGCCACCTCGGCATCGGCCACGACGAGACCACCGACGACGGCGCGGTCTCGCTCGAGCGGGTGGAGTGCAACGCCGCCTGCGACTACGCCCCGGTCGTGATGGTCAACTGGGAGTTCTTCGACAACCAGACGCCCGAGAGCGCCCGGGAGCTGGTCGAGCAGCTGCGGTCCGGCGGCGAGGTGCGCTCCACCCGCGGGCCGCGGGTCTGCACCTTCCGCGAGGCCGAGCGGGTGCTCGCGGGCTTCCCGGACGGCCGGGCCACGCAGGGCCCGCAGGCCGGCCCGGCCTCGCTCGTCGGGCTCCAGCTCGCACACGAGCGCGGCTGGAGCGCCCCCGCCGGAGCCGAGGACACCTCCCGGACGACCGCCGCGTCCGGGGACCGGGCCGAGGGCACCGGCGACGACGTCACCGCCGCACCCGCCGGGCGCCCCCACTCCGGCACCAGCGAGGGCGTCGAGACCGCCGAGAGCGACACCGCCCACGAGGCCGAGCCCGCGCACGGGGACGAGGCGGCCGGCGACCCGCGCGACGCCCCGAAGGACCCCGACCAGGCCACCGCGCAGTCACCGGGCACGACCACCGAGGAGGAGAAGTGACCACGCTGACGCCGGTCCTGTCGGCGCACTGGGACGACGCCGACTCCTACACCCGCGCCGGCTACGAGCGGCACGGTGGCTACCGCGCGCTGCGCACGGCCCTCGCGATGTCACCGGACGAGGTCATCTCGCTGGTCAAGGACTCCGGCCTGCGCGGCCGCGGCGGGGCGGGCTTCCCGACCGGCATGAAGTGGGGCTTCATCCCGCAGGGCGACGGCAAGCCGCACTACCTGGTCGTCAACGCCGACGAGTCCGAGCCGGGCACCTGCAAGGACATCCCGCTGATGATGGCCAACCCGCACTCGCTGGTCGAGGGCGTCATCATCTCCTCGTACGCGATCCGGGCCTCCCACGCGTTCATCTACGTCCGCGGCGAGGTGCTCCAGGTCGTGCGGCGGCTCCAGCACGCCGTGCGCGAGGCGTACGACGCCGGCTTCCTCGGCCGGGACGTGCTCGGCTCCGGCTACGACCTCGAGCTGGTCGTGCACACCGGCGCGGGCGCGTACATCTGCGGCGAGGAGACCGCCCTGCTGGACTCGCTCGAGGGTCGCCGCGGGCAGCCGCGGCTGCGCCCGCCGTTCCCGGCGATCGCCGGTCTCTACGCGAGCCCGACCGTCATCAACAACGTCGAGTCGATCGCGTCGGTCCCGTCGATCGTGGCCGAGGGCGTCGACTGGTTCCGCAGCATGGGCTCGGACAAGTCCCCCGGCTTCACCCTCTACTCGCTGTCCGGGCACGTCGAGCGACCCGGCCAGTACGAGGCACCTCTCGGGATCACCCTGCGCCAGCTGCTGGAGATGGCCGGGGGCGTCCGTGGTGGGCGGGAGCTGAAGCTCTGGACCCCCGGCGGGTCCTCCACGCCGCTGCTCACCGCGGAGCACCTCGACGTACCGCTCGACTACGAGGGCGTGGCGGGGGCGGGCAGCATGCTCGGCACCAAGGCGCTGCAGATCTTCGACGACACCACCTGCGTCGTCCGCGCGGTCCTGCGCTGGACGGAGTTCTACAAGCACGAGTCGTGCGGCAAGTGCACGCCGTGCCGTGAGGGCACCTGGTGGCTCGTCCAGATCCTGCACCGCCTCGAGGCCGGGCAGGGCAGCGAGCAGGACCTCGAGAAGCTGCTCGACCTCTGCGACAACATCCTGGGCCGGTCCTTCTGCGCCCTCGCCGACGGCGCGGTCAGCCCGATCACGTCGTCGCTGCAGTACTTCCGGGACGAGTACGTCGAGCACTACACCACCGGCGGCTGCCCGTTCGACCCGGCCCTGTCGACCCTCTTCGCACCGACCGCTGGAGCGAACGCCTGATGACGGTCACGTCCAACGTCCCCGCCTCCGGCTCCGGCTCCGGGGAGGTGGAGCAGCGCGAGGACCTCGTCTCCCTGACCATCGACGGCTACCAGGTCAGCGTCCCCCCGGGCACCCTGATCATCCGCGCCGCCGAGCTGATCGGGGTGCAGATCCCGCGCTTCTGCGACCACCCGCTGCTCGAGCCGGTCGGCGCCTGCCGGCAGTGCCTGGTCGAGATCCCCGACGCCGGCAACGGCCGCGGCATGCCCAAGCCGCAGGCCTCGTGCACGACCACCGTCGCCGAGGGCATGGTGGTGCGCACGCAGGTCACCTCGCCCGTCGCCGACAAGGCGCAGCAGGGGCAGATGGAGTTCCTGCTCATCAACCACCCGCTCGACTGCCCGGTCTGCGACAAGGGCGGCGAGTGCCCCCTGCAGAACCAGGCGATGAGCAACGGCCGCGGCGAGTCGCGGTACGAGGGCCGCAAGCGCACTTACCCCAAGCCGCTGGCCATCAGCGCCCAGGTGCTGCTCGACCGCGAGCGCTGCGTGCTGTGCGCCCGGTGCACCCGGTTCTCCAAGGAGATCGCGGGTGACCCGTTCATCGAGCTGCTCGAGCGCGGCGCGCTCCAGCAGGTGGGTATCTACGAGAAGGAGCCGTTCGAGAGCTACTTCTCCGGCAACACGATCCAGATCTGCCCGGTCGGCGCCCTCACCTCGGCGGCGTACCGCTTCCGGGCCCGCCCGTTCGACCTGGTGTCCACGCCGACCGCCTGCGAGCACTGCGCCTCCGGCTGCGCGCTGCGGACGGACCACCGGCGGGGCAAGGTGATGCGCCGCCTGGCGGGCGACGACCCGGCGGTCAACGAGGAGTGGAACTGCGACAAGGGCCGGTTCGCCTTCGCCTACAGCCGGCTGGCCGACCGCCTCACCCACCCGCTCGTCCGCGACGAGGAGTCGGGCGAGCTGGTCACCGCCTCGTGGCCCGAGGCGATGACCGTCGCGGCCCGCGGGCTGGCCGCCGCCCGGGCAGCCGGTGGCGTCGGCGTCCTCACCGGCGGCCGGCTCACCGTCGAGGACTCCTACGCGTACGCCAAGTTCGCGCGGCTGGCGCTCGGCACGAATGACGTCGACTTCCGTGCGCGGACCCATTCGGCCGAGGAGGCGGACTTCCTCGCGGCCGCGGTCGCCGGTACGGGGCTGGGCGTGACGTACGCCGACCTCGAGACCGCGCCGGCGGTGCTCCTCGTCGGGCTCGAGCCCGAGGAGGAGTCGCCGATCGTCTTCCTGCGGCTGCGCAAGGCGGCCCGCAAGAACGGCACCGCGGTGCACGCGGTGGCGCCGTACGCCACGCCGGGCCTGGACAAGATGCTCGGCACGCTCGTCCCGGCCGCTCCCGGGACGGAGGCGGAGGTGCTCGACGCGATCGGGGCCGGCGACGAGCGGGTGCTGCCGGTGAGCGACGCCGTCCGCGCCGACGGCGCGGTGGTCCTGGTCGGCGAGCGGCTGGCCGCCGTCCCCGGCGCGCTGTCCGCGGCGGCGCGGCTGGCCGAGGCCACCGGGGCCCGACTGGCATGGGTGCCGCGGCGGGCCGGGGAGCGCGGCGCGATCGAGGCCGGCGCCCTGCCCACCCTGCTGCCCGGTGGCCGCCCGGTGGCCGACGCGGAGGCGCGGGTCGACGTCGGTGCGGCCTGGGGCTCCGGCTCGCTGCCGACCGCCCCCGGCCGGGACACGACCGGCATCCTGATCGCTCTCGCGGCCGGTGAGCTGGGCGGTGCGGTGGTGGCCGGCGTCGAGCTCACCGACCTGCCCGACCCGGCGGCGGCCCGCGAGGCGCTGGCGGCGGCCGGCTTCGTGGTCAGCCTCGAGGTACGGGCCGGCGAGGTCACCGACCTCGCCGACGTCGTGCTGCCGGTCGCCCCGGTGGTCGAGAAGTCCGGCACCTTCGTGGACTGGGAGGGCCGCGAACGGTCGTTCCCGACTGTGCTGGAGGGCTCCCCGGCGATGCCCGACTCGCGCGTGCTCACCCTGCTCGCGGACGAGATGGACGTACGCCTCGGTCTGCACACCGTCGAGGCGGCGCGCGCCGAGCTCGCCGAGCTCGGGCGCTGGGACGGCGCCCGGGCCGCCGCTCCGGCGGTCGGTGCCGACGAGCCACCGCACCCCGACCGCGGCCAGGCCGTCCTCGCCAGCTGGCGGATGCTGCTGGACTCCGGCCGGCTGCAGGACGGCGAGCCGCACCTCGCCGCCACCGGTCGGCGCCCGGTGGCCCGCCTCTCCGCGGCGACCGCGGCCGACCTGGGGGCGGGCGAGGGCGACCCCGTCACCGTGACCGGACCTCGGGGCAGCCTGACCCTGCCGCTGTCGGTCACGGACATGCCCGACCGCGTGGTGTGGCTGCCCGGCAACAGCCAGGGCTCGCACGTGCACGCCGCGCTCGGGGCCGGCGCCGGAGCCGTCGTCTCGATCAGCCGTGGGGGTGCCGCATGATCCGGTCCGTGCTCGCCCAGGACCAGGTCGAGGGGTTCGGCAGCGACCCCTGGTGGCTGGTCCTGCTCAAGATCGTCTTCATCTTCGTGCTGCTGGTCGTCTTCACGCTCTTCAACATCTGGCTCGAGCGGCGGGTCGTCGCTCGCATGCAGCACCGCATCGGTCCCAACCGCACCGGTCCGGCCGGGCTGCTCCAGAGCCTCGCCGACGGCGTGAAGCTGGCGCTCAAGGAGGACGTCGTCCCCAAGAACGCCGACAAGGCGGTCTACTGGCTGGCGCCGATCATCGCGGTCGTCCCGTCGTTCCTCATCTTCGCGGTGATTCCGCTGGGCCCGGAGGTCTCGATCTTCGGCGTCGAGACGCGACTCCAGCTCACCGACTTCCCCGTCGCCGTCCTGTTCGCGCTCGCGGCCGCCTCGATCGGCGTGTACGGGATCGTGCTCGGCGGCTGGTCCAGCGGGTCCACGTACCCGCTGCTCGGCGGGCTGCGCTCGAGCGCGCAGGTGATCTCGTACGAGCTGGCGATGGGTCTGTCCTTCGTCGCGGTGTTCCTCTACGCCGGCTCGATGTCGACCTCGGAGATCGTCGAGGCGCAGACCTCCCTCTGGTACGCGATCGCGCTCGTCCCGTCCTTCGCGGTCTACCTGATCTCGATGGTCGGCGAGACCAACCGCGCGCCCTTCGACCTCCCGGAGGCGGAGGGCGAGCTGGTGGGCGGTTTCCACACCGAGTACTCCTCGCTGAAGTTCGCCCTGTTCTTCCTCGCCGAGTACATCAACATGGTCAACGTCTCGGCGATCGCCGTGACGCTGTTCCTCGGCGGGTGGCGCGCCCCGTGGCCGGTCAGCGCGATCAACGACGGCTACTTCAACACCGGCTGGTGGCCGATGCTGTGGTTCGTCGCCAAGGTCTTCCTGCTGCTGTTCGTCTTCATCTGGCTGCGCGGCACGCTGCCGCGGCTGCGCTACGACCAGTTCATGGCGCTGGGCTGGAAGGTCCTGCTGCCGGTGTCGCTGGCGTGGATCTTCGTGGTGGCCGCGCTGCGGCTCGTCACGTCCGGCGGCGTCGACCGGCAGACGCTGATCTTCTGGGGCTTCGGGGTGACGGTGGTCCTGCTCGTCCTGGCGATGCTCCCGTCCCGCGCGAAGGAGGAGCCCGCGGACGAGGCGGACGAGGGCGATCACTTCGACGCGTTCGCCGCCGGATACCCTGTGCCGCCGATGCCCGGCCAGACCTTCCGCCCCCAGCCGGTGCCCGCCACGGTGGCCGCCGAGGGCAGCGGGGGGGCCGGTCCGGGCGACACCCCGACCGGAGACCCGACTGGCAGCCCGACTGGCAACCCGACTGGCAACCCGACTGGCAACCCCACGGGGACCGCACGCCCGACCGACGAGGAGACCTCCGGTGCCTAAGTTCCTCGACTCCGTCGCGGGCTTCGGGGTCACCTTCCGGACGATGTTCCGCAAGGTCGAGACGGCCCAGTACCCGGAGGAGCCGCACCCGGTGGCGCCGCGCTTCCACGGCCGGCACCAGCTCAACCGGCACCCCGACGGCCTGGAGAAGTGCATCGGCTGCGAGCTGTGCGCCTGGGCCTGCCCGGCCGACGCCATCTACGTGGAGGGGGCGCCGAACACCGAGGAGGAGCGCTTCTCCCCGGGCGAGCGCTACGGCCGCGTCTACCAGATCAACTACCTGCGCTGCATCCTCTGCGGGCTGTGCATCGAGGCGTGCCCGACCCGGGCGCTCACGATGACCAACGAGTACGAGCTCGCCGACCTCACCCGCGAGTCGCTCATCTACGAGAAGAAGGACCTGCTCGCCCCGCTGCTGCCCGGCATGGAGGAGCCGCCGCACCCGATGCGGCTCGGCGACGACGAGCGGGACTACTACCTGGGGGCGGGTCTGCGCGCGCACGACGAGGAGGCGGCCCGATGACCGGACTGCTGCCGGTGCTGCAGGACGTCGCCACCACGACGGCCGGGAGCTCGACCGGTGAGGCCTGGGTCTTCTGGGTCGTGGCTCCGATCGCCGTGCTGAGCGCGCTCGGCCTGGTCGTCTCCCGGCGCGCGGTGCACGGCGCGCTGTTCCTGGCCGTCGTGATGATCTGCCTCGCGGTGCTGTACGTGGTGCTCGAGGCGCCCTTCCTGGGCGTCGTCCAGGTGGTCGTGTACACCGGCGCGATCATGATGGTGTTCCTGTTCGTCATCATGATCGTCGGTGTCGACGCCAGCGACTCGCGGGTCGAGACGATCCCCGGGCAGCGGGTGGCGGCGGTGCTGGCGGGGCTGGGCTTCGGCCTGCTGCTCGCCCTGGTCGCCTCCCGGGCGCTGCTGCCGGAGTTCGCCGGGCTCGCGGCGGCCCAGCCCGAGGGCAACGTGGTGGGGATCGCCGACGCGATCTTCACCCGCTGGGTCTTCACGTTCGAGGTGCTCGCGGCCCTGCTGATCACGGCCGCGGTCGGCGCGATGGTCCTCACCCACCGCGAGCGCATCGGCCCCAAGCGCACCCAGCGGCAGCGTTCGCAGGAGCGGGTCCGCGCCGGCGGCGCCGGGGTCGCCCCGCTGCCGAGCCCCGGCGTCTACGCCCGGCACAACGCCGTCGACACCCCGGCCCTGCTCCCCGACGGCACGCCGAGCGAGCTCTCCGTCTCGCCGGTGCTCGTGGCGAGGGGGGTCGCCCGGCCCACCGAGGAGTCGGCGGGCGACGTCCAGGCCCTCGAGGCGCAGGTCGACGACCTCACCCGGGGCGACGACCAGTCCCGGGCCGACGACCAGTCCCGGGCCGACGACCAGTCCCGGGCCGACGACCAGTCCCGGGGCGAGGACCTGTCCCGAGAGAACCGGTCGCGGGACGCCGAGGACCACCCGGTGGACGGCGACGCCGGCGGGGGTGAGCCCCGGTGAGCGTCAACGCCTACGTCGTCCTGGCCTCGCTGCTCTTCTCGATCGGGGCGGTCGGCGTCCTGACCCGGCGCAACGCGCTGGTGGCGTTCATGAGCGTCGAGCTCATGCTCAACGCCGCCAACCTGGCCTTCGTCGCGTTCGCGCGGATGCACGGCAACCTCCAGGGCCAGATCGCCGCCTTCTTCGTCATGGTGGTCGCGGCGGCGGAGGTCGTCGTGGGCCTGGCGATCATCATCACCATCTTCCGTACGCGACGCTCGGCCTCGGTCGACGACGCCAGCCTGCTCAAGCTCTGACGCCGTGGGGATGCCGCGCACATGACCGTGACCGCACTAGCCAGCTCCGTCGGGGCCGAGGCGGCGCTCGCCGCCGAAGCCGTGGCCCCGGCCGAGGGCGTCTTCACCTGGACCTGGCTGCTCATCGCCTTCCCGCTCCTCGGGGCCGCGGTGCTGCTGCTGTCCGGGCGTCGCCTCGACGCCTGGGGACACGTCGTGGGCACGGCCATGTCGCTGGCGTCCTTCGTCGTCGGCGCGGTCCTCTTCCTCGCCATGCTCGGGCGCGGTGACGAGGAGCGCGCGGTCTCGCAGACGCTGTGGGAGTTCATCGACGTCGGCGGGTACCAGGTGCAGGTCGGCCTGCTGCTCGACCAGCTGTCGATGGCCTTCGTGCTGCTGATCACCGGCGTCGGCACGCTCATCCACGTCTACTCCATGGGCTACATGGAGCACGACGAGCGGCGCCGCCGCTTCTTCGCCTACCTCAACCTGTTCGTCGCCGCGATGCTGCTGCTTGTCCTCGCCGACGACTACCTGATCCTGTACGTGGGCTGGGAGGGCGTCGGCCTCGCCTCGTACCTCCTCATCGGCTTCTGGCAGCACAAGCCGTCGGCGGCGGTCGCTGCCAAGAAGGCCTTCGTGGTCAACCGGGTCGGCGACCTCGGCATGTCGCTGGCGATCATGTCGATGTTCGTCGTGTTCGGGACCTCGGCCTTCTCCGGCGTGCTGGGCTCCGCCGGCGAGGCCAGCGAGGGCTGGCTCGTGGCCATCGGGCTGCTCCTGCTGCTCGGGGCCTGCGGCAAGTCGGCGCAGTTCCCGCTCCAGTCCTGGCTGCTCGACGCGATGGAGGGTCCGACCCCGGTGTCGGCGCTCATTCACGCCGCGACCATGGTCACCGCCGGCGTCTACCTCGTGGTGCGCTCCGGCGTGATCTTCGAGGGGGCCCCGCTGGCGGCAACGGCCGTGGTGCTCGTCGGCACGATCACACTGATCATCGGTGCGGTCATCGGGTGCGCCAAGGACGACATCAAGAAGGTCCTGGCCGGGTCCACGATGAGCCAGATCGGCTACATGATGCTGGCGGCCGGGCTCGGTCCGGTGGGCTACGTGTTCGCGATCTTCCACCTGCTCACCCACGGCTTCTTCAAGGCCAACATGTTCCTCGGGGCCGGCTCGGTGATGCACGGGATGCAGGACCGGGTCGACATGCGCACGTACGGCGCGCTGCGCTCGCTGCTGCCGATCACCTTCTGGACCTTCACGGCCGGGTACCTGGCGATCATCGGGATCTTCCCGTTCGCAGGCTTCTGGTCCAAGGACCTCATCATCGAGGCGGCGTTCGGGCGCAACTGGCTGATCGGCTTGTGCGCCCTGCTGGGCGCCGGCGTCACGGCCTTCTACATGACCAGGCTCTTCGTCATGACCTTCCTCGGCGACAGGCGGTGGGCGGCCGACGACCACCCCCACGAGTCCCCGTGGATCATGACCGTGCCGCTCGTCGTGCTCGCCGCCCTGTCGGTCGTCGGCGGCGTGGTGCTGGAGTTCGGCCTGCCGGGGCTGCCCGCGATCGAGCCGTGGCTCGAGCCGGTCACCGGCTTCGAGGAGAGCCCGCACCCGATCGCACCGCTCGCCCTCCAGCTCATCACGACCGTGGTGGTGCTCATCGGCGTCGCCATCGGCTGGCAGCTCTTCGGCCGCCGCCCGGTGCCCGCGGTGGCCCCCCGCGGCAACGCGATCACCGTCGCCGCCCGCAACGACCTGTACGGCGACGCGGCCAACGAGGCCCTGCTCATGCGTCCCGGCCAGTACCTCACCCGCTCCCTGGTCTACGCCGACAACCGCGGCATCGACGGCGCCGTCGTCGGGACGGCCGCCGCGGTGGGAGGCCTGTCGTCGCGATGGCGGCGATGGCAGACCGGGTTCGTCCGCTCGTACGCGCTGTCGATGCTCGCCGGGGCCGTCCTGGTCGTCGTCGCGATGCTCCTGGTGAGGCTGCCGTGACCTTCCCCTGGCTGACCACGCTCGTCGCCCTGCCGGCGGTCGGCGCCCTGCTCGTGGCGCTCGTGCCGGCTGTCCGCGACCGTCTGGCCAAGCAGCTCGCCCTGGGCGTGTCCCTCCTCGTCCTGGCCGTGACCATCGGCGCCGCCCTGCAGTTCAGCGTGGGCGGGCCGCAGTTCCAGCTGACCGAGCAGTACGAGTGGGTGGGATCGCTCGGCTTCTCGTGGGCGCTCGGCGTCGACGGCGTGGCCCTCGCCCTGGTGGCGCTGACGGCGGTCGCGACCCCCGTGGTCATGGTGGCCATGTGGCACGAGGCCGAGGACTCCGGCCGCAGCGCCAAGGGCTTCTTCGCCCTGCTGCTGGTCCTGGAGGCGATGACGATCGGCGCCTTCGCCGCGGGCGACGTGCTGCTCTTCTACATCCTGTTCGAGGCGATGCTCATCCCGATGTACTTCCTCATCGGGTTCTACGGCGGTCCGCAGCGGCGCTACGCGGCAGTCAAGTTCCTGCTCTACAACCTCTTCGGCGGGCTGCTCATGCTCGCCGCCGTCATCGGGCTGTACGTGCAGTCGGTGGACGCCGGCCAGGGGACGTTCCTGCGCGCCGACCTCGTGGGCCTCGACATCTCCGAGGGCGTCCAGGGCTGGCTGTTCCTCGGCTTCATGATCGCCTTCGCGATCAAGGCGCCGCTGTGGCCCTTCCACACCTGGCTGCCCGACGCCGCAGCCGAAGCGACCCCGTCCAACGCCGCCTTCCTGTCCGGAGTCATGGACAAGGTCGGCACGTACGGCATGATCGCGCTGGTCCTGCCGCTCTTCCCGGACGCGTCGCGGACCTTCGCGCCCGTCGTCGTCACCCTCGCGGTGATCAGCATCCTGTACGGGGCGCTGCTCGCCGTCGCGCAGACCGACCTCAAGCGGCTGATCGCGTACACGTCGATCTCGCACTTCGGCTTCATCGTCATGGGCATCTTCGCCCTCACCAGCCAGGGCGGCACCGGGGCGACGCTCTACATGGTCAACCACGGGCTGTCGACGATCGCCCTGTTCGTCATCGTGGGCTTCATGATCTCGCGCCGCCGCTCGCGACTGGTCGCCGACTACGGCGGGGTGCAGGGGCCGGCGCCGGTGCTGGCGGGCGCCCTGCTGGTCGCTGGGCTGTCCGGCCTCGCCCTGCCCGGGCTCGCCACGTTCGTCAGCGAGTTCCTGGTGCTGCTGGGCACTTTCAGCCAGTACCGCGTCGCGGCCGTCCTCGGGACCGCCGGCATCATCCTCGCCGCGCTCTACATCCTGCTCATGTACCAGCGCACGATGACGGGTCCGGTACGCGCCGAGACCGCGGCCATGCCCGACCTGCGCGGCCGCGAGGTGCTGGCGGTGGCGCCGCTCTTCGCGCTGCTGCTGGTGCTCGGCTTCTTCCCGCAGACCGTGCTCGACGTGATCGACGACGGCGTCGGGGCCACACTCGCCGAGGTCGGCGTCACCGATCCCGAGCCCCTCGTCCCCGCCCAGGCCGCTGAAGGGAACCAGCCGTGATCGCCGGCATCCTGGCCCAGGACCTCCCGGTCGCGCCCGTCATCGAGTGGGCGGAGATCTCGCCGGTCCTCGTCGTCCTCGGGGCCGGTGTGGTCGGCGTCCTCGTCGAGGCGTTCGTGCCCCGGCGGCTGCGCCACCCGGTGCAGCTCGGGATCGCCTTCGCCGCCGTCGTCGCCGCGTTCGCGCTGGTGGTGTGGCTGTCGGGCACGCAGATCGTCGCCGTCGAGGGGTCGGTCGCGGTCGACGGGCCCGCGTTGTTCATCCAGGGCACCGTGCTGGTGCTCACGGCCGTGAGCCTGCTGCTCTTCGCCGAACGGCGCCTCGAGGGCGGCGGCGACGCCTTCGCCCCGGCCGCGTCCGCGCTGCCCGGGAGCGAGGACGAGCGGGTGCTCACGGCCCGACGCGTCCTGCAGACCGAGGTCTACCCGCTCACGATGTTCGCCGTCGGCGGGATGCTGCTCTTCCCGGCTGCCAACGACCTGCTGACGATGTTCATCGCCCTCGAGGTGCTGTCGCTGCCGCTCTACTTGCTCTGCGGCATGGCGCGCCGCCGTCGCCTGCTCTCGCAGGAGGCCGCGATGAAGTACTTCCTGCTCGGCGCCTTCTCCTCGGCGTTCTTCATCTTCGGCTCCGCCCTCGTCTACGGGTACGCGGGCTCGGTGCGGTTCTCCGACATCGACGCGGCCCTCGCCTCACGGGTCGGGGCGGAGGGGCTGCTCCTGGCCGGCGTCGGGCTGCTCGCGGTCGGCCTGCTGTTCAAGGTGAGCGCGGCGCCGTTCCACGCCTGGACCCCCGACGTCTACCAGGGCGCGCCCACGCCGGTGACCGGGTTCATGGCGGCGTGCACCAAGCTCGCCGCGTTCGGCGCCCTGCTGCGGGTGTTCTACGTGGCGCTCGGCGGCCTCCGTACGGACTGGCAGCCGATGCTGTGGGCGGTCGCCGTGCTGACCATGCTGCTGGGATCGGTGATCGCGCTCACCCAGACCGACGTCAAGCGGATGCTCGCCTACTCCTCCATCGCGCACGCCGGCTTCATCATCACCGGGATGGTCGCCGCCGACACGGTGGGCACGGCCGCGGTGCTCTTCTACCTGGTGGCGTACGGCTTCACCACGGTCGGCGCCTTCGCGGTCGTGACGCTGGTCCGTGACGCCGGCGGCGAGGCCACCCACCTGTCGCGGTGGGCCGGCCTCGGCAAGCGCTCCCCGCTCGTGGCGGCCACGTTCGCGCTCTTCCTGCTGGCCTTCGCCGGGATCCCGCTCACGAGCGGCTTCATCGGCAAGCTGGCCGTGTTCTCGGCCGCCATCGAAGGCGGGGCCGTGACCCTGGTGGTGGTGGGCCTGGTGGCGAGCGCCATCGCGGCCTTCTTCTACGTCCGCGTCATCGTCGTCATGTTCTTCTCCGAGCCCGCCGTCGACGGTCCGAGCGTCGCCGTCCCCAGCCCGCTCACGACTGCCGCGATCGCGGTCGGCGCGCTCGCCACCCTGGTGCTGGGCATCCTGCCCGGCCCGCTGCTGACCCTGGCCGAGCAGGCCGCGGTCTTCGTGCGCTGAGGGCCGGGAGCCACGTGCCGTCGACCTCGGGCCTGGGGATCCCTGCCGTCGACCCCGTGCTGGCCACGCAGGTCGCGGACGGGCTCGACGAGGTCGAGGCCCGGCTGCGGGAGTCGGTGACGTCCGAGGAGCCGCTGCTCACCGAGGCGTCGCGGCACCTCATCGACGCCGGGGGCAAGCGGTTCCGGCCGCTGCTCGTGCTGCTCGCCTCGCACTTCGGTGACCCGCGCGCCGAGGGGGTCGTCCCGGCGGCCCTGGTGGTCGAGCTGACCCACCTGGCGACGCTCTACCACGACGACGTCATGGACGAGGCGGCCCTGCGCCGCGGGGCGCCGAGCGCGAACGCCCGGTGGAGCAACTCCGTGGCCATCCTCACCGGTGACTACCTGTTCGCCCGGGCGTCGGACATCGTCGCGGACCTCGGGCCGGAGTGCGTACGCCTGCAGGCCCGGACGTTCGAGCGACTGGTCCGCGGGCAGCTGCGCGAGACGGTGGGCCCGCCGGAAGGCGCCGACCCACTGGAGCACTACCTGTCCGTGCTGGCCGACAAGACCGGCTCGCTCATCGCGACCTCGGCCCGCTTCGGGGCGATGCTGTCCGGCGCCGGCCCCGAGGTCGTCGACGTCGTCACGCGGTACGGCGAGCGGATCGGGGTGGCCTTCCAACTCGCCGACGACGTGCTCGACATCGCCAGCGAGTCGACCGAGTCCGGCAAGACCCCGGGCACCGACCTGCGCGAGGGCGTGCCCACGCTCCCGGTGCACTATGCGCTGCGGTCCGACGACCCGGGTGACAGCCGGCTCCGGCGGCTGCTCTCCGCGCCGGTCACGGACGACGACGTCCACGCCGAGGTGCTCGACGCCCTGCGGGCGCACCCCGCGATGGAGCAGGCCCGGCGCGAGGTGGCCCGCTGGGCCGGTGAGGCCCGCGACACCCTGGACCCTCTGCCCGACGGCCCCGCCCGGCGGGCGCTGCAGGCGCTCTGCGACGGCGTCGTCGACCGCACCAGCTGACCGCCGACGACCGAGCGCCGACGACCGAGCGCCGACCACCGAGCGCCGAGCCCTCCCCTGCCGGGCGCGCGTCCGCCCACCCGGTTGGAGGAAGGTCACCCTGCTCCAATCCCCGTGGAGGAGGGCCACCCTCCTCCAGCGCCGGGTCGGAGGAGGGCCACCCTCCTCCAATCGTGTGGCGGGGAGAGGGACGGGACGGCGCGTCGTGGGCGACGGGCTCAGCGACCGACGGGCAGCCCGTCCGGCCGCCAGACGCACACCACCCCGGGCCTGGGGAAGGGATCGGTGTGCGGCCACGTGCTCGCCGGGTTCTCGAACGTCGAGCCGTCCACCTCGCCGGGGTGCTGTGGTGCGGCGAAGGCGGTCAGCCCGTCCAGGGTGACCAGCGGGCCGCAGCACTCGGCGCCCACCGGGACCGAGAGGAAGCGGCGCAGCCAGCCGCGGTCGGGGCCCTGGACGGGCACCGGGAACATCCCGTCGTTGGCCCCGAGCTCGCCGGCGTCCGTGGCGATCCACAGGTTGCCGTGCGGGTCGAACGTCACGTTGTCCGGCGCCGAGATCGGGCTGACCAGCTCCTTGGGGAAGCCGCCGAACCACGTCCGTGGGTCCTCCGGGTCGCCGCACACGATGAACAGGTTCCAGCCGAAGGTCTCGGCGGCCGCGTCGTTTCCGGCCTCCCAGAGCTCGAGCACGTAGCCGTGCCGGTTGCCCTGCGCAAGCCGTAGCTCCCCGCCGAGCGTGTCGCGGACGAGAGCGTCGGTCAGGGGCGCTGCCGCGTTGGGCGACCGGCGGTCCTTGTTGTTGGTCAGGCAGGCGTAGACGGCGCCGTTGACCGGGTTGCGCTCGACGTCCTCCGGGCGGTCCATCTTCGTGGCCCCCACGGCGTCCGCGGCCAGCCGGGTGTTGACCAGCACCTCGGCCACCGAGAAGCCCGGGACGTACGACGTGGTGTCCGAGGCCAGCGGCACCCACGTGCCGGTTCCCTCGTACGGCAGCTCGCCGTCGCCCTCAGGCCCGCCGTCGCCGGAGAACACCGCGACGTACAGGGTCCCGTGGTCCAGCAGCGTCATGTTGTGCCGGCGCGCGGCCGTCGAGGGCCCGTCGCGGAAGGTGTCGCGGGAGACGAACTTGTACATGTAGTCGTCGTTCTGGTCGTCCCCCATGTACGCGACCACCCGGCGGTCACCGGTGAAGCTCACCGTGGCGCCCTCGTGCTTGAACCGGCCGAGCATGGTCCTCTTGACGGGCGTCGACTTGGGGTCGTAGGGGTCGACCTCGACGACCCAGCCGAACGTGTACGCGGTGTTCGGGAAGCGGGAGGCGTCGAAGCGCTCGTCCGCCTCGCTCCACCGCCGCGTGCTGTAGCCGCTCGTCCGGATCTGGTAGCGCCGGTAGCTCTCCACGTACTCCTCGGGAACCCCGTCCGGGGCGTCGAAGTACTGGTGGATGTTCTCCTCGCCGGTGAGGATCGTGCCCCACGGGGTGACGCCGCCGGCGCAGTTGTTGAGGGTCCCGGCGATCGGCCCGGACAGCCGCGGGTCCCCGGCGGCGGGACCGGACGCGACCATGGGCGTGTAGACGGTGATGCGGCGATCGAAGCGCGACGGCCGGCGGACCCGCTGCCACTGGCCGCTCCGGCCGACGCGCTCCACCTCGAGCACCGACATGCCGTGTGCGGCCATGGCGACGCGCGCCTTGTCCGCGGAGGAGTACCCGCCGTCGGCGGGGAACATCAGCTCCTCGTTGGTGTACTCGTGGTTGATCGCCAGCAGGCCCTTGTCGCCGTTCCCCGGGAGCGGCACGAGCATCACGTAGTCGGCGTTGTAGCCGAACTGGCGCTCCTGGGTCTCGCGGGTCTGGTGGTACGGGTCGAACGGCGGGGCGTCCTTGCCGACCGGGTCGCCCCACACAGCGACGATCCCCGAGACGTATCCGGCCGGGACCACCACGTCGTCGGCCACCGTCTCCGCCACGGTCGCGAAGGTCAGGGCGGCTCCGGGGTCACCCGCTGGTGCGGGCGCCGTCGGGCGTCCGGC
>DATHTV010000232.1:0-2353 GCA_035462845.1 Jiangellales bacterium
CCGGCACGGCCCCCCGGCCCTCCTCCCCGACGAGACGTGCCGTGCCGCGACCGACGTGCACGAGGGCCGCCAGCGCCGGGTCCGTGGCCTCCGCGACCTCCTCGGGGGACGCACCCCTCGCCCGGCGCAGGCCCACCAGCCGCTCGGTGGCCGTGCGGAACGCCGCGGCGTCGGACCCGGCCGGCGGGCGGCCGGCACGCCGCGCGCGACGCAGGGCCGCCCGTACCTCCGGGGGCCGCCCCTGCCGGGCCTGGACGTGGGCCACGGTCGACGCCGCCCAGGGCTCGGCGCCCGCGTCGGCGTCCAGCGCCGCAGCCGCCCGGTCCAACGCGTCGAGCTCACCGACACCCACCAGCCGCGGCGCCCACTGCTCGAGCAGGTCGGCGAGGAAGGCGGCGTCGCCGACCTCCCGCGCGTGGGCGAGCGCCTCCACGGGCCGGCCCTGGGCGGACCACCAGCACGCCGCCCGCCGGTGCGTCCGGGCCACCAGCTCCGGGCCGTGCCGGCCCAGATCCGCGACGAGATGCGAGCGCAGCAGCTCGGCGACCCGGTACTCCGCCCCCGGGGCGCCGGTCCCGGTCACCAGGCCCGTGCTGCGCACGAGGTCGTCCAGCACATCGACGGCGTCCTCCCGGCCGGCGAGCTCGACGGCGAGACCCGCCGGCACGGTCCTCGCGACGCTCACCCGACGCAGGGTCTCCCGCTGCCCCGCCGCGAGGCCGGTGAGCACCTCGTCGACGAGGTAGTCCGCCACCGGGCGCTCGTCGCCCGAGAACTCGGCGAGGAAGCGGTCCGGGTCGGGGTGTCCCCGCAGCGACATCGTCGCCAGCCGCAGACCCGCGACCCAGCCGCCGGTGCGCTCGTGCAGGGCGTCGACCTGGGGTCGCGTGAGCCGCAGCCCCGCGCGGTCCAGCAGCGCCGCCGCCTCCGGGCGGGTGAACAGCAGCTGCTCGGTGCGGACCTCGTGGAGCCGCTCCTCCAGGCGCAGCCGGGGCAGGGGCAGGGCCGGGTCGCGCCGGCCGGAGAGGACGAGCCGGAGGCCGGGCGGCGGGCTGCGCACGAGCATCTCCAGTCCGTGCCGCGAGGCGGGACGATCGAGGTGCTGCACGTCGTCCAGGACGAGCCGGACCCCCTCCGGGAGGGCCGCGAGTCCGTCCAGCAGCTCGCCCAGGAAGTCCAGCTCGACCGTCGCCCGGGACACCACGAGACGGTGCAACCGGCTCGAGGGCGGTACCCCGGGCAGGGTCGTCACGGCCGCCAGCACCCCGACCCAGAGGCGGCGCGGGTCGGTGTCCTCCGGCTCGAGGCGCACCCACGCGGTCGGCGGACCGCCCGTCGCCGCCACCCACGCGGCGAGCAGCGAGGTCTTGCCGGACCCGGGTGGGGCACAGACCAGCGTCAGCGCCCGGTCGGCACCGCGGTCGAGCGCGGCCTCGAGCGCGGGCCTCCGGATGTGCTCGGGCGGCACCGCGGGCGGCGTCACCTTCGCCGCGGGCACCTGGAACATGGCCCTCCCGCCGTGTGTTCGACGCGGCGGTCCCCCGACGATCCCGCGCTCCACCAGCGAGGACTACCGTCCGTCACGCTAGCAGGATCGACGGGGATGGTCATGGGACGTTCTGCCCGCCGGCGGGGCCGTTCGGCCCCTTGACCGGCAGCGGATCTCACCTCCCCCATACGGTCGGCTACGCAGCGTGGCTGCCCTCACTGCCGGGCGATGGCGATGCGCAGCACCTCGTCCGGGTCGAGGTGGTGGTCGTGGTCGTCGTCGCCGAGTTCGAGCTGCACCCAGTGGATGCGGCCCGTGAACCGGCTGGAGGCGACCGTGTAGTCGGGGCTGACCGGCGTGCCGCTCTCGTAGCCGATGTCGGTGGTCTCGTCGGCGGAGAAGACCGCGGGCTGGGTGAGCTCGACCCGACCGGAGCCGACCGGCGCGCCGTCGTGGTAGAGCCGCACGTCGCCGCCCTTGCCCAGCCCGCCCCCGTCGTAGGCGAACTCCACGCGCACCTGGTGGGTTCCGGTGGGGATCGGGACCTCGGCCACGGTCCGGAAGTGCCGGATGCCGAGCACGTTGTAGCAGAACGTCAACAGCCCGTCCTGCACGTAGACAGCCCAGCCCCCGAACCGCCCGCCCTGGGCGATCACGACACCCCGGGTCGTCCCGGCCGGGACCTCGACCTCGCCGGTCACCGCGCACGACCGGTTCTTGATGCTCAGGACGCTGTTCTCCGAGAGCCGGCCCATGCCCGGGAAGAACAGTTGCGAGCGTCCCCGGATCAGGGTCGGCCGCCCGGCCATGGACGGTTCGATCCGCTCGCTCGTGCGGTCGTCGAGCGGCAGCACGCCGTACTTG
>DATHTV010000233.1:0-11796 GCA_035462845.1 Jiangellales bacterium
GCCCCCTCGCCGACCTCCTCGAGCTCGAGCTCGCGGAAGCGGGCGGCCACGTGCCCGTCGGCGTCGACGACGCTCACCGTGTCGTCGACCAGCTCGGCGACCGGCGCGCCCGCGTCGCCGAGCAGCATCCGGGTGGTCCGCTCGGTCCGCAGGGTCGCCACCGGCCGTACGGGCCGGTCCCGGATCACGGCCTGCACCAGCGAGAGCAGGGCGGCCGGGGGGTGGCCGGGCTCGCCCGCGTCCAGCGGCAGCCGCAGCTCGTCGCGCACCGTGGGGGGCGCCTTGGGCACCGGCACCTTGAGGTGCCAGCCGGCGTCGCTGCCGCCCGTACGGCGGCGCATGGTGATGCCCTCGCGGGCCAGCCGCAGGTCGTCGGTGTCGTGGTAGGTCGCCTCGAGGACGTCGGTGCCGCGCTCCTCGACCCCGGTCACGCCGCCGACCACGAGCTCGGGGAGGCGGAACAGCCCGTGCACCCGGAACTTGCGCTCCACCTCGCGGTGGTGCTCGGTGTCCTCCGAGGTCACGCGCGCACCTTACGGCGGCGCTTCTTCTGCTCGATGAGTACGTGCTGGAGGTCCGCCAGCGGCTCGCCGTCCGCGTCCAGGTGCACGCGCTCCCAGCTGCCGTCCGGGCGCAGGTGCCACGAGGCGGTGCCGGGGTCGAAGGCCAGGTCGAACAGCGCCGCCATGTCCTGCCCGTGCTCCTCGCTGCCGAGGCTGACCATCGCCTCGACCCGCCGGTCCAGGTTGCGGTGCATCATGTCGGCGGAGCCGATCCAGTACTCGGGCTCGCCGCCGCCGGCGAACGAGAAGATCCGGGAGTGCTCGAGGAAGCGGCCGAGGATGCTGCGGACGCGGATGTTCTCGGACAGCCCTTCGACCCCCGGGCGCAGCGCGCAGATGCCGCGCACCCACACGTCGACCGGTACGCCGGCACGGGACGCGCGGTACAGGGCGTCGCAGACCGCCTCGTCGACCAGGCTGTTGGTCTTGAACCGGATCCACGCCGGCCGTCCCGCCCGCAGGTGCTCGATCTCGCGCTCGATGCGCTCGACGATCCCCGTACGGATGGAGTGCGGCGCCACGAGCAGCCGGGTGTAGTCGGTGGCGAGCGAGTAGCCGGACAGCGAGTTGAACAGGTGGTTGACGTCCTCGGCGACGACCGGGTCCGCCGTCAGCAGGCCGAGGTCCTCGTAGAGCCGCGCGGTCTTGGGGTGGTAGTTGCCGGTGCCGATGTGGGTGTAGCGGCGGATCCGGCCGCTCTCCTCGCGGACGACCATCAGCAGCTTGCAGTGCGTCTTGAGCCCGATCAGGCCGTACACGACGTGGCAGCCCGCCTGCTCGAGCTTGCGCGCCCAGGAGATGTTGGCCCGCTCGTCGAAGCGTGCCTTGATCTCGACGAGGACGAGGACTTGCTTGCCGGCCTCGGCGGCGTCGACGAGCGCGTCGACGATGGGGGAGTCGCCGCTGGTCCGGTACAGGGTCTGCTTGATCGCCAGGACCCGCGGGTCCGCCGCGGCCTGCTCGACGAAGCGCTGGACGCTGGTCGAGAACGAGTCGTACGGGTGGTGCACGAGCACATCGGCGCCGCTGATCGCGGCGAACATGTCCGCCGGCTGGGCCGACTCGACGTCCGGCAGGTCGCGGTGGGTGGCCGGCAGGAACGGCCGGTACTTCAGCTCGGCCCGGTCGAGGTCGGCCACCGCGTGCAGCCCGGTGAGGTCGAGCGGGCCGGAGAGGTGGAAGACCTCCTCCGAGCGGATCTGCAGCTCGCGGACCAGCAGGTCGAGGATGTGCGGGTCCATCGAGTCCTCGACCTCGAGCCGGACAGCCGGGCCGAACCGGCGCCGGACGAGCTCCCGCTCCATCGCGGTCAGCAGGTTCTCGGCGTCGTCCTCCTCGACCTCGACGTCCTCGTTGCGGGTGACTCGGAAGCTGTGGTGCTGGAGCACCTCCATGCCGGGGAAGAGCTGGCCCAGGTGCGCGGCGATCACGTCCTCGAGAGGCACGAAGCGCTGCTCGGCCACCGGGATGAACCGTGGGAAGTTGGGCGGCACCTTGACCCGGGCGAAGTGCTCCGTCGCCGTACGGGCGTTGCGGACGACGACGGCCAGGTTGAGCGATAGCCCGGAGATGTACGGGAAGGGGTGCGCCGGGTCGACGGCCAGCGGGGTGAGGACCGGGAACACCCGCTCGCGGAAGAACCGGTCCATGGCGTGGTGCTCGTCGTCGTCGAGGTCGTCCCAGCGGAGGATCTCGATGCCCTCCTTGGCCAGGGCAGGGAGCAGGTCGTCCCGGAAGCCGTCGGCCTGGCGCGCGGTGAGCTCCCTGGTGCGCGCCGAGATGCGGTCGAGGATCTCGCGGGGCAGCAGCCCGCTCACCGCCGGCACGGCCACGCCCGCCGCGATGCGCCGCTTGAGGCCGGCCACCCGGACCATGAAGAACTCGTCCAGGTTGCTGGAGAAGATCGCCTGGAACCGCGCCCGCTCGAGCAGCGGCAGGTCGGGGTCCTCGGCCAGCTCCAGGACCCTGGTGTTGAAGGCGAGCCAGGAGAGCTCCCGGTCCAGGAACCGGTCCGCGGGCAGCTCGTCGCCCGGGGCCTCCGGCTCCGGCGCCGTGGAGTGGTCGATCACGCCTGGAGTGGGTGCGGCCGTCCGGCGGTCCCGGCGGCGTGGGCTCGGGGACGCGGGGCGCTTGGTCGACCGGCCGGGGGAGCGGCCGGCGGCCCGGCCGCCGGTCCGTGCGGCCGACCGGGTGGCCCGGTGGGCCGCGGTCGCTGAGCCCTTCGCAGTGCCGGCGGGTGGGTCCCCGGATCCGGCGCGTGCACCGGTGGCCGGTCCGTCCCCGGCGGTGGCGTCCCCCGCGGTCGCGTCCTCGGCCGGGACGTCCTCGGATCGGGACTCGTCGGTGGCCATGCGTGCATCGTTCCACGCGCGCGTGAACTGCGGGTAGCCGTCAGTCCCGCGCGTACATGACGTCGGTGTCCCACCGGGTGAAGCCCAGCCCGCTGTAGACCCGCACGGCCGGGACATTCGACTCGTCGACGTACAGCATGGCCTGGGCGAGGCCGCGGGACCGCAGGTGGCGCAGGCCCACCAGGGTGAGCGCGCGCCCCAGGCCGCTGCCCTGCTCGTCGGGGTGCACGCCGACCACGTAGACCTCGCCGATCGGGTCGTGGCCGTGTCCCTCGTGGGCGTGCGGCCCGACGTGGTCGTGGTCGTGCACCTCGTGCCCGCCGTGGATCTTGGTCCAGTGGTAGCCGACCATGCGCTCGCCCTCCGGGGAGGTACGGGTGGCGACGAAGAAGCCGGCCGGGTCGAACCACGGCTCGCGCATCCGGCGGTGCAGGTCGTCGACGGTGAGGGCGCCCTGCTCGGAGTGGTCGGCGAAGGCGAGGGCGTTGAGCCGCACCCACTCCTCGTCGTCGGCGCCCGGCCGGAACTCCCGGACGGTCACGCCGTCGGGCAGCACCGGCGCGGGCAGCGCCGCGTACAGCGACCGGCGCATCTGCCAGAGCGAGCGGGTGCGCCGGAAGCCCATCGACCCGGCGAGCCGGTCCGCGTCGGCGTGGCCGCCGTGCGCCCACAGCCGCAGCCGGCCGTCGGGGGACTCGGCGAGCAGGCGCTCGACGAGCCGCCGGGCCACCCCCTGCCGGCGGTGCTCGGGGTGCACGACGAGCTCGGCGCTGGGACCCTCGACCTCGTCGGTGACGTCGAGGTGGGCGTAGCCGAGCACCCGGCCGTCCTGGTCGCGGGCGAGCACGTTGCGGGTCGCCTCGTCGCCGCCGTACCGCAGGTGCAGGCGGACGTGCTCCGAGAGCGGGTGGACGCCGTCGGCGTCGGTCGCGGCGTCGACGATCGCGAGGACCTCGGCGACCGCCGTGGCGTCGAGCCGGCGGTCCACCTCGACCTCGACGCGCTGCACGGGGGCCGTCACGCCGGACACCGTACGGCAGCGGTCGTCACCGCGGGTTCACCGAGCGGTCCTGGAATCGGCACATGTTGCCCTGGTCCATCAGGGCCGACAAGCCGTTACCCTGCGGATGATGCCGGTGGGGGTCGGTGTCGCAGACCTGCCCGCGCCCGCCCGTCCGAGGCCATTCCTCGGGCCACCCAGACGACGAGGGGACACATGTCGATCACCACGTGGAGGGGGCGCCGACGCGCCCTCGCAGCCATGGGGGCGGTGGCGATGGCCGCCGCGCTCGCGATCCCGGCCGACGCCGCTCCGGGCGGCGCGTCGGGTCGTCCCGGGGACTCCCCGGGCAAGCCCGCGGGTACGCCGGGAAAGGGCAAGCCGGCCGACCCGCCCGGCCAGCTGGTCGACGTGCAGCTGCTGGCCTTCAACGACTACCACGGGCACCTCGAGGCCAACACGCCCGGCACCGCAGCCGGCGTCCCCGCCGGGGGCTCCGAGTACTTGTCGACCAAGCTGTCGCAGCTGCGTGAGGGCAAGAAGAACACGCTCACCGTGGCGGCCGGCGACCTCATCGGCGGGACGCCGTTCCTCTCCGGGCTCTTCCACGACGAGCCGTCCGTCGAGTCGCTGAACGCGATGGGCCTCGACGTCTCCAGCGTCGGCAACCACGAGTTCGACGAGGGAGTCACTGAGCTGCTGCGGATGCAGAACGGCGGCTGCCACCCGGTCGACGGCTGCTACTTCCCGGACGACCCGTACGCCGGCGCCGACTTCCCGTGGCTGGCCGCCAACGTGGTCAGCGAAAGCACGGGCGACACAGTCCTGCCGCCGTACTGGATCCAGAAGTTCCAGGGCGTCAAGATCGGCTTCATCGGGATGACCCTGGAGGGCACTCCTGCCCTCGTGGCCCAGTCGGGCATTCGAGGATGGAGCTTCGAGGACGAGGCCGAGACGGCCAACGCCCTCGTCCCCGAGCTCGAGGCGCAGGGCGTCGACGCCATCGTCGTCCTCCTGCACGAGGGCGGCTCCCAGTCCGCTGCCGGGATCGACACCTGCGTCGGCATCTCCGGCCCCATCGTGGAGATCCACGACAACCTCGACCCCGCCATCGACGTCGTCGTCACCGGGCACACCCACCAGCCGTACAACTGCGTGCTTCCGGACCCGGACGGCGAGCCCCGGCGCGTCACGAGTGCCTTCTCGTTCGGCCGGGTCGTCTCGGAGATCAACCTGACGATCGACCGTCGGACGAACGACGTGCGTCGTGACCTGGTCACCGCCACGAACCACGTCGTCGACCAGACGACCCTCACGCCCGACCCCGCCCTGACCGCGGTCATCAACAAGTGGAAGCCGCTGTCCGACGAGCTCGGCAACACGCCGGTGGGTCAGATCACGGCAGACATCCGGCGAGCGTTCTTCGGTCCCGCCGGGCCCGGCACGCCGGGGAGCGAGGACCGCGGGTCGGAGTCCAACGCGGGGAACATGATCGCGGACGCCCAGCTGTGGGCGACCCAGGAGAACGGTGCCCAGATCGCCTTCATGAACCCTGGTGGCATCCGGGCCGACCTGATCTACGCACAGTCCGCGGGTGAGGGCGACGGCGTCGTGACCTACCGCGAGGCCTTCAACGTCCAGAACTTCGGGAACCTGCTGACGACCATCCCGATGACCGGCGACCAGATCATCCGACTGCTGGAGCAGCAGTGCCAGTCCGCCAGGCACCTGCACCTGGGCGTGTCGGAGGGCTTCACCTACGACATGAGCCGCACGCCTGGCGTGGGCTGCACGGACATCGAGATCACCAATGTCCGGCTCGACGGTGTGCTGCTGGACCCGGCGGCCACGTACTACGTCACCGTGAACAACTTCCTCGTCGACGGCGGGGACAACTTCACCGTGTTCAACGAGATCGACCCCAGCCTGCGAGTCGGCGCCGGGATCGACCTCGACGCCCTCATTGCCTACCTCGGAACCGAGGGCCCGATCGCCCCGCCCGGGACGGACCGGGTGAACGAGCTCGGGCCGCTGCCGTGACGGGTCGCGCTTAGACCGCTCGGTCGGACGTCAGGGCCGTCGCAGCCACCCGGCTGCGGCGGCCCTGCCGCGTCCGGGGCCTCGGCGGCCCTGCGCGTTCGGGCCGGGCGGACGGGGGCCCGGCGGACGGGGGCCCGGCGGACGGGGGGTGCCGCACGATTGGGCGTGACGCTGCACGTGGGGGCCCGGCGGGGTGAATACCCCGCGCTCGGCACCCACTTACGCGGATGCCGTGATCAACGGGGGGAGGCTTTCAGTGGAGCGCGCGGGCCCGTGACGGTGTCGGGGGCCCGGGCGGGGCGGCGGCGTCGGGGCCCGGGTCGTCGCCGCGCCGGACGGCCGCAGGGGCGACGAACCGGTAGCCCACGTTGCGGACCGTGCCGATCAGCTGGTCGTGCTCGGCGCCGAGCTTGGCCCGCAGCCGGCGCACGTGGACGTCGACGGTCCGCGTCCCGCCGAAGTAGTCGTAGCCCCACACCTCCTGCAACAGCTGGGCCCGGGTGAACACCCGGCCCGGGTGCTGCGCGAGGTACTTGATCAGCTCGAACTCCTTGTACGTGAGGTCGAGCACGCGGCCGCCGACCTTGGCGGTGTACGAGCCCTCGTCGATGACGAGGTCGCCGCTGCGGATCTCCTCGGGTGAGGAGTCGGCGGCCCGGGTGGCGAGCAGCCGGCCCTGGGCCAGCCGCAAGCGGGCCTCGACCTCGGCGGGTCCTGCCGTGTCGAGCAGCACGTCGTCGACGCCCCACTCGGCAGTCACGGCGGTCAGCCCGCCCTCGGTCACGACGAGTAGCAGCGGGACGTCGACCCCGGTCGTACGGATGAGGCGGGTCAGCCCGCGGGCGTGGGCGAGGTCACGGCGGGCGTCGACGACCACGGCGTCGCACTCCGGCGCGTCGAGCAGCGCCGAGGCCTCCGCCGGCGCGACCCGCACCTGGTGCAGCAGCAGGCCCAGCGCGGGCAGGACCTCGGCCGACGGCTGCAGGGCGTTGGTGAGCAGGAAGAGCGTGGCCACCGGCCTTCTCCCTCCCCGGGGGCGGCGTGCGACCGGCCCCGAAAGCACGAACGGGCCCACGAGGGCGTCATCGCCCGGGCCCGACTCGTGAGCGAGGATAGCGGAGATGACCGAGCCCACCACCGCGCTCCCGCGTCACCGCGCCCTGGTCACTGACGACGGGGTGCGCATCGCCGCGCGCTACGACCCGCCCCGTACGGCCGGGGACGAGCGGTTCGGCGTGGTGCTGGCCCACGGTCTCACCGGCTCGACGCAGGCGCCGGACCTGCGCCGCGTCTCGGAGTGGTTCGGCGCCGACACGGGGGTCGTCACCTTCGACTTCCGCGGGCACGGCAGGTCGGGCGGGCGATCCACGGTCGGGGACCTCGAGGTGCTCGACCTCGACGCCGCCGTGCGCTGGGCCCGGACCCTCGGCCACGAACGGGTCGTCACCGTCGGCTGGTCGATGGGGGCCGCGGTCGCCGTGCGGCACGCCGGCCTGGTCGGAGGGGTCGACGCGGTGGTCGCGGTCAGCGGCCCGGCCTACTGGTACTACCGCGGCAGCCGGTCGGCCCAGGTCGCCCACCGGGCGTTCGAGACGCGGGCGGGCCGGGCGGTGCTGCGCTACCGCTACCGCACCAGGATCGACCCCTGGCACTGGGTCGAGGACCGCCCGGAGTCATGGCCGCCGACGCCCGAGCAGGCCGCGTCGCTGGTTGCCCCGACCCCGCTGCTGGTGGTGCACGGGGACGTCGACACCTGGTTCCCGCCGGAGCACGCGCACCGTCTGTACGACGCGGCCCGGGAGCCCAAGGAGCTGTGGCTGCTGCCCGGCTTCGGGCACGCCGAGTCTGGCGCCGTCGCCCACGGCGAGGAGCTGGTCCGGCGCATCTCGACGTGGCTGCGGTCCCGCCCGGAGGTGGCGGGGTGAGGGGGCGGGGGCCGGACCGCGTGTCGGTGCTCGTGCGCTACTGGGCGTCCGCCCGGGAAGCCGCCGGAGTCGCGGAGGAGCGGGTCGAGACGCCGGGGGGCGCGACCTTGGCGGGGGTCCTCGCCGAGGTCCGCGCCCGGCACGCCGCGAGCCCTCGGTTCGGCCGGGTGCTCGGCGTCTGTTCCGTGCTCGTCGACGGGGTGCCGGCCGGCCGGCAGGACCCCGTCACCGTCCGGCTCGCCGACGGCGCCGAGGTGGACCTGCTGCCGCCCTTCGCCGGGGGTTGAGCTCCGGCCACGTGCAGGACGCGGGCAGGCCACGGGCTGATCACGGTTGGGCGCTGGCCTGGCGGTCGGCATGTACTGCTCTGGGAGGATGCGCGCCGTGGCCGCCCTCATCGCCGCCGGTCTCGCCGGCGTGCTCGTCCTCGCGACGGTCGTGGGGGCGCCACTCCTGGCGGCCGGGGTCGCCGTCGTCGTCCTCGTCCTCACCTGGGGAGCGATCAGGCCCGCGGAGGTGCCGGGGTCGGGCCGGGCGGCGGGCCTGGCCCTGGTGGTCGGTCTCGGCGGCCTCGCCGGGCTGATCGTCCAGGACGGTCCCGACCTGGGACCGCTCACCGCCGTGCTCGGCCCGTCCCTGGTGGTGGCGATCGCCCTGCAGGTCGCCCGGCGGGACGGCCGGCCGCGCCTGACGGCATCGCTCACCCTCGCGGTGACCGCCTGCGCCCTCGCCTTGCTGCCTGCCACGTGGGTGGCGCTGCGGGCCTCCGTCGACGGCCAGGCCTCCGTGCTGGTGGGCCTCACCGGCGTGGGGGTGGCGTGCCTGCTCGAGGGCCTCCCGGGGTCCCGGGCCATGGTCCGTACCCTCTCGGTCCTCGTCGCCGGCGGCTCGGGCGCCCTGCTCTCCCTCACCGTGCTGGCGGTCCGGGACGCGGCGCCGCCGCTCAACGCGGTGACGCTGGCGACCTTCGCCGCGGTGGCGACCGCGGCCGCCAACGCGGCGGTCGACCGGATCGCGGCCGAGGCCCGCGTGCCCGCGGGTGCCGGCGGCCCCTCGCTCTCGGTGGAGCCGGGCGCCTTCCTGGCCGCCGTGCTGCCGCTGCGGGTCAGCCTGCCGTTCGTCGTCGCCGCGCCCGTGACGTACGTGCTCGGGCGCATCCTCGTCGGGTGAGACCGGGTCTGCGGGTGGGCCCACGTCGGCGGGTGAGCCCGGCGCTCGAGGTGCGGGAATGCCCGGCGGCCGGGCGGGATTGAGACAGCCGTGACCGGAATCCTCGTGCTCGTCGCGGTGATCGCCGTGGCCACGGCGTTCGGGGTCTGGCGGGCCCGGACCGACGGGCGGATGCGCCCCGCGCCCGCCGCGCCGGCGCCGGCGTCCGCCGAGACGTCCGGACCTCGGGGGGGCCGGGTGCCGGATCCGGCAGGTCCGACCGCCCTCACCGGGGACGACCTCGGCGCTCCGCTGGGCGAGCGCGCGACGCTGGTCCAGTTCTCCTCGGCGTTCTGCGCACCCTGCCGGGCGACCCGTCAGGTGCTCGACACCGTGGCGGGCGACGTCCCGGGCGTGGCCCACGTCGAGGTGGACGCGGAGTCGCGCCTCGACCTGGTCCGGCGCCTCGACGTCAGCCGCACGCCCACGGTCCTCGTGCTTGACGCCGGTGGGCGCATCGTCCGCCGGGCCGCGGGCGCGCCGAGGCGGGCCGACGTGGTGGCCGCGCTCGGGGAGGCCATCCAGTGAGACAGGCGTCCCGCATCCTGGACCACCGCGTGACACGCGGGGCCCTCGGCCGTACGCTGCCGGGCGTGTTCACGACGGAGCTCACGAAGCGACGGGCGGTCGACCTCGTCCGCGTCGCCGCGATGCTCTGTCGAATGCCCTGACCGGGTGGTTCCCCGTCGCCCGGCGCGCATCCTCGCGCGCCCGCACGCCTGAACCGCTCTGACGCGTCCCCGCCGTCCGTCAGGAGCCCCCCGTGATCGATCCCCGCGGTCAGCGCTTCGCCGCCGCTGTCACCACCGTCGTCCTCGCCGCCGTGCTGCTGCTGGACAGCCCGGCGCTGCTCGCCCTCCAGGCCGTCGCCTTCGGCCTCGCCGTCGCCCTCGGCCCGGCCCGCTCCCCGTACGGGGTCGTCTACGCCCGGCTCGTCCGGCCGCGCATCGGGCCGCCCGCTGAGCTGGAGGACGCCCGGCCTCCTCGCTTCGCCCAGACCGTCGGCCTCGGGTTCGCGCTCGCCGGCCTGCTCGCGTACGCGGTGGGTGCGCCGGCCGCGGCAGCGGTCGCCGTGGGAGGTGCCCTGGCCGCCGCCTTCCTCAACGCGGCCTTCGGCATCTGCCTCGGGTGCGAGCTGTACCTCACCTACCGCCGGATCGTGGCCCGTGAGACCCCGGCCCTCGCCGCAGTCCGGCCAGACGTACGTACCGACATCGAGGCCAAGGAGGTCTCCGCATGAGCCGCGAGCAGGTCCTGGTCGACGCCGACTGGGTCGAGAAGCACCTCGACGACGAGGGAGTGGTCCTGGTCGAGGTGGACGAGGACACCACCGCCTACGACACGAACCACATCCGCGGGGCCGTGCGGCTGGACTGGAAGAAGGACCTCCAGGACCCGGTTCGCCGCGACTTCGTCAACCGCGAGCACTTCGAGGCCCTGCTGTCCGAACGCGGAATCGGCAACGACGACACCGTCGTGCTCTACGGCGGCAACAACAACTGGTTCGCCGCGTACGCGTACTGGTACTTCAAGCTGTACGGCCACGAGGACGTCCGGCTGCTCGACGGCGGGCGCAAGAAGTGGGAGCTCGACGGGCGTGAGCTGGTCGCCGGCGCGACCGAGCGGCCCCGCACCTCGTACACGGCCAAGGAGCAGGACACCTCGATCCGAGCCTTCCGCGACGAGGTCGTCACGGCGATCGGCGCGAAGAACCTGGTCGACGTGCGGTCTCCCGACGAGTACGCGGGCCGGCTGCTCGCCCCGGCGCACTTGCCCCAGGAGGCGGCGCAGCGCGGCGGCCACATCCCGACCGCCCGTAACATCCCGTGGAGCAAGGCGGCCAACGACGACGGCACGTTCAAGGCCGACGACGAGCTCCGGACGCTGTACGGCGACGCCGGCGTCGACCTCGATCAGGACACGATCGCCTACTGCCGGATCGGCGAGCGCTCGGCCCACTCGTGGTTCGTGCTGCACGAGCTGCTCGGCCAGCCGAACGTCAAGAACTACGACGGCTCGTGGACCGAGTACGGCTCGCTGGTGGGCGTGCCGGTCGTGACCGGCGACGAGCCTGGTACCGCCTGATGTGCGGGGGCAAAGCCGGCGGGGTGTCGCTCGAGGGCGTCGACCTGACCACCCAGTCGGTGGTCCAGGGCGTCGTCCTGCGTGACGGCGAGCCGGTGCCGAACGCGTACGTACGGCTGCTGGACAGATCGGGGGAGTTCACGGCCGAGGTCCCGACGAGCGCGACGGGCCAGTTCCGGTTCTTCGCCGGTCCGGGTCAGTGGACCGTACGGACGTTGGCACCGCGGGCGGCACCCGTCGACCGGGCCGTCGTGGCTCGGCTGGGTCAGGTGGCTGAGGTGGAGGTCCACGTCAGCGCCTGATCGGCGCGGCCCTGGCCGCGTGCACAGCCATGCGGCTCGGTACCTTTCACGAGTGCCGGACGACGCTCCCCTCCGGACGCACAAGCTGGACGTACTCTCATGCAGTCGCGTGAGGACGGCCGCCGCCCTCTCCTCGCCCGCACTCCCGCGGTCGTTGGTTTCGATCTCGAACCTGCGGGTCTGTGCGGGGAAGGACTTGACACCGACGGGCGAAGATCCGGTACCCGCTGAGCACATCGGTGACCGCCCGCCCGAACAGCCGGGCCATGACTTCGGCCAGGAGGCGGTTGCCCCGCGCGTGTCCGGCTTGTGCGCACCGCC
>DATHTV010000234.1:0-6968 GCA_035462845.1 Jiangellales bacterium
CCGGGAGACGCTCATCTCGTCCTGGCGCGGTGCCGCGCCACGAACGCGCGGACCGACGCAGGCACCGGCACCTGGGGGTCCAGGGCGCGATCGGGGAGGGGCGCGGAGGCGGTGACCGCCAGCGGGACCACGCCCGCCCAGACCGCGGGATCCTCCGGGCCGTCCTCGCTGACCCCGCCGGCCCTGACCTTCACCGACGCCTCGGCCAGCGGCACCTCCAGCACGAGCGTCGCCGCGAGCTCGGCCCGGGTGGCCGGTCGCACCTCGTCCCAGCGTCCCGGCATCAGCCGTTCGGTCAGCGCCCGGAGCGCGGTGACCTTGGCCTCGCCCTCGACTGCCTTGGCGGTGCCCAGGACGACGGCGGACCGGTAGTTCATGCTGGAGTCGAAGATCGACCGGGCGTAGACCATGCCGTCGAGGTGCGTGACGGCGACGGCCACCGGGGCCCCGGCCGCGGCTGCGCGCAGGAGGCCGGCACCGGTCGAGCCGTGGAGCAGCAGGCGGTCGCCGTCCCGGGCGAACGCCATGGGCAAGAGCGCCGGCGCGCCGTCCCGGCACAGGGCGACGTGGGCCACCAGGGCGGCGTCCAGGATGGCGTGGAGCTCGGCCCGGTCGCGCACCTGGCGCTCGCGCACACGCCCGATCCGCGTGCGGTCGGTGACGGGGAGGAGGTCGGTCGTCATGCTGCTAGCCTGCCGCCGCAGTGGACTGCCGGTAAGGCCACTCACGGGCGGTCCGAGCAGACCACTCTGAGGAGGGGTCGTGGCCAGGACGGCCGAGGACGTCGACCTGCCGCTCCGGGTCGGGCGCCCCCGCCGGGGTGACCTGCGCGAGCAGGTGGCCGAGCAGCTGCGGTCGGCTCTCCGCGCGGGCGCCTTCGCCCCCGAGCAGCGGCTCCCGTCGTCCAGGGCCCTGGCGCAGCACCTGCAGGTGTCGCGAGCCACCGTCGTCGCGGCCCTGGCCGAGCTCGACGGCGAGGGATGGGTGGTGTCGCGGCACGGCTCCGGCACGTACGTGTCCGACGGCATCGAGCTCTCCACCCCCGAGCCGCCGGCCCGGGACGTCACGCCCGCGGGTAGTCGCGGGCGAGGCGCCCGCGACCCCGGCACCCCCGCCCATCGACGCGTGGACCTCACCCCGGGGATGCCCGACACGACGGGGCTGGTCGACCCGTCCTGGCGGCGGGCCTGGCGGGAGGCCGTGTCCGCCGGGCCCCCCTCGGGCGCCCCCGATCTCGCCGGCGAGGCCGTGCTGCGGGCGGCGCTGGCCGCGCACGTGCGGCGGACCAGGGGGATCCCCTGCACGGCCGAGCAGGTGCTCGTCACCTCCGGCACCGGTGACGCGGTCCGGCTGCTGGCCGACGCCACCGGCATCGCCGGCGGGGTCGCGGTCGTGGAGGAGCCCGGGTACCCGTCGGCCCGGGACGTGCTCCGCCTGGCGGGTGCGCGCCTGCACGGGCTTCCCGTCGACGACGACGGGGCCGTCGTGGACGCGCTGGCGGATGCACCGCAGGACACGCGGATGCTCTACCTGACCCCGAGCCACCAGTACCCGCTCGGCGGCCGGCTGCCGGTCCAGCGGCGCCTCGACGTCCTGCGCTGGGCCGCGGAGCGCGACGCCCTCGTGGTGGAGGACGACTACGACGGGGAGTTCCGCTTCGGGGCGCTGCCGGTCCCCGCGCTGGCTTCGCTCGACGACGGGGGCCGGGTCGCCTACGTCGGCACGCTGTCCAAGGCGGTCGCGCCGGGGCTGCGGCTGGGGTTCGTCGTCGTCGGCCGCGAGATGCTCGACGCCGCCGTCACGGTCCGGCGCGCCACCGGGATACCCGTCTCCGAGGTGGTCCAGCGCGCCATGGGCGCCTACGTGGGGGGCGGCGCGCTGCGCAGGCACGTCGCCCGCAAGCGGCGGCTCTACGCGGAGCGGCGGACGCGGCTGGCCCGGCGCCTGGCGGCGCTGGGGCTTCCGATCGAGGTGCGCGGCCTGGAGGCCGGCCTGCACGCGGTGGTCACTCTGCCGCCCGACCGGGCGACGACCGACCTGGTGCGCGCGCTGGACCGCCGGGGGGTCGTCGTCGCGGACCTGGACGAGTACCGCATGCTGCCCGACCCGTCGCGACCGGGGCTGGTCATCGGGTACGGGCACGCGTCGGCCGCCGAGCTGGACCTGGCCGTGGACGCGCTGGCCGCCGCGCTGCGCTGAGAGCGACTGACCGGCGAGTCGCACGCTCGGCGAGGTGTGAGCGCCGTCACGGCTGAGCACAACGGCGGCATGGGATGGGCACGGCGGGCAGCACTGTCGGCGGCGGGCGTCCTGGGCGGGGTCGCCGCTCACGACCTCACCCAGCGCAGGCACGCGCTGCTGCGCAACTTCCCCGTCGTGGGGCACGCGCGCTACTGGATCGAGTCCATCGGCCCGGAGCTTCGGCAGTACGTCGTCGCAGGCAACAACGAGGAGCGGCCGTTCAGCCGGGACCAGCGCCGCTGGGTGTACGCCTCGGCGAAGGGCGAGAACAACTACTTCGGCTTCGGCACCGACAACGACCTCGCGCACACCCCGGGCTACCCCGTCATCCACCACAAGACCTTCGGCCGGGCCGTCCCACCGTCGCACCCGGAGGCCGGCCAGGAGGTCTGGCTGCCCTGCGCCAAGGTCCTCGGCGGCGCCCGGGGGCGCCCCCGGGCCTTCCGCCCCGACAGCGTCGTGAACATCTCTGCGATGAGCTTCGGCTCGCTGTCCGGTCCTGCGGTCGAGGCGCTCAACCGCGGGGCAGCGCTCGCCGGCTGCCTGCAGAACACCGGCGAGGGCGGCCTGTCCCCGTACCACCGCAAGGGCGGCGACCTGGTCCTGCAGATCGGGACGGCCTACTTCGGCTGCCGGGACGAGCACGGACGCTTCAGCCTGTCCCGCCTCAAGGAGGTGGTCGACTCGGCTCCCGTCCGGGCGCTCGAGATCAAGCTCAGCCAGGGAGCCAAGCCGGGGCTGGGCGGGCTGCTCCCGGGGGCGAAGGTCTCACCCGAGATCGCCCGCACCCGCGGCATCCCCGAGGGACGGGACTGCGTGAGCCCGGCCCGCCACGCGGAGTTCGACGACACCGACAGCCTGCTCGACTGGGTCGAGATGCTCGCGGCGGAGACCGGCCTGCCGGTGGGCATCAAGTCGGCCGTGGGGGACCTCGGCTTCTGGTACGAGCTGACCCGGCTCATGGACGAGACCGACCGGGGCGTCGACTTCGTCACCGTCGACGGCGGGGAGGGCGGCACCGGTGCGTCGCCGCTGATCTTCACCGACTCGGTGTCACTGCCCTTCCGGCTCGGCTTCGCCCGGGTCTACCCGCTCTTCGCCCGGCGTCGCCTGCACGAGCAGGTGGTCTTCGTCGGGGCCGGCAAGCTCGGCCTCCCGGACAACGCCGTGGTGGCCTTCGGCCTCGGCTGCGACATGGTCAACGTCGGCCGGGAGGCGATGCTCGCCATCGGCTGCATCCAGGCGCAGAAGTGCCACACCGACACCTGCCCGACGGGCGTGGCAACCCAGAACCGCTGGCTGGCCCGCGGCCTTGACCCGGCGCTGAAGTCCGTGCGCGCCGCCGCCTACGTGTCGACCCTGCGGCGGGACCTCTTCAAGGTCGCCGAGGCCTGCGGGGTCGAGCACCCCGCGCTGATCGGGCCGGACGAGATCGAGATGCTCGACGGCACCACGTCCGGGCGAAGCCTCGGTGCGACCTACGGGTACCAGCCCGGGTGGGGGTTCCCCTCCGACGCGGACTCCCGGGTCCTGGTGGACCTGATGCGAGCGACTGCTCCGCACGGGGGCTCCGCCCCGGCCTCGGCTACCGCCCAGGTGTGACGCCCCGAGGGTGATGCCCTCTCGGCGAGGATCAGCGGGACGGCTGGGAGCTTGCGACCACCGGGTGCCGGATGCCGGGGTGCCCGGCCGGCAGCGTACGGCGCAGGGTGTGCCAGCTGAGGGCGAGGACCGCGGCGATCAGCGGCCAGCTGAGCGCCGCCCGCGCGACCCCGAGCGCCACGAGGCTGCCGGCCGCCCAGAGGGGCACGAAGACCGCGAGGCGCAGCAGGTACGAGGCCACCCACCACCAGCTCGCGCGGCTGTAGCCGCGCACGAGGTCCGGGTCGGACCGCCAGCGGGGACCCTGCCGGAGCACCGACCCCACGACGATCCCGAGCAGCGGCCTGCGCACCGCGATCGACAGCATCCAGGCGACGGCGCTCGCCAGGTTGGACACCACCTGGACGGCGAAGAAGTCCACCGCCCGTCCGGTCCGGAGGACGACCAGCGCCGCGACCAGGACCCCGAGCAGGCCGAGCAGCCCGGCCCGGGCGGACTGCGCGCGGCGCCACCGCAGCACCGCGACGACGGCCGCCACGGCCACGGCCCCGGCCAGCGCCACCTCGAGCGCCAGCCGAGCGGTGACGGCGACGACGAAGACGAGCGCCGGCAACGACGCCTCGATCGCGCCGCGCCTGCCGCCGAGCAGGTGGCGCAGGTCGTCACTGTCGCGGCTGCCGTCGCCGGCCGCTCCGGAGCTGCCGGTGGCAGCGGTGCTCACTCTGCTCGGCCCGGCGGGCTTGCGCTCTGTCACCTCGGCTCCTGGTGCGGACTGATCTCCTGCCATGCCGAGCGTAACCATCGCGTCGAGGGCGGGCTGCCGCGTGAAGGCCTCGGCCGTGGGGCCGTGCGGCCTCACCCGTCGACCGCCTCATAGGTGTTGACGCCTTCGACCCGTCGTACCGATCCCCAGCCCCATCGGGCCCACGCGACCAGCAGCAGAGCGCCGAGCACGGCGCCGACGCTGTCGGCGAGGAGGTCGCCGACCGTATCGGTGTTGCCCTCGGAGAGCTCGGTCCCGAGCAGGCCGTCGGAGGTCCACTCGACGATCTCCCAGAGCCCGCCGACCGCCATGCCGAGGCAGAAGGTGACGATGCCCATGCCGACGTAGTGACGGGCATGCGTCTCGTCGCGCGGGTCGGGGAGCACGTCCAGGCGGGCGAGGCCGATGTAGAGCACAGGTGCCGAGAGGCACGGCAGCACGACGTGCACGACGCGGTCGAACCACTCGACGGTGTCGTACCAACCGATCGCCTCTCCGACTGCATGCAAACCGATCACCAGGACGAAGCCCCAGTCGTACGGCCGCGGCAGGTCCACCCAGCGGGCAACCAGCGCCAGGCCGGCCGCCACGCCCAGAACGACTGCGGACCCGAGTTCGCCCAGCACGGCGGCGACGACGGCACCGAGCACGAGGCCGGCCCGCAGCACGTCGATGCCGTCGCGGACGACTCGTGACCAGTCGCCCATGACGAGGCGTCGGGTGTCCACGGCGGCTCCTGCGGGGCGGGCTCGACGGGGTCGGACGCGGGGAGGGTACCCAGGCGCGGGGCCGGTGGACCCTGGCCAGGTCGGCCGGACAGGCGCAGGGTGGGGTAGCAGGGGTGCGGGTCGCGCGCAGGAGTGGGTCGTGGGGACGGTCAGCAGCGCTCCGCCTGGCCCGGTGAGCCGGCCGGTCGGCCGTCGGGTGCACAGCCTGGACTGGCTTCGGATGCTGGCTCTGGCGGGCGTGTTCGTGTTCCACACGCTCCGGCCGTTCGACAGCGACTACTGGCACGTCAAGGCGGCGCAGCAGAGCGAGCTGCTCACCGAGGTCCTGACCGCGCTCGGGTCCTGGGGTCTCTCGTTCTTCTTCCTGGTGTCCGGAGCCGGGACGTACCTGGCACTGCTCTGGCGGTCCGGCGGTGCGTACGTCCGCGAGCGGGTGCTGCGACTGGGCGTTCCTCTCGTCGTGGTCTGGCTGCTGCTGGGGCCGGTGCAGCTGTGGCTCGAGGTGCACCATCACGGCCTCACCGACGACTCGCTCCCGTCGGTGACCTGGGTCTTCCTCAGCGAGCCCTTCGAGAGGCCGCCAGTCGTCGTCGGCCACTCGTACGTGCTGTGGTTCATCGTCTACCTGCTCGAGTTCAGCCTGCTCGGCCTGCCGATCTTCCTCTGGCTGCGCGGCCCGACGGGGCAGCGGCTCATGGACCGGGCCGGGCGGCTGGGGGAGCGTCGCGGCGCCGTGCTGCTGCTGTTCGTGCCGGTCGCGCTCGTGACGCTCCCGCTGGCGGGGGACCTCTTCGAGGAGGAGCACGGATGGGGCCAGTGGGCCTACTTCTTCGGCTTCTTCGTCATGGGACACGTGCTGATGACGCAGCCGCGGCTGGTCGCGGCGGTCCGCCGGGACGTGGTCCCCGCGCTGGCGCTCGGTGCAGGCGGAGTCGCGGCGGTCTTCGCCCTGGACGCGCCCGGGTTCTTCGACACGTGGGAGGGCCAGGTCTGGCAGTGGCCTGCCGTGCTGTTGCTCGTGCTGATCGCCGCGCAGGCGTGGGGCTGGGTGCTGGCCCTGTGGGGGCTGGGCATGCGTGCCCCGGCGTTCCAGCGCCCGTTGCCCCGGGTCGTGGCCGACGCGGCGATGCCGTTCTTCGTCCTTCACCAGGCCGTGATCGTCGCGGTGGCGTACGTCGTCGTGCAGTGGGACCTCTCGGTCCCGGCCTCCTGGGCGCTCGTCGCCGTACCGTCGCTCGTCGTCGCGGCTGCCATGGCGGCGCTGGTCAGTGTGACCCCCGGCGTCCGCCGCCTCCTCGGCGTCAAGCCCGCTCGCCGCGGCTCGCCGACGATCACGGCATCCGCGTAAGTGGGCGCGCAGCGCGGTGAATACCCCCCGCTCGCCCCCCAGTTGCCGCGTCACGCAGGCCGCACCGGGGCACGAGATCAGCCGAGCGCCCCGAGCGCCGCCCGCGCCCGCTCGGTGAACGGCCGGAGCCCGAAGGCCTCGCTCACCTCGAGGGCACGCAACAGGTCACGCCGTGCCTCGTCCGTACGGCCCAGCAGGGCGAGCACCTGGCCGCGCCACAGAGCGCTCGGACCGACGACCGTGGTGCCGGGCCAGAACACGACCAGCGTGTCGCCCCACGCCTCGA
>DATHTV010000235.1:0-18192 GCA_035462845.1 Jiangellales bacterium
ACGGGCGGGCACGGCCAGCTGCTGATGCCGTGTGGCCGCTGCCGCCAGCTGCTCTGGGAGAACGGCGGTCCCGCCCTGCTGGTCGACACGCCCGAGGGCGTGCTGCCGATGTCCGCCGTCCTGCCACAGGCGTTCGGCGCCGAGGACCTGCGTCACGCCGAGGGCTGAACGTCGCGTCCGCGGTCCTGTGCCGGGGGGTGTACCGCTGGGACATGATGGTCCGGTGAGCGCAGCCTTCGATGCCGTAGACGTCATTTCCGCCAAGCGCGACCGGGCCGAGCTGTCGGACGCCCAGATCGACTGGGTCATCGACGCGTACACCCGGGGCGCCGTCGCCGACGAGCAGATGTCCGCCCTGGCGATGGCGATCCTGCTCAACGGCATGACCCGGGCCGAGATCAGCCGCTGGACCGACGCGATGATCCGCAGCGGCGCGCGGATGGACTGGGGCGAGGTCGGCCGGCCCACCACCGACAAGCACTCCACCGGCGGGGTCGGGGACAAGATCACCCTGCCGCTGGCCCCGCTCGTCGCGGCCTGTGGCGCGGCGGTCCCGCAGCTCTCCGGCCGCGGGCTGGGTCACACCGGGGGCACGCTGGACAAGCTCGAGTCGATCCCGGGGTGGCGGGCCACTCTCTCGGGCGAGGAGATGCTCGCCCAGCTGAAGGACGTCGGGGCCGTCATCTGCGCCGCCACGGGCGACCTGGCCCCGGCGGACAAGAAGCTGTACGCGCTGCGCGACGTCACCGGGACCGTCGAGGCCATCCCCCTCATCGCGAGCTCGATCATGAGCAAGAAGATCGCGGAGGGGACGGGCGCGCTGGTCCTCGACGTCAAGGTCGGGTCCGGCGCGTTCATGAAGGACGTGGACTCCGCGCGGGAGCTGGCGCAGACGATGGTCGAGCTGGGGACCGATGCGGGGGTCCGGACGGTCGCCGTGCTCACCAACATGCAGACCCCGCTCGGGCTCACCGCCGGCAACGCGCTGGAGGTGCGCGAGTCGGTCGAGGTGCTGGCCGGTGGAGGTCCGGAGGACGTCGTCGAGCTCACCGTGACGCTGGCGCGCGAGATGTTGGAGGCGGCCGGCGTGTCCGCCGCCGACCCGGAGACGGTCCTGCGGGACGGCCGAGCCATGGACGTGTGGCGGCGGATGATCACCGCCCAGGGCGGCGACCCGGACGCGGAGCTGCCCACGGCCCGCGAGACGCACCAGGTGCTGGCGCCGGCCGACGGCGTGCTCGTCTCGCTGGACGCTCTCGCCGTCGGCGTCGCGGCGTGGCGGCTCGGGGCCGGCCGGGCCCGCAAGGAGGACCCCGTGCAGGCGGGGGCCGGCGTCGAGCTGCACGTGAAGCCGGGCGCCGAGGTCCGCGCGGGTGAGCCGCTGATGACCCTCAACACCGACGAGCCGGACCGCTTCGAGCGCGCGCTGGCCGCCCTCGAGGACGGCTACGAGATCGCTCCCGCAGGCGCCCGGCCGGACCTGCTGCCGCTGGTCGTCGAGCGGATCAGCGCGGGCTAGGCGCGCCGGTCGGCCACCGACGGACCGGAGGTCCCGTCCGATAGGGGCGAATGCCTGCGGCGGCCGGGGTGTGACCCGGATCATGGTGGGACAGGCCCGCCGTTCGCGGCGGACCCGCCTCGGGGGAGGGTCGGTCCGTTCCTGTCGGAGGTGGGTGTGGTGGCAGATCGTCGAGTCGTCGCGCGGCCGCTCGGTCGGCGTACGTTCATCAAGGCGCTGGGCGGGGCCGGGCTCGGCTTCGCGCTGTTCACGCGGCTTCCGGGCGGTGGCACGAGGGCAGTGGCGGCCATTCCCGGCGGCACGCTGGACCCGGCCGGCGTCCCCAAGTTCCAGACGCCGCTGCTCGTGCCGCCGGTGATGCCGGCCGCGGGAACCATCGTGCAGCGCGGGGGCAAGAACATCGACTACTACGAGATCTCGGTGCGCCAGTTCGAGCAGCAGATCCTCCCGGCCGGGATGCCGGTGACCACGGTGTGGGGGTACGGCGCGGTCGCGTCTCGCTCGAAGCGGGGGGTCCTCGCCCACAACGCGCCCTCGCTGACCATCGAGGCGCGGTGGACCCGCCCGGTCCGGATCAAGTGGGTCAACGACCTCAGGGCTGCCGACGGTAGCTATCTGGCGCACCTGCTGCCGGTCGACCCGACGCTGCACTGGGCCAACCCGCCCGGCGGGACGATGCACCGGGACACCCGGCCGATGTTCGACTCGACCCCCGGGCCGTACACGGGTCCGGTCCCGATCGTCACCCACGTCCACGGCGCGGTCGGGGTCGGCGACGAGAGCGACGGCTACGCGGAGGCCTGGTACCTGCCGGCGGCGAGCGACATCCCGGCGGACCACGCGACCGAGGGCACCTGGTACGACTTCTTCGCCGGGAAGGCCGCCACGAGGTTCGGTGCGACCTGGGGACCCGGATTCGCAGTCTTCCAGTACCCCAACCCCGACCGGGCGTCGACGAACTGGTACCACGACCACACGTTGGGCATGACCCGGCTCAACGTGTACGCGGGCCCGGCCGGCTTCTACATCATCCGCGGCGGGCCCGACGACGTCGTCCTCGACTCCCGGACCGGGCTCCCGGCCGTGCTGCCGGGGCCCGCCCCCAAGGCCAACGACAAGTTCCCGCCGAACAAGACGTACCACGAGATCCCGGTCGCCATCCAGGACCGGGCGTTCAACACCGACGGCTCGCTCTTCTACCCCGACACCCGGGAGTTCTTCGACGGCATCGCGGGCCCGTACATCCCCGAGGGTGAGCAGCACGGCAGCTTCTCGCCGATCTGGAACCCCGAGTTCTTCGGGAACATGATCATGGTCAACGGCAACACCTGGCCGTTCCAGACCGTCGAGCAGCGCCGCTACCGGTTCCGCTTCCTCAACGGCTGCCAGTCGCGGTTCCTCATCCTCGACTTCTCCAAGATCCCCGGTGCCGAGGTGTGGCAGATCGGCAACGAGGGTGGATTCCTGGCCGCGCCGGTGGACGTCACCGCGGCCGGCGGCCACCTCCTGATGGGACTCGCCGAGCGGGCCGACGTGATCGTCGACTTCACCAACGTGCCGGTCGGGGACTACGTCCTCGGCAACGTCGGCCCGGACGAGCCGTTCGGTGGCGGGGTCCCGGACGAGGACTTCGACGTCGCCGACCCCGAGTCCACGGGCCAGGTCATGCAGTTCCGGGTCGTCCCGCGGGTCGGCGTCGACGACACCACGCCGCCGCAGTTCCTCACCCTCCCCGCGATCGCGCCGCTCCCGGTCGAGATACGGACCCGCCCGCTCGCGCTGATCGAGAAGATGGGCATGGGCGTCGACGCGGCCGGCGACCCGGTCGAGGGGCCGACCGAGGCCCTGCTGGGGATCGTGGAGGGTGGCGAGGCGAACGAGCGCCTCTGGATGGACCCGGTCACCGAGAACCCCGCCGTGGGTGACACCGAGGTATGGGAGTTCTACAACACCACCGGGGACGCCCACCCGATGCACGTGCACGAGGTGGTCTTCGAGGTGGTCAACCGGGAGGGACTGGTCCTGGACGGCGAGGACGTCGCGCAGCCGATCCAGCTGGACGGGAACGTGGTGCTCCCCGAGCCGTGGGAGACCGGCTTCAAGGACACGGTGACCGCCTACCCGGGCCAGGTGACCCGGGTCAGGGCCAAGTTCGACGTCCCGGGCCAGTACGTCTGGCACTGCCACATCGTCGAGCACGAGGACAACGAGATGATGCGGCCGTACCGGATCGGGCCGGAGCAGCCGGGCCAGCCGATGCCGGACCACCACCACTGACGCCCGAGCCGGCACGGCCGCGGGGCCGGGCGCGCAGCCCGGCCCCGCGGCCGTCGCATGATCGGCCGGGTACCTGCTGACCTACTGACGTCGGCCCGCCTAGGAGGCCGGCAACGTCTCATGATCGCAGCACCGCCCGGCGACCTGCTGACGTTGTCCTGGTCACGAGGCCGGCAACGTCGCATGATCGGCCGGGACGGCCCGCATCGGCGGCGGCAGCCCCCGGGGCCGTGGGTCAGTCCGCGGCGCGGCGGTTCGCCACCCGGTTCTTGACGAAGATCAGCGGCAGCAGCAGCGTGGCGAGCATGGTGACGATCCAGACGATCAGCGAGGCGAAGATCCATGTGTCGAGGCCGCTGATCTGCAGCCCGTCGTTCACCAGGCTCGTGACCAGCAGGGCCACGAAGGTGGTGACGAGACCGATCCCGCCGAGCAGGGGGGGAGCGTACTGGCGCGCCATCTTGGCGACGAAGGGCTGCAGCACGCTCTGCAGTGCCGCGAAGACGGCAACCACGACCACGAAGGACGTCGCACTGAGCGACAGGTCGTCGAGCACGGCGTCGGCCACCAGCAGCCCGAGCGCGGCGGAGGCCAGGAAGATCGCCGCGCTGATGAGGAACCGGATCACACGAGGACAGTAGTGGCGAGCGACGCCTTCGCGCAGCGGCTTCGATGCCCGGTCACGTCTCCAGCAGGGCAACCGCCTCCCGCGCGATCTCCAGCTCCTCGTCGGTGGGGACGACCAGGACCGCCGCCTCCGAGCGGTCCGGAGAGATCCAGCGGGCGCCGCGCCGGGCGGGATCGTTGCGCTCCCGGTCCACCTCGATCCCGAAGCGCTCCAGCCCGGCGAGCGCGTGAGCCCTGACCCACGCGTCGTTCTCGCCGACACCCGCGGTGAACACGACCGCGTCGACCCGGCCCAGCACGGCGGAGTACGCCCCGACGTACTTGCGGATCCGGTGGCAGTAGACCTCGAGCGCCAGCGCCGCGTCCTCGTCCCCGGCCGCCGCCAGCCGGTGGACCTCCCTCAGGTCGTTGGCCCCGGTGAGCCCGAGCAGCCCGCTGGACTTGTTCAGCGCCCGGTCGACCTCATCGACGCCCAGGCCGGCCACCCGCCCGAGGTGCGGCGCCAGGGAGGGATCGACGTCGCCCGACCGGGTGCCCATGACCAGGCCCTCGAGCGGGGTGAGCCCCATGGACGTCTCGACGCTCCGCCCGCCGCGCACCGCGCAGGCGCTGGCGCCGTTGCCGAGGTGCAGGACGACCACGTTGGTGTCCGCCGGGTCCCGGCCCAGCATCCGCGCGGCCTCGCCCGCCACGTACGAGTGGGACGTGCCGTGGAAGCCGTAGCGGCGGACGCCGTGCTCGCGCGCCCACTCGCGGGGGACCGCGTACGTGTACGCGGCCGGGGGCAGCGTCTGGTGGAACGCGGTGTCGAAGACCGCGACCTGCGGCAGGCCGGGGAACACCCGGCGGGCCACCTCGAGGCCCTCCAGGTTGGCGGGGTTGTGCAGTGGCGCCAGCGGCACGAGGTCCCGGACGGCGGCGACCACCTCGTCGTCGACGACGACGGGCGCCGCGAAACGCTCGCCCCCGTGGACGACGCGGTGTCCGACGGCCACGAGCCCGGCATCGGCGAGCACCGGACCGTACGAGTCGAACGCGTCGAGCACCGCGCGCAGCGCCGCCTCGTGGTCCGGCATGTCCTGGTCGCGGGTCTGCCCGCCGTCCGGGCCGCGGTGGGTGAGGCGGCTGCCCGGCTCGCCGATCCGCTCGGCCAGCCCGGACGCCTCGTGTGCGCCGGCGTCGGGGTCGAGGAGTGAGTACTTGACCGACGACGAGCCGGAGTTGAGGACGAGCACGCGCCGGGTCACTCGCTCTCTCCCTGGCTCGGGGTCCCCTGAGCCTGGATCGCGGTGATGGCGATGGTGTCGACGATGTCCTGCACCGTGGCGCCACGGGACAGGTCGTTGACCGGCTTGCGCAGGCCCTGCAGGACCGGGCCGACCGCGACCGCGCCGGCGCTGCGCTGCACGGCCTTGTACGTGTTGTTGCCCGTGTTCAGGTCCGGGAAGACGAAGACCGTGGCGCGGCCGGCGACCTCGCTGTCGGGCAGCTTGGTCCGCGCGACGCTGGCGTCGACCGCGGCGTCGTACTGGATCGGGCCCTCGACCTCGAGGTCCGGTCGCCGCTCGCGCACCAGCGCCGTCGCGGCGCGGACCTTCTCGACGTCGGTTCCGGTGCCGGACTCCCCGGTGGAGTACGAGAGCATGGCCACGCGCGGCTCGATCCCGAAGCGCTCGGCGGTCGCGGCCGACGACAGGGCGATGTCGGCGAGCTGCTCGGCGGTGGGGTCGGGGACGATCGCGCAGTCCCCGTAGACCAGGACGCGGTCGTCGAGGCACATGAAGAACACGCTGGAGACGACCGACACCTCGTCGGTCGTCCGGATGATCTCGAAGGCCGGCCGCACGGTGTGGGCCGTCGTGTGCACGGCCCCGGAGACCATGCCGTCGGCCAGGCCCAGATGCACCATGAGCGTGCCGCAGTAGGAGACGTCGGTGACGACGTCGGCGGCGGCGTCGTAGTTCACGCCCTTGTGCGCACGGAGCTCGGCGTACACCCGCGCGAGCCGGTCGCGCACCTCGGGGTCGCCGGGGTCGACCACCTCGGCGGCGGACAGGTCGAGGCCCAGCTCGGTCGCCCGCCTCTGCACGTCGGTCTGGTCCCCGAGCAGCACGAGGTCCGCGACGCCCCGCCGCAGGACGGTGTCCGCAGCGCGCAGCACCCGCTCGTCGCCGCTCTCGGGGAGCACGATCCGCTTGCGGTCGGCGCGGGCCCGCTCCACCAGGTCGTACGAGAACATCAGCGGCGTCACGACACCCGTGCGCAGGACGTCGACCTGGTCGAGCAGGGCGGCCCCGTCGACGTACTTCTCGACCAGCGTGAGGGCGGTGTCGAGCTTGCGCTCGCTGCCGCCGGTGACGGCGCCCCGCACCGCGGACGCACGCTGGGCGGTGACGAAGGTGTTCTCCCGGGTGGCCGCGACGGGCAGGGAGGAGCCGAGGCCGTCGACCAGGCGGCGGACCGACTCGTCCAGGTCGATCCCGCCGGTCAGCAGCACACCGGCGAGGGCCGGGAAGGTCTCGGCCCGGTGCGCCATCAGGACGCCGACCAGCACCTCGACGCGGTCGCCCGGGGTGATGACGACCGCCCCGTCGGTCAGGTAGTCGAGCACTCGCGGCAACGTCATCGCGGCCACCACGAAGCCCTGGGCCTCCCGCTGCAGCAGGTCGGGGTCGCCGAAGACGAGCTCGGCCTCGCAGGCGTCGACGACCTGCTGCACGGTGGGCGCGGTCAGCAGCGGCTCCCCGGGGAGGACGAAGACCCGCCGGTCGTTCAGCTTGCCGTCGAGCCGGTCGCGCAGCGCGTCGGCGTCGTCGGGCTGCGCCCGGTTCACGACGATGCCCACGACGTGCGCGTGCTCGGCGCTGAGTGACCAGGTCGTGAGCTCGACCGCCGACACGACGTCGTCCGGCGTCCGCCCGTGCCCGGTGACGACGGCCAGCACCGGCGAGCCGAGGTTCGCGGCGAGCCGGGCGTTGAAGGACAGCTCGGTCGCGGCGCCCACGTCGGTGAAGTCCGTACCCACGACCAGGATCGCGTCGCACTCGCGCTCCAGCGCCCGGTACCGAGACACGATCTCGCCCATGGCCCGGTCCGGGTCGGCGTGCACGTCGTCGTAGGTCACGCCGACGCAGTCCTCGTACGGGGCGTCGACGGGGTAGCGGGACCGCAACATCGACACCACCGGGTCGGGCTCCTCGCCGCCGCGTACGACGGGGCGGAAGGGCGCGGCTCGACCGACCCGCCGGGACATCAGGTCGAAGAGGCCCAACGCCACCGCGGACTTGCCGCTCTCCGCCTCGGACGCGGCGACGTACAGGCTGCGGGACACGGAGCGAGGCTATCCAGCGTCGCCGACCCGCGCGACGGCTACCGTGAGCGCCGTGACTCCCACCGCCGACGAGATCTCGCGCGCGCCCAAGGTCCTGCTGCACGACCACCTGGACGGGGGGCTGCGCCCGGAGACGATCGTCGAGCTGGCGCAGGCGGCCGGTCACGAGCTGCCGACCACCGATCCCGACCAGCTGCGCGCCTGGTTCGTGGCCTCGGCCGACTCCGGTTCCCTGGAGCGCTACCTCGAGACGTTCGCCCACACGGTCGCCGTGATGCAGAGCCGGGACGACCTCGTGCGGGTCGCGACCGAGTGCGCCGAGGACCTGGCCGCCGACGGCGTCGTCTACGCCGAGATCCGGTACGCCCCCGAGCAGCACCTCGAGGCCGGGCTCACGCTCGAGCAGGTGGTCGAGGCGGTCGAGGAGGGGCTGCGGGTGGGTGAGCAGCGAGCCGCCGCAGCCGGACGCCCCATCCGGACGGCGACGCTGCTCACCGCGATGCGTCACCAGGCGCGCTCGCGGGAGATCGCCGAGCTCGCCGTCCGGTACCGCGACGCCGGGGTGGTCGGCTTCGACATCGCGGGTGCCGAGGCCGGCTTCCCGCCCACCCGGCACCTCGACGCCTTCGAGTACCTGCGCCGCGAGAACATGCGCTTCACCATCCACGCCGGCGAGGCCTTCGGCCTGCCCTCGATCTGGGAGGCGCTGCAGTGGTGCGGCGCCGACCGGCTCGGCCACGGCGTCCGCATCATCGACGACGTGTCGATCGGCGAGGGCGGGGAGGCCCGGCTCGGGCGGCTCGCCGGCTACGTCCGTGACACCCGCGTCCCGCTCGAGATGTGCCCCTCCTCCAACGTGCAGACCGGCGCCGCGGCGTCGATCGCCGACCACCCCATCGGGCTGCTCACCCGGATGCGGTTCCGCGTCACCGTGAACACCGACAACCGGCTGATGAGCGGGACCTCGATGTCGCGGGAGCTCCAGCTGCTCTCCGAGGCCTTCGACTACGACCTCGACGACTACCAGTGGTTCGCGGTCAACGCGATGAAGAGCGCCTTCATCCCCTTCGACGAGCGGCTGCTGCTCATCAACGAGGTCATCAAGCCCGGGTACGCGGCGCTGCGCGCGGCACGGGAGTTCGTGCAGGTCCGCACCGGCCGGTAGCGGGCGCGTTCTTCGACGCCGGGCTGCATGAGGTCCAGCTGCCCGCTCGGGCGGGCAGGTCTGCTTGCCGGCTCGGAACCGCCTTCGGCGGGTGCTGGCGGGGCGCCGAGGGCGGGTTCGGGCAGTGAGGGCCACCGGACGGGACGAGCGGGCGGCTCACGTGCCGGGCGGAAAACCCGTTGCCCGGGCGGGGCGCCGTCCGTACCGTCGTGGGCGCACGAACCCTCCTCACCGCACCGATCGGAGCAGGCCGTTGCTCGTCTGAGGACCCCCCGCCGTGTCCACGCCGACCGGAAGGCTCCTCATGAGTACCGCCCTCCTCTGCTCCGACCTCGCCTACTCCACGCCCGACGGGACGTGCGTGCTCGACGGGCTGGACCTCGAGCTGGGCTCCGGCCGCACCGGGCTCGTGGGGGTGAACGGCTCCGGGAAGTCGACCCTGCTCCGCCTGGCCGCCGGCCTCATCCGTCCTTCCCGCGGCTCGGTGACGGTGCGCGGCGAGGCCGGGTACCTGCCTCAGGACCTCACGCTCTCCACCGGGAGGCGCGTGGACGAGGTGCTCGGTGTCGCCCGCACCCGGGCTGCGTTGCGGGCGATCGAGCGCGGCGACGTGAGGGACGAGAACTTCGCGGCAGTCGGCGACGACTGGGACGTCGAGGAGCGCGCCGCTGCCACGCTGGGTCGTCTCGGGCTCGGCCGGATCGGGCTGGACCGCCGGGTGGGCGAGCTCTCCGGCGGTGAGTCCGTGCTGCTCGCGCTGGCGGCGCTGCTCCTCCGGCGGCCGGCTGTGCTGCTCCTCGACGAGCCGACGAACAACCTCGACCGAAGCGCCCGCCGGCGGCTGGACGAGGCCCTGGCAGGCTTCCCCGGAACTGTCCTCGTCGTCAGCCACGACCGGTCCCTGCTGCGGCTGGTCGACGGCGTCGTCGAGCTCCGGGACGGGCGGGCGCGGCAGTACGGCGGCAACCTCGACGCGTACGAGGCGGCGGTCCGGGCCGAGCAGGCGACCGCGGAGCGGCTGGTGAGCGCCGCGCGGGCGGACGTCCGCCGGCAGCACCGCGAGCTCGTCGACGCCCAGACCCGGCTGGCCCGCAGGGCCCGGTACGGCCGCGAGCGGCGGGACGACCAGCCGAAGATCCTCACCGGTGCCCGGAAGCGCAAGGCGCAGGTCTCGGCGGGTCGTGAGCGCGGCGTCCACGAGGGCCGGCTCGAGGTGGCGCGCGAGCGGCTGGCAGCCGCCGAGGAGGCGGTGCGCTCCGACGCCGTGATCCGGGTGGACCTGCCGCTCACCGAGGTCCCGGCCGGACGCGGGGTGCTGCGACTGACCGGCGCGGTGCTGCGCAGCGGTGAGACGGTCTCGCTGGACGTCCGGGGCCCGGAACGCATCGCCCTGGTGGGTCCGAACGGCTCGGGCAAGACCACGCTGCTGGAGGCCGTGGCCGGTCGACCCGCGCCCGGCGGCGGCCGCGTGGACGTCCGGGTCCCCGTCCGCTACCTGCCGCAGCGGCTGGACGTGCTCGACGACGCGCGCTCGGTCGTCGACAACGTCTCGCGGGCAGCGCCCTCGGCCTCGGTGAACGAGGTGCGCGCCCGGCTGGCCCGGTTCGGGTTCACCGGTCGCCGAGGTGAGCAGACCGTGGCCACGCTGTCCGGCGGGGAGCGATTCCGCGCGACCCTGGCGGCCCTGCTGCTGGCCGAGCCGGCGCCGCAGCTGCTGCTGCTGGACGAGCCGACCAACAACCTGGACCTGGCCGGCGTCCGCAGCCTCACCGAGGCGCTCGCCGGCTACCGGGGTGCGCTGGTCGTGGCCAGCCACGACGACGACTTCCTGGAGGAGATCGGGGTCACCAGGACGGTGCGGCTCGGTGCGCGATCGGGGTGAGCGGGCAGCGAGCCCGCGCGCTCAGGCCAGCGCGGAGCGAGCCCGCGCGCTCAGGACAGTGGAGTCAGGTCCGTGCAGTCGCGCAGTGCCGTGAAGGCGGCCGTCAGCCGGTCGGCCTCGGCGCCCGCGGCGGCCACCGGCAGGCCGTCGCCACCGATGAGCGCAGGCGTCCACGCCTCGCCGACGACCTGCCCGCCGAGCAGGGTGAGCGTGAGCACCCCGCTGGGCCCGGGCCGGTACCAGACGAAGTTGCCCAGGCCGTACGCGACGTAGGTCCGGTCGAGCACCCCGGCGCCCTGCAGCTCGTGCGCGTGCGCACCGACGACGGCAGTCGCCCCGGCGTCGGCCAGCGCGCGTGCCGTGGCTCGCTGCGACTCGCTCGGGCAGGCCTGACCCTGCACCCCCCAGTGCATGAAGACCACGACGGCGTCGACGGTCGCCGCGACCGTCCGGACCACGTCGGCCAGCGGGTTGGGATCCCGGGCGACCGCGACCCCGGGCCGTCCCTCGGCCGCGGCCCACTGCTCCGTCGGGTCGGCCGTGGGGTCGTCGGCGCTGTGCGCCCCGATGACCGCGACCGTCGTGCCGCGCACCTCCCGTACGGCCGGGGCGAAGGCCTGCGCCGCGTCGGCACCCACTCCGACGACCGACAGCGGCGGGTCACCGGACTCCGCGTCGGCGACCGCGGCGAGCGTCTGCGCCAGGCCGTCGTCTCCGAAGTCCTTCGCGTGGTTGTTCGCCATGGTCACGATGTCGACGCCCGCCGCGGTCAGGGCGGGGAACACGGTCGGCGGGGCCTGGAAGCGGAAGCGCTTGGGCTCGGGAGTCCCCCCCGTGCCCACGGAGCTCTCGAGGTTGACCACCGCGAGGTCCGCGCCGGAGAGCAGCGGCGCCACCGGTGCCAGCGCGGTGGCCGGGTCGGCCAGCCGGCCACGCAGCGGACCCTCGACGTGCACGTCGCCGGCGAAGGCGATCGTCACCGGGCCGGGCTCGGCGTCGGGGGTCCTGGTCGTGGGCCCTGGCGCCGACGGCTCCGGTGCTGCGCGCGCGGACGCCGCCGACCCTGCGGGAGACGTCGCCGTCGCCGCCGGCCGGCCCGCGTCGGTCGTCCCCCCGCCGCACGCCGCCAGCACGGTGGCGAGGACGGCCAGCGCGGCCACCGCGGCCGGGTGGGCCCGGTGGGTGCCGGTCGGGCGGCGCCCGGCCGTACGGTCCCGTCGTGGCACCTGTCCGAGGCTACGTCGGGCTCAGCCGAGCGGCACGAGCGACAGGTCCGTCTGCTGAAGTCGTCGCCGAGGCAGAGCAGCGGCTCGCCGGCGACGCTCGCCAGCGCGTACGTGAGGCAGGCGCCGGAGTTCACCCGGCGGGGTGGCGACCCTTGCCGTACCGGAGGTAGGCGTCGACGGCGACCGTCCAGTGGTCACGGCCGAGCGGGACGACATCGACGGCACTCGCGTCGATCAGGCAGGCCTGTCACCTGGACGGCTGGCCGGACGGCCGGGCCCGCAGCGCCGCAAGCGTCCGCCGGAGTCGCTGGGCGTCGTACGGCCGGCAGCCCAGGGCCACCTGGCGGCGCACCACGGCGGCCTCCGCCGCCATCAGCAGGCGCCCGCGGCGCACCAGGGTGAGCGGGGGCTTGCGGCGCTCGACGAGGTCGCGGACCAGCCGGCGGGTGAAGTTCTTCCAGGGCGGCCGGTGGAGAACGATCGCCTCGGCGAGGATGCCCCGCTCCCGGCAGGCGGTGACGATCTCCGCCGCGAAGAGCCCCTCCGCGACGAACGCGGTCGCCCCGTCCACGCAGAACCGGCGCGTGGACGTCGCCCGGTCCCGGGAGATGTCGTACTCGGGCACGTCCGCGCAGCCCGTACGGCAGATCGCCTCCAGCGTCGCGACCGCGCACTCGGCGTCCCAGGCCCGCGGGTCGTCCCAGTCGACGATCCCGAGCTCCGGCTCACGCGGCAGGCCCGGGTCGTCGCCGTCGCGGTAGAAGTCGTCGAGGGTGAGAACCGGGAGTCCGGATGCCGCGGCGAGGTGCGACTTACCGCTGCCGGACGGGCCGGCGAGGAGCACCACCTGGGCCTTGAGCGGTGCGTCGGGACCCTCCACGGACCAGGAGTCTCCCACGCGTCGCGGCGCAGTCAGGCGAGGCGGGCGCCCGCGGACGCAGTGCCCAGCCAGGTGTGCGGGTTGCCCTCCCAGCACCAGCCGACCTTCGGTGCCCGGTCCGAGATCCACAGGGCCGGCACCCGCTTGTCGCCGCGCCGGGAGCCGGACAGCATGAAGCAGGCGTTCTTCTCGAGCACGCTCGGGAAGTGCGCCACCAGGGCGATGCCCTCGTGGATGGTGAGCGGCGTCCGGCCCCGACCGGCGAGCACGGGCAGCGCGTCCTTGGGTCGCACGCCGCAGAACTCCTCACCACGCTCGACGTCGATCAGCGCGTAGAGACCCGACTCCGGCACGCCGAGCTCGGGCAGCGGGCGGTAGGCAGCCAGACCGGCCTCGCCGTGGTTGCGGTCGACCACCCCGGCCGCAGAGCCGCCGTCGAGGCGCAGCGTCGGGACGAGGTCCTCGGCCGCGGCGAGCAAGGGTCCCACGACGAGAACGAACGGAACCCAGGACCGGGACGCCACACGGTCCTCCTGGGCCAGCGCCGAGCGCAAGGGTTCGCGCAGCTTCTCGACCGCCTCGGCCAACTCCCCCGCGGACGCCCTCGTGATGTCCGGACGGTCCGCGTCCAGCAGCACCCGGTACTGGCGGTCGAGCTCCGCGTCGGTCTCCGTCTGCCGCATGGCCCTCCTCGGTTGGTCAGGCGGTCGAACGGCCACGGCCGGTGCGGTGTTCCCGCACGGAAGAGTTTTCTCATCCTGCTCTCACCCGGGTCTCACCTGAGGCGCTGATGCTGTGGTCGTACGGAGCGGGATCGCCTCCCCACGCGGCCCGCCCGGACGTTGTCCGCCGCTCGAGGCTCGGGGCGGCGTGATCGAGGACCAGTGCTGGCCGCGGTGCCCCCCCGCCGCCGCCGGCTCCCCCTCCGGTCCTCGTCCCGTGCTCCGGCCCGGTGCCCACACCGGGCCGGAGCACGAGGCCGCGAGCTTCGACCCGTCGGGGGCGTAGCGTCCCTGCTCGATGGACCGCCGCACCTCCCGCCACGCAGCGCTCGCCGACCGTCTGGTCGCGGCCGCCTGCGCCGTGGTCGGTGCCCTCAACGTCCGGGCCGGAGCACCCGGGGACCTCGGCGCCCTGGCCGGCGGGGCGGCGTCCCTGCTGGGTGCGGCCGGTGGAGCTGCCCTGCTGTGGCGGCGCCGCCGCCCGCTCACCGTGCTGGCCGTCGCGTCGGCGGCGTACGCGGGTCAGGTCGCCGTGGCCGGGGCCGTCGTGCCGGTGGCGGTCTGGGTCGCCGTCCACGCCATCGGACGGTACGCGCCCAGGCGCCACGCGGTGGCAGGCACCGGCGGCGCCCTCGCCGCCCTGCTCCTCGTGCTGCTGGCCGACGGTGCCGCCGACCTGGCAGCCGGGTACCTGCTCCTCGCCCTGGTCGCGGGCCTCGCGGGGATGCTCGGCGCGGCCGCCGTCGACCGCCGGGACGGCCTGGCCCGCGAGGCCGCCGCGGCCGAACGGCTGCGCATCGCCCGCGACCTGCACGACGTGGTGGGCCACGGACTCGGCGCGATCGCGGTGCAGGCCGGGACGGCACGCGTCGCCCTCGACGCGGGGGTGACCGAGGAGGCCCGCCGGTCCCTGGCCGCCATCGAGGAGGCGAGCCGGTCGTCGCTGCGGGAGGTCCGCTGGGTGCTGGCCCTGCTGCGCGACGACCCGGGGCGAGGGATACGCGACGTTCCCGCCCTCGTCCAGGAGGCACGGGAGGCCGGGCTGGACGTCGCGCTCGCGATGACCGGTGACGTCGACGGCGCTGCGGAGCCGGTGTCGGCCGCCGCGTTCCGCGTCGTGCAGGAGTCGCTCACCAATGCGTTGCGCCACGCAGGCGCCACCCACGTGGACGTCGCGGTGGCGGTCGGGGGCGAGGTGCTCGTCGAGGTGCTCGACGGGGGGGCCGAGGCGGCCAGGGTGGGCGGCCCGGACACCACCGGCGGCGACCAGGGGTTGCACGGCGGGCACGGCCTCGTCGGGATGCGGGAGCGGGTGGAGGGGACCGGCGGGGTGCTCGACACCGGCCCGGCCGGGGGCGGACGCGGGTGGCGGGTCGTGGCGCGCTGGGATGTGGCGGGGTCGCGGTGATCCGGGTCGCGATCGCCGACGACCAGCCGCTGGTGCGGGACGGCTTCGCGGTGCAGGTGCGGCTGGCTCCCGACCTGGACCTGGTCGGGACGGCCGGCTCGGGCGCCGAGGCCGTGGACCTGGCCCGCCGCGAGGTGCCCGACGTGCTGCTCATGGACGTCCGCATGCCGGGCATCGACGGCCTCGAGGCCACCCGTCGCATCACGACCGACCCGGCGACCGCGGCCGTCCGGGTCCTGGTGCTCACGACGTTCGACCTCGACGAGTACGTCTACGGGGCGCTGCGGGCAGGAGCCAGCGGCTTCCTCCTCAAGGACGTCTCGCCGGAGGACCTGCTGCACGCCGTCCGCGTCGTCGCCGCCGGGGACGCACTGCTGGCGCCGACCGTGACCCGTCGGCTGGTCGCCGAGTTCGCGCGGGGTCCGGCCGCACGGCCGGACCGGCGGCTGGTCGACCGGCTCACCGAGCGCGAGGTCGAGGTCCTGCGCCTCGTCGGGCACGGGCTCTCCAACGCCGAGATCGCCGACGAGCTCGTGGTCAGCCCTCTCACGGCCAAGACGCACGTCAGCCGGATCCTCGGCAAGCTCGGCGTACGGGACCGGGCCGGACTCGTCGTCGTGGCGTACGAGGCGGGGCTGGTCGTCCCCGGGAGTCGCTGACCTCCCACACCCCGGCTACTCCCGTGGGAGTACAGCAGGTGTCGCCTGGACGCGGACGACCCCGCGGCGCTCGCGGCGGAGGCTCATGGGCATGGCACGCATCGAGCTGGACCGCCTCACCAAGCGCTACGGCGACGTGACCGCGGTCGACGACCTCTCCCTCACGCTCGAGCCAGGCAGCATCACCGGCTTCGTGGGCGCCAACGGCGCCGGCAAGTCCACCACCCTGCGGATGCTGCTCGGGCTCACGACGCCCACGTCCGGACGCGCCCTGATCGACGGCCGCCCGTACGCGGAGCTGGAGCACCCGACCACGCAGGTCGGCGCGCTCACCGACCCTGACCAGTTCCACCCCCGCCGCACCGGCCGGGACGCGCTCCGGGTGATCGGCCGGCCCATCGGGGTACCCGACCGCCGCGTCGACTCGCTGCTCGGGGACGTCGGGCTGGCGGCGGCCGCCCGGCGCCGGGTGGGCGGCTACTCGATGGGGATGCGACAGCGGCTCGGCCTCGCGGCCGCGCTGCTGGGCGACCCCGAGACGCTCGTCCTCGACGAGCCGGCCAACGGCCTGGACCCGCAGGGCGTGCACTGGCTGCGCACCCTGCTGCGTCGCCTCGCCGGCGAGGGCCGGACGGTGCTCGTGTCCAGCCACCTGCTCTCGGAGCTGGCCCGGACGGTGGACGACGTGGCCGTCATCGACCGCGGCCGGCTCGTGGCGCACGGCCGGGTCGACGAGCTGGTCGCCCGCGCCGGCACCGGGTCCTTGGAGGACCTCGTCCTCGACCTGATCGATCCCGCCCACTCCGGCCCCGAAGGGAGCCTCCGATGACCGACCTCGTCGCCACCGAGCTGCTCAAGATCCGTACGCTGCGCCTGCCGCGCCTGGTGCTCGCACTCACCGCACTGCTCGCCGGCCTGGTGTGCTTCGCCGCCGTGTCCGTGGCCGCCGGCAGGGGCCAGGGAGACATCACCCCGGCCGACGTCGACCTGGCCTTCCTCGTCCGGGCCCCCGCCGAGGGGGTGTGGTTCCTGGCCATCCTGGTCGCCGTCACCGCGAGTGCGGGCGACTGGCAGCACAAGACGGTGCGCGCGACCTACCTCGCCGAGCCGCGCCGATCCCGCGTCGTGGCCGCCAAGCTCGCCGCCTCCGCCGTGTTCGGGCTCGCGGTGGCCGCGGTCTCGACCGTGACGTCGCTGGTCCTCGGCGGCCTGCTCTTGAGGGCCGAGGGCCTGCCCGTGGCCCTTGCCGACGGTGCGACCTGGCGGGCAGTCGGGGCCGTGGCGCTGCTCACCGCGTTGTGGGCCGTGGTGGCCACCGGGCTGGGCACCCTGCTCGGCAACACGACGGCCGCCATCGTCGCCCTGCTTGTCTGGCGCTTCGTGGGGGAGGGCGTCGTCCCCGTCGTCGCGAACCAGCCCGAGCTGCCACGGTGGCTGCCCAGCGGCGCCGCGCAGGCCGTCCTCCAGGGCGGGAGCGGTCGATCCGACCTGCTGACGCCGCTGGCCGGCGGGGGGATGCTCGCCGCGTACGCGGGTGTGGTGGTCGTGCTGGGCGTGCTGGTGCTGTTGCGGCGCGAGGCGCCCTGACCCTCCACCCATCCCGGTCACCTCGGTACCGGGAACCCGATCGGCGCCGGAAGGACTGATCCGGCGCCGATCGGGCACCTGTGCGCCCATGACCGACACGCAGACACGCGACACGCGCCGCCCCCGGCAGCCCGGCGCCGACGCCGACCGGCCCGGCGAGCTGCCGCGCCGGGGCTGGGTCCAGGTCCTCAAGCGGGCCTGGAAGGAGTCCAGCCTGGACAACGTGGGGCTCCTCGCGGGGGGAGTCGCCTACTCCGCCTTCATGGCGCTCGTGCCGTCCCTCGTGGCGGCCGTGATGGTGTACGGCCTGGTGTCGACGCCCGAGGACGTCGCCCGCCAGGTGGAGGAGGTCGGGTCGGCCCTCCCCAGCGAGGCGCAGACGCTGCTGACCGACCAGATGGAGCGCATCGCGTCGGCCCCCCAGCAGGGCCTCGGCATCGGGCTCGTCATCGCGCTGCTGCTGGCGCTGTGGTCCGCCTCCGCCGGCGTCGCCGGCCTGGTCGGGGCGCTGAACTCGGTCTACGACGAGGTCGACGAGCGCAACTTCGTCAAGAAGCGCGGGCTGTCGCTGCTGCTGACGGTGGGCGCCCTGGTGTTCGTCGCGGTCGCGGTGGGTCTGGTGGCCGTGCTGCCCGCGGTGCTCGACACCCTGGGCCTCGGCGTCGCGGCGACCGCCGTGGTGCAGGTCCTGCGCTGGCTCGGTCTCGTGCTCGCCTTCGTCGTCGCGCTCGCGGTGCTCTACCGGGTCGCCCCCGACCGTGACTCCCCGCGCTTGCGGTGGGTGACCCCCGGCGCCGTCGTCGCCACGGTCCTCTGGGTGATCGCCTCGGCCGGCTTCTCCCTGTACGTCGACCGGTTCGGCTCGTACGGCGACACGTACGGGCCGATCGCGGGCGTCGTGGTGCTGCT
>DATHTV010000236.1:0-35800 GCA_035462845.1 Jiangellales bacterium
CGGATCACGTCGACGGCGTCGTACGGCTCGCTCATGCCGCGATCATGCCGTCCCCGTCCGCGGCCGGCCACCCACTCCGCCGTCGGCGTAGCCCGCAGGCCGCCAGCCGCCCGGATCAGCCCAGGTCGCGCTCCGTGGCCAGGTCCTCCGGGCCGAACGCCTGCGGCAGCACGTCCCGCATGGGCAGCACGCCCTCGGGCGTGTCGACCAGCAGGGCGGGACCGCCGTTCTCCCAGAGCAGCTGGCGGCAACGGCCACACGGCATCAGCAGCTGGCCGTGCCCGCCCGTGCAGGTGAAGGCCACCAGCCGGCCCCCGCCCGTGGCGTGCAGGGCGGACACCACGCCGCACTCCGCGCACAGCGTCACCCCGTACCCGGCGTTCTCGACGTTGCAGCCGACCACGACGCGTCCGTCGTCGACGAGTGCCGCCGCGCCGACCGGGAACCGGGAGTACGGGGCGTAGGCGTGCCGCATCACCTCGGCGGCGGCCGCCCGCAGGGCGGCCCAGTCGACACCGGGTCCTGCCGTCCCGGGCCCAGCGCGCACGGAGTCGTCCACCACGGCCTCAGCCCTTGACGTAGGGCTGACCGTCCGCTGCCGGCGCGCGCACGCGGCCCACGAGTCCGGCGACCGCGAACAGGGTCGCGAGGTAGGGGGCCATCAGCATGAACTCGCTGGGGATCGGCGTCCCGATGATGCCGAGGATGCTCTGCAGGGCGTTGGCGAAGCCGAACAGCAGCGCGGCGAAGAGCGCACCGATCGGTGACCACCGGCCGAAGATCATCGCGGCCAGCGCGATGAAGCCCTGCCCCGCCGTCATCTCCCGGCCGAAGGCACCCACCGAGCCCAGGGTGAAGAAGGCGCCGCCCAGGCCCGCGACCACGCCGCCGAGCAGCACGTTCCGGACCCGGATGCGGTTGACCTTGATGCCCACGGTGTCGGCGGCGGTGGGGTGCTCGCCGACCGCCCGGACCCGCAGCCCCCAGCGGGTCTTGAACAGCGCGACGTGGACGACCGCCACCGTGACGTACATCAGGTAGACGATGATCGACTGGTCGAACAGCACGGGCCCGAGGATCGGGATGTCGCCGAGCACCGGGATCTTGATCCGGCCGAAGGTCCCCGGCTGGTTCCAGGTGTCCTGGTTGGCGGCGAGGACGCGGCCGTACAGGAAGCCGGTGAGGCCGATGACGAGCACGTTGAGCACGACGCCGACGATGATCTGGTCCACGACGTACCGGATCGCGAAGACGGCCAGCAGCACGGCCACCATGAGCCCGGCGACGGGCGCGGCGATCAGGCCGAGCCAGAGGCTGTCGGTGAGGCTGGCCACGACCGCCGAGAGGAAGGCGCCCGCGAGCAGCTGACCCTCGATGGCGATGTTGATGACGCCGGCCCGCTCGCACAGCACACCGGAGAGGGCGCCGAAGACCAGCGGGACCGCGAGCAGCACGGTCCCGCGGAGCAGGCCGGTGAACGAGATCGTGTTCCCGGCGATCGCCCAGACGAGGAAGGACAGCATCCAGACGGCGGCGAACCCGATGGTCACCGGCAGCGGGATCCGCCGGCGCTGCGACACGCGTAGGGCGGCGAAGCCGGCCAGCGCGAGGAGGAGCACCGAGAGCACGATCGTGGTGGACCGGGTCGGCAGCGAGACGTCGGGGATGTCCAGCAACGGGTCGGAGCCGAGCGTGATGCCGAACGTGCTCCTGTCGCCGTCGTCGGCACCGAATCCGAACACGACCAGCGAGAAGAGCGCGAAGACGCCGAGGCTGATCGGCACCCGCCAGCTGGGCGGCCGCTCGACGACCGTCGTCGGCTCGGGGGCCCCCGCGGGCGCCGCGGGCGTCGCGGTCGCGGTGCTCATGCGTTCCACCCCTTCGAGACCTGCATGGTGCCGGCACCGGCCGCCTTGACCCGGAAGATCGCTCTCACGAGTGGTGGCGCCGCGATGAAGAGCACGATGAGGGACTGGACGACGAGCACGATGTCGATGGGTGTCCCGGTGCGCGCCTGCATCGTGACGCCACCGGCGCGGAGTGCGCCGAACAGGCCGCCCGCGAGCACGATCCCCACCGGGTTGCCCCGGCCCAGCAGGGCGACCGTGATGGCGTCGAAGCCGATCCCGGCCGAGATGCCGCCGGTCAGCGCCTTCTCCGTCCCGAGGATCTGGAAGGCGCCGGCGAGCCCGGCCAGGCCACCGGCGAAGGCCATGACGAGGAAGGTGGTCGTCCCGGTCCGGATGCCTGCCGTGCGCGAGGCCCACGGGTTGGCGCCCACCGCGCGGAACTTGAAGCCGATGGTGCTGCGGTTGAGCAGCCACCACACGCCTGCCGCCGCGCCGAGGACCACGAGCAGACCGGCGTGCAGCCGCGACCAGCTGCCCAGCAGCAGCGGCAGCTGGGCGTTGGCGTCGACCTGCGGGCTGATCGGGTCGTTGCGCCCGGGCCGCTGGAACGCGGCCGTCGACAGCAGGTAGGCGAGCAGGAAGCGCGCGATGTTGTTGAGCATGATCGTCGTGATGACCTCGTGCGCACCCGTCCGGGCCTTGAGGAAGCCCGGGATGCCGCCCCAGATCATGCCGCCGAGAACTCCGGCGAGCAGGGCGACCACCACGTGCACGACGGGCGGCATGCCCCAGGTGAAGCCCACGAACGACGCGAAGACGGCGCCCAGGATGATCTGCCCCTCGGCACCGATGTTGAACAGGCCGGCCCGGAACGCCAGGCCGACGGCGAGGCCCGCCGCGATCAGCGGGATGGCGAAGACGAGCGACTCGGTGATCGGCCGGATCGCGGCCGTGAACGTCCCCGCGCTCGGGTCGAAGATCGCTCCCTGGAAGAGCGCGACGTACGCGTTGTACACGGAGTCCCAGGCCGCGCTGAAGGTGTCGCCGGGGCGCGAGAACAGGTAGGCCGAGGCGTCCTGGACGTCGGGGTCGGCCACGATGATGAGCACCGCACCGACGGCGAGGGCCAGCAGCACGGACAGCGCGGTCAGCACGACGTTGTCGCGCAGGTCCCGGCCGCGGCTGCGGCGCGGCGCCTCGGGAGCGGCCTCGGGCGGCGGGGCGGGGGCCTCGGTCGTCGCGGTCGTCACGCGCCACCTCCGGGCGTGGGCTCGCTGGGGTCGGTGTTCACGACGGGCCCCCCGGACCCCGGCGGCTCGCCGGGCCGGTGCCCGTGGCGGTCCACCTGCAGGGGCACGGCGTCCTCGGCCTGGTCCTGTGCCCCGAGCAGCGTCGGCCCGTGCTCGGCGGCGGCCTGCTGCGCCTCCTCGAGCGGGACGCCGGCCATCATCAGGCCGAGGACGTCGCGGGACGTGTCCGGGCCGACGATGCCGACGATCCGGCCCCTGTACATGACCGCGATCCGGTCGGCGAGCCCCAGCACCTCGTCGAGCTCGGTCGAGCCGAGCAGCACCGGCGTCCCCCGGTCGCGCTCCTGGACGATCCGGTTGTGCAGGAACTCGATGGAGCCGACGTCGACGCCGCGGGTCGGCTGCGAGGCGATGAACAGCTTCAGCGGCCGACCCATCTCCCGGGCCATGACCAGCTTCTGCTGGTTCCCGCCGGACAGCGAGGACGCCGGCGCCTCGACCCCCTGCGTACGGACGTCGAACTCGTCGACCAGCTCGGTGGCGCGCGACCGCACCTTGGCCGGCGACATCGAGACGCCGCGGGCGAAGGGCGGCCGGTCGTGGGTGTCCAGGACGAGGTTCTCGGCCACGCTGAAGGACCCGATGAGGCCGTCGTGCGACCGGTCCTCGGGGACGTAGCCGACACCGTGGTCGAGGATGTCCTTGACCGAGGCGCCCACCAGCTCGAGGCCGGCGAGCCGGGCCGAGCCGGAGACGTCCTCCTGCAGCCCGAGCAGCGCCTCCACCAGCTCGGTCTGGCCGTTGCCCTGCACGCCCGCCAGGACAACGATCTCGCCGCGGCGGACGTCGAAGGAGACTCCGTCCACCCGGACGTGGCCCGCCTCGTCGACGACCCGGAGGTCCTCGACGACGAGCTCGGGCTCGCCCGGGGCGAAGGGCTGCTTGTCGACGGTGAGCTGGACGGTGCGGCCGACCATCAGGGAGGCCAGCTCGGTCTCGGTCGAGTCCGGGGTGGCGGTGCCGACGACGGCGCCGCGCCGGATCACGGTGATCCGGTCGGCGACGGCGCGGACCTCGCGGAGCTTGTGGGTGATGAAGACGATGGAGGTGCCCGACGCCTTGAGCTCGCGCATGATGCCGATCAGCTCGTCGGTCTCCTGGGGGGTCAGCACGGCCGTGGGCTCGTCCAGGATGACGACCTTGGCGTCCCGCGCCAGCGCCTTGATGATCTCGACCCGCTGCTGGACCCCGACCGGGATGTCCTCGACCAGGGCGTCCGGGTCGACGTCGAAGCCGAACCGCTCGGACAGCCGGAGGACCTCCTTGCGCGCGGCCTCGTGGTCGAGCAGACCGCCGGTGCGGGTGTGCTCGTACCCGAGCATGACGTTCTCGGCGACCGTGAACACCGGGATGAGCATGAAGTGCTGGTGGACCATCCCGATCCCGGCCGCGACGGCGTCGCCCGGACCGTCGATGCGCAGCGGCGCGCCGTCGACCAGGATCTCGCCCTCGTCGGGCTGCAGCAGCCCGTACAGGACGTTCATCAGCGTGCTCTTGCCGGCGCCGTTCTCGCCGAGGAGGCAGTGGATCTCCCCCGGCTCGACGGTGAGGTCGATGTGGTCGTTCGCCACCAGCGATCCGAAGCGCTTGGTGATGCCCCTCAGCTCGAGCTTCAGCGCGAGTCGCCTCCCTCCGGAGCGGTCGCCGGACGACCGCTGAACGACGGGGACCCGGGGGCGGGCCGTCCGGTCATCCGGACGGTACCGCCTCCCGGGCCCCCGCTGGTCGTGATCCGCCCCGTGGGGCGTCAGCAGGTCAGCTCGTCGCGGGCGACGACGGCGACTCCACCGTCAGGGACCCGTCGACGATCTGGGAGGTGAGGTCCTCGATCTCGCTCTTGAGCTCGTCGGACACCTCGGCGTCGAAGTCGTGGAACGGCGCGATGCCGACGCCCTCGTTCTCCAGCGTGCCGACGTAGGCCTCGGCGCTGTACTCGCCGTTGACCGCCTGCTCGGTGGCATCGAACACCGCGTTGTCGATCCGCTTGAGCACGCTGGTGAGCACGATGGCCTTGTACTGCTCGGCCGACTCGTACCAGTCGCTGTCGACACCGATGATCTTGACGTCGCCGGCCTCCTGGGCGGCCGCCGCCGCACCGAGGCCGACCGGGCCGGCCACCGGCATGATGATGTCGGCGCCCTGCTGGATGAACGTGTTCGCCAGGTTCTGGCCGTTGGCCTGGTTCTGGAAGTCACCGGTGAACGAGCCGTTCTGGGCCGCCTTGTCCCAGCCCAGGACCTGGACGTCGGTGCCTTTCTGCTCGTTGTGGTACTGCACCCCGTCGTAGAAGCCGTCCATGAAGATGGACACGGTCGGGATGTTGATGCCGCCGAACGTGGCGACGGTGCCGGTCTGGGTCGTGCCCGCGGCGACGTAGCCGGCGAGGAACGCCGCCTGCGCGGTGTCGAAGATGAGCGGCTTGACGTTGTCGATCGGCTCGTCGTAGCCGAAGTCGACGATCGCGAACTGCTCCTCGGTGTTGGCCTCGGCGGCCTCCTTGGTCGCGTCGCCGAGCAGGAAGCCGACGGTGACGATGATGCCGCAGTCGTCCGAGACCAGCTGGTTCACGTTCGGGGCGAAGTCGGTCTCGGAGTTCGACTCGACGTACTTGGCCGTGATGCCGAGCTCGCTCTCGGCGTCCTGGAGGCCCTTCCACGCGGTGGCGTTGAACGACCGGTCGTCGATGCCACCGGAGTCGGTCACCATGCAGGCCTGGAAGTCGCTCGTCTCCTCGGCGCCGCCGGTGCTGCCCCCGCCGGCGGTGTCCTCGTCGGGGGCATCGCCACAGGCGGCGGCCACGAGCGCCAAGGTCCCGACGAGCGCGGCAAACCGTGCTGTCTTCTTCACGAGCCCTCCTACTGCAGGGGATTGGACGGGAGATCGTCCGGAGACTACCTACGGTCACGCCGCACGAGCGTCGGCGCATCCGGCCCGAGACGATCCTGTGACCTTGCCGCAAGGTGGCGGTCGCAGGACAGGGCCAACGGACCCGACCACCGCCCGTGACGGGACGGCGACGGCCCGTTCCACTGGGTCAGGGCAGGGCGAGCACCGCGGCGACCAGGAGTCGCACGCCGACAGAGATGGCTCGTTCGTCCGGGTCGAAGTCACCTTGGTGCAGGTCCCGCACGCGCGTGTCGCCGGGACGACGAACCCCCAGCCGGGCGAGCGCACCCGGCACGTGCTCGAGGTACCAGGCGAAGTCCTCCGCGCCCAGGCTCTGGTCGGTGGTCGTCACCGACTCGACGCCGAGCGCGGCCTCGGCCGCCACGCGGAACAGCTCGGTCGTGCCGGAGTCGTTGACGACCGGGGGCACACCGCGGTGCACCCGGACCTCCGCGCTCACGCCGTACGGGGCCAGGACCTCGCGCACCAGCTCGTGGATGAGGTCCGGCGTGTCGGTCCAGGCGCCGGCGTCGAGCATCCGGATCGTTCCCTCGGCCTCCCCTCGGGCAGGGATCGCGTTCGCCGCGTGCCCGGCGCCCACCCGGCCCCACACCAGGCTCACCCCGGCGCGCGGGTCCAGCCGGCGCGACAGCGTCGCGGGCAGCTCGGTCACCAGGGTGCCGAGGGCGTAGACGAGGTCGTCGGTGAGGTGCGGGCGCGCAGTGTGCCCGCCGCGCCCGGACAGCGAGACGACCAGGCGGTCGCAGGCCGAGGTCACCGGCCCCTCGCGCAGGCCGACCATCCCGGCGTCGAGCCGCGGGTCGCAGTGGACGCACAGGATCCGGCCCACCCCCTCGATGCCGCCCGCCGCGATGACGTCGTGCGAGCCGCCGGGCATGACCTCCTCGGCCGGCTGGAAGACCAGGCGCACCGGCACGCCCAGCACGCCCCGGCCCGCGAGCTCGGCCAGCACGAGTCCCGCCCCCAGCACCACCGCGGTGTGCACGTCGTGGCCGCAGGCGTGGCAGACACCCGGCACCGTCGACCGGTACGGGACGTCCTTGGCGTCGACCACGCTGAGCGCGTCGATGTCGGCGCGCAGCGCCAGCACCGGCCCATCCGCGGGGCCGGGCAGGTCGCAGACGAGTCCGGTGCCGCTCTCCAGCACCCGGGGCCGGAGCCCGGCGGCCTCGAGCCGGTCGCGCACCACCCTGGTCGTGCGCACCTCCGCGCGGCCGAGCTCGGGGTGCGCGTGCAGGTCGCGGCGCAGGGCGACCAGCTCGTCGTCGAGTGCCTTGGCCAGGCGCTCGACCTCGGCGAGCAGGTCGGCGGGGGGCGCGGCGACGCCCGGGATGTCGGTCACGGTGGCCCCATTGTGGCAGGCCGGGCGGGGTTGCCGTCCGGTGCTCGCCGAGGTCCGGCCGGGTCAGCTGGGCCGGCGGTGTCAGCCGGCGTCGGTGGGGACGTAGACGCCCCACACCCCCCGCAGCGCGTCGCACACCTCGCCCACCGTGGCGCGGGCGGCCAGCGCCGTGCGCATCGGCGGCAGCACGTTGTCCCGCCCTCCGGCGGCCGCTCGTACCTCGTCGAGCGCCCTGGCGACGGCGTCGCCGTCGCGCTCCGCGCGCAGCCGCTCCAGTGCCGCCGCCTGCTGCTCGCCGATCGTGGGGTCGACCCGCAGCGGCTCGTAGGGCTCCTCCTCGTCGACGGTGTACCGGTTGACGCCGACGACCACCCGCTCCCCGTCGTCGATGCCGCGCGCCACCGCGTACGCCGACCGCTCGATCTCCTCCTTCTGGAACCCGCGCTCGATGGCCGCGACCGCACCGCCCAGGTCCTCGACCTGCTGCATGAGGTCGCGCGCCGCGCCCTCCAGGTCGTCGGTCAGGGACTCCACGACGTACGACCCGGCGAACGGGTCGACCGTGTGGGTCACGTCCGTCTCGTACGCGAGCACCTGCTGCGTACGGAGGGCGAGCCGGGCCGCCTTCTCGCTGGGCAGCGCGATCGCCTCGTCGTAGGAGTTGGTGTGCAGCGACTGGGTACCGCCGAGGACCGCGGCGAGACCCTGCACGGCCACCCGTACGAGGTTGACCTCCGGCTGCTGGGCGGTGAGCTGCACGCCGGCGGTCTGCGTGTGGAAGCGCAGCATCTGGCTCTTCGGGTCGCGGGCGCCGAACTCCTCGCGCATCACGTGCGACCAGATCCGGCGGGCGGCGCGGAACTTCGCCACCTCCTCGAGCAGGGTGGTGCGGGCGACGAAGAAGAACGACAGGCGCGGCCCGACCTCGTCGACGTCCAGGCCCGCCGACAGGGCCGCCCGCACGTACTCGCGGGCGTTGGCCAAGGTGAAGGCCACCTCCTGCGCGGGCGTCGCGCCGGCCTCCGCCATGTGGTAGCCGGAGATGCTGATCGTGTTGAACCGCGGCAGCTCGGTCCGGCAGTAGCCGAAGATGTCGCTGATCAGCCGCAGCGACTCGGCGGGCGGGTAGATGTAGGTGCCGCGGGCGATGTACTCCTTCAGCACGTCGTTCTGGACCGTGCCGGTGAGCTTGGCGCCGTCCACCCCCTGCTCCTGTCCCACGAGCTGGTAGAGCAGGAGCAGCAGTGCGGCCGGGGCGTTGATGGTCATCGACGTCGACACCTGGTCGAGCGGGATGCCGCCGAAGAGCACCCGCATGTCCTCGATCGAGTCGATGGCGACGCCGACCTTGCCCACCTCTCCCTGCGCGACCGGCGCGTCGGAGTCGTAGCCCATCTGCGTCGGCAGGTCGAAGGCGACCGACAGGCCCCCCGTCCCGGCGGCGACCAGCTGGTGGTAGCGGGCGTTGGACTCCTCGGCGCTGCCGAAGCCGGCGTACTGCCGCATCGTCCACGGGCGACCCGTGTACATCGTCGGGTACACACCGCGGGTGAACGGGTACGCGCCCGGGTCGCCCAGCTTCACGGCCGGGTCCCAGCCCCGCAGGGCCTCGGGTCCGTACACCGGGTGGAAGGGGAGCCCGGACTCGGTCGTGCTCATCGCGGCACCTCGCAGCGGTCGGTCCTGCCTGCGCCCGGGCGGCCGGCCCCGGTCGTCGTCGCCGGCCCCACCGTAGCCAGGTCCGGGCCGGCGCTGGTCGTGACAATCTCCACAGCGGCTTCCGCGGCGAGGACCACCGCGGCGGCCGCCCCGGCGTAGCGTGAGCGCGTGGCGGACATCGACAGCGAGTTCCAGCAGGCCGTGACGGCGGTGTCGGCGCTGGCCGCGGACCCCGGCAACGACACCAAGCTGCAGCTCTACGCCCTCTACAAGCAGGCGACCGCGGGGGACGTCGACGGCAAGCGGCCGGGCTTCACCAACCCGGTCGGCCGGGCGAAGTACGACGCCTGGGCCGGCCTGGCCGGCACCGACGCCGACGAGGCGAAGCGGCAGTACGTGGAGCTGGTGGCCGGCCTCGCCGGCTGACCCGGCCAGGCTGACCCGGCCGGATACCCGGTCCTGCTACGCCGTCGCGGTCGAGGGCCGCAGCTCCGGTTCCGCCGGCGCCTGTGCGGGGTCGCCGTAGAGGGTCGTGCGGCGGCGGAGCGTCCGACCCGCGGCCGAGACCACGGCGGCGAGCTCGAGCTCGTCGAGCAGCTGGCCGTGCGCGGCCCCCGCCGCGCGGCTGATGTTCTCCTCCATCAGCGTCCCGCCGACGTCGTCGACGCCGGCGGCGAGCAGCTGGTGCAGCCCTGCGGTGCCGAGCTTCACCCAGGACGCCTGGACGTGGTCGATGGCGCCGTCGTACACGATCCGGGCGACCGCGTGCAGCAGGACCACCTCCCGCCAGGTGGGTCCCCGCCGGCTGGCCCGCTTGAGGTAGATGGGCGCCGCCATGTGGACGAAGGGCAGCCCGACGAACTCGGTGAAGCCCCCCGTCTCCCGCTGGAGGGCCAGGGTCCGCAGCAGGTGCCGGGCCTGGTGCACGGGCCGCTCGACCGAGCCGAACATCATCGTGACGTTGGAGCGCAGTCCCACCGAGTGGGCGACCCGGTGGCACTCCAGCCACTCCTCGGTGTCGATCTTGTCGGGGCAGATGACGGCGCGGACCTCGTCGTCGAGGATCTCCGCGGCGGTTCCGGGCAGGGACCGCAGGCCCGCGCCCTGGAGCCGGAGCAGGTAGTCCCGCAGCGGCTCCCCCAGCCGGCGCGCCCCCTCGGTGACCTCCAGCGCCGTGAACCCGTGCACGTGGATCCCGGGCGCGGCCTGCGCTGCGGCGCGGCAGACGTCCACGTAGTAGTCGCCGTCGAAGTCCGGGTGGATGCCGCCCTGCAGGCACACCTCGGTCGCGCCTGCGGCCCACGCCTCCTGCACCCGCTGCACGATGTCGTCGAGGGTGAGCAGGTACGGCCTGCCCCGCAGGTTGAGCGACAGCGGGCCCTTGGAGAAGCCGCAGAACCGGCACCTGAACGTGCAGACGTTCGTGTAGTTGATGTTGCGGTTCCGGACGTACGTGACGGCGTCCCCCACCGCGGCGCGCCTGAGCTCGTCGGCGAGCTCCGCGACCGCGGCGACCTCCGGCCCGCGGGCGCCGAGCAGCGTGACCAGCTCCGCCTCTCCCGGCCGCTGCCCCGCGCGTACGCCCTCGATCGCCTCGGCCACGGCACCCGTCGCGCGGGCCGGGGCGGGCAGCAGGTCCGGCGGGTGGTGGCCCGCCCCGGAGTACCAGGCGGTGGACCGCCGGCCGTCCAGGGCCACCTCGGCTCCGGTCCCGACGTTGACCGCGTCCTCGTACCGCTCCGGCAGGACCGTGCCCGGGTCGTCGCGGGCCAGGCCCTCGGCGTCGGACCGGTCCTGCACCGGGAAGCGCAGCCCCTCGTCCAGCCATCGCTCCGGGTCGAGCACGTACGCGGGGTGGGCGGTGAGCCTCGGCGTGAGGACCTTGCCGCGCGACTCCGTGACCGCCCGGAGCACCTCCACCGCCGGCCAGGGGCGCTCCGGGTTGACGTGGTCGGCCGTCACCGGTGACACCCCGCCCCAGTCGTCGATCCCGGCGTCGAGCAGGACCCCGGGGTCGTCGCTGAGGTTGGGCGGGGCCTGCACGTGCACGTCGGCCGGGAGCACGAGCCGGGCGAGAGCCACCGCATGCGCGTGATCCTCCGGCGGGCAGGGAGCATCGCCGCGCATCGCGGTGCCCGGCTTGGGGAGGAAGTTCTGGACGATGACCTCCTGCACGTGCCCGTACCGGCGGTGCGAGTCCGCGATCGCCTCGAGCGCCGCCAGCCGGTCGGCCACGGCCTCGCCGATGCCCACGAGGATCCCGGTCGTGAAGGGGATCCGGAGCCGGCCGGCGTCCTCGAGCGTGCCCAGGCGGCGCTCCGGGGTCTTGTCCGGGGCGCCGCGGTGCGCCGGCAGGTCGGGCACCAACGTCTCGATCATCATCCCCTGGCTGGGCGCGACCTCGCGCAGCCGCGCCAGGTCGTCGGTGCGCAGCGCGCCCGCGTTGGCGTGCGGCAACAGGCCGGTCTCGTCCAGGACGAGCCGGCACATGGCCACCAGGTAGTCGACGGTGGAGCCGTAGCCGCGCCGGTTGAGCCACTCGCGGGCCTCGGTGTAGCGCTCCTCAGGGAGCTCCCCCAGGGTGAACAGCGCCTCGTGGCAGCCGGCGCGGGCACCGGCGAGCGCGACCTCGAGCACCTGCTCGGGAGACATGTACGGGGCGTGCGCCCGGGCCGGCGACTCGGCGAACGTGCAGTACCCGCAGCGGTCGCGGCACAGCGTCGTCAGCGGGACGAACACCTTGGGCGAGTAGGTCACCCGGCTCCCCCAGGCGCCGTCCCGCACCTCCCGGGCGGCGGCCGCGAGCTCGGCCGGCGGCACCTCGAGCAGGTGGGCGGCCCGCGGTCTCGGACCGGGCGTGCTCACGCGAGGTCCCGGAGCCGGGGCAGCAGGTGGGCACCGACCAGCTCCAGGTAGCGCGCCTGGTCCTGGCCGGGGCCGTGGAGGACGAGGTGGTCGAAGCCGAGATCGGCGTACGGGCGGACCAGCTCCACGACCTCGTCGGGGTCCGCAGACACGACCCACCGGCGGGCGACCTGCTCGATCGGCAGCTCGTCGGCGGCCGCCTCGATCTGCTCGGGGTCGGTGAGGCCGTGCTTCTGCTCGGGCGTCAGGGAGAGCGGCGCCCAGAACCGGGTGTCCTCCAGCGCCCGGGCCGGGTCGGTGTCGAAGGACAGCTTGAGCTCGAGCACGCGGCCGAACCGCCGCGGCGCCGGGTCCCGGCCGGCCAGCCCGTCGGCGACGGCCGGCAGCAGCTGGTCGCGGTAGAGCTCGACCCCCTTGCCGCTCGTGCAGATGAAGCCGTCGCCGGCCTCCCCCGCGTACCGGGCGACCTTGGGGCCGCCCGCGGCGACGTACACCGGGATCGGCTCGTCGGGGCGGTCGTAGACGGTGGCGTCGACGGTCCGGTAGTGGTCGCCCTCGAAGCTGACCCGCTCGCCGGCCCACAGGGCACGCATCAGCTCGACGGCCTCGCGGAGGCGGGCGAAGCGCTCCGGGAAGCCGGGCCAGCCGGCGCCGGTGGGCGCGACCTCGTTCATCGCCTCGCCGGTGCCCACCCCGAGCAGGACCCGGCCGGGGTGCAGGCAGGCCAGGGTCGCCACGGCCTGCGCCACGACCGACGGGTGGTAGCGGAAGGTCGGGGTGAGCACGCTCGTGCCGAGCACGACCCGCGAGGTCCGCTCGCCGGCCGCGGCGAGGACACCGAGGGAGAACGGAGCGTGCCCGCCCCGGTGTCGCCAGGGCTGGAAGTGGTCGCTGACCATGACGCTGTCCAGCCCGGTCTGCTCGGCCAGGACCGCGAGCTCGACGAGCTCGCGCGGCGTGAACTGCTCGGCCGAGGCCTTGTAGCCGATCCTCATACCCGCGCCCGACCTCTCGTCGACGGAGCGGCCGCCGTGCCGGCGGGGCCGCCGGGACCAAGCGCACCACACCCCGGACGAGGGGGCCACGCCGGGGCGTGGCCGACATCGTGACGCAGGTCACGTCCCAGGACAGGGCCGCAGGGCCCTGGTGTGACATTCCCAGCAGGAGAGCGGGCGGGCACCGTCGGTAGCCTGTCCCTGCCGGCGGCGACGGGGCCGACGGCACCGACTGACGGAGGACCTCGTGCCCACTGCGCCCGCCGGCACGCTCTACCGCGGCCGCGAGGGGATGTGGTCGTGGGTGGCCCACCGGGTCACCGGCGTCCTCATCTTCTTCTTCCTCTTCGCGCACGTGCTCGACACGGCTCTCGTGCGGGTCTCCCCCGAGGCGTACGACACGATCATGGAGACGTACAAGAACCCGATCGTGGGCGTGCTCGAGGTGGGCCTCGTCGGCGCCGTCGTCTTCCACGCGTTCAACGGGCTGCGGGTCGTCCTCGTCGACTTCTGGGCGCGCGGCCCCCGCCTGCAGCGGCAGATGCTCTACGGCGTCGTGGCCCTGTGGGTCCTGCTCATGGTCCCGTTCGTCATCCGCCACCTCGGCAACGTCTTCGGGGAGTGAGGCAGGTCGTGGCTACCACCCAGTCCCCCAGCGTCGTCGCGCCGCGCACGCGCAGCAGCGCCCGCAGCAACTCCGAGCTCTACGGCTGGCTGTTCATGCGAGTGTCCGGCGTGCTGCTCGTCGTGCTCGTCCTCGGCCACCTCTTCGTGAACCTGATGCTCGGCGAGGGCATCAAGGCCATCGACTTCGCCTTCGTGGCCGGCAAGTGGTCCAGCCCGTTCTGGCAGGTGTGGGACCTGTCGATGCTGTGGCTCGCGCAGATCCACGGCACCAACGGCTTGCGCACGATCATCAACGACTACGCCGAGCGGGACCAGACGCGCTTCTGGCTGAAGATGCTGCTGTACACGGCCAGCGTCTTCGTGCTGCTCCTCGGCACGCTCACGATCCTCACGTTCGACCCGTGCATCGAGGGGTCCACGTACGAGTTCTGCCCAGCGAACTGAGACGAGGCGCCAGCACATGCAGCAGCACCGGTACGACGTCGTCATCGTCGGGGCCGGCGGCGCGGGGATGCGCGCCGCCCTGGAGGCCGGGAAGCGCAGCCGGACGGCGGTGCTGACCAAGCTCTACCCCACGCGCTCGCACACGGGCGCCGCCCAGGGCGGGATGTGCGCCGCCCTGGCCAACGTCGAGGACGACAACTGCGAGTGGCACACCTTCGACACCGTCAAGGGCGGCGACTACCTGGTCGACCAGGACGCCGCCGAGGTCATGTGCCGGGAGGCCATCGAGGCGGTGCTCGACCTGGAGAAGATGGGGCTGCCGTTCAACCGCACCCCCGAGGGGCGGATCGACCAGCGCCGGTTCGGCGGGCACACCCGCAACCACGGCGAGGCGGCCGTGCGCCGCTCGTGCTTCGCCGCGGACCGTACCGGCCACATGATCCTGCAGACGCTCTACCAGCAGTGCGTCAAGCACGGCATCGAGTTCTACAACGAGTTCTACGTCCTCGACCTCGTCGTGGTCGACGGCATCACCTCCGGCGTGATCGCGTACGAGCTGGCGACCGGCGAGATCCACGTCTTCAACGCCAAGGCAGTCATCATCGCCACCGGCGGTTTCGGCAAGGTCTTCCGCACGACCTCGAACGCCCACACGCTCACCGGCGACGGCATGGGGATCGTGTACCGCAAGGGCCTGCCGCTGGAGGACATGGAGTTCTTCCAGTTCCACCCGACCGGCCTCGCCGGCCTCGGCGTGCTGCTGTCCGAGGCCGCGCGCGGCGAGGGCGGGATCCTGCGCAACAAGGACGGGGAGCGCTTCATGGAGCGCTACGCCCCCACGATCAAGGACCTGGCCCCCCGCGACATGGTGGCCCGTGCCATGGCCAACGAGGTGCGTGAGGGGCGCGGCTGCGGCCCGGAGGGCACGTACGTGCACCTCGACCTGACCCACCTGCCCCGCGAGCAGATCGACGCCAAGCTGCCGGACATCACCGAGTTCGCGCGCACTTACCTCGGGGTCGAGCCCTACACCGAGCCGGTGCCGGTCTTCCCGACGGCGCACTACGCGATGGGAGGCATCCCGACCAACGTCAAGGCGGAGGTGCTGGCCGACAACGAGCGGGTCGTGCCGGGCCTGTACGCCGCCGGCGAGGTCGCTTGCGTGTCCGTGCACGGGGCCAACCGCCTGGGCACCAACTCGCTGCTCGACATCAACGTCTTCGGGCGCCGGGCCGGCATCGCCGCCGCCGAGTACGCCGGCAAGGTCGAGCACGTGGAGGTGCCCGAGGGGTCCGAGGGCGCGGTGGTCTCCCTCATCGAGGGCCTGCGCGACGGCGACGGCGGCGAGCGGGTGGCCGCGGTCCGCGCGGAGCTGCAGGCGACCATGGACATCAACGCTCAGGTCTACCGGACCGAAGGATCGCTCAAGCAGGCGCTCTCGGACATCGAGGCACTCAAGGCGAGGTACCGCAACGTCACCGTCCAGGACAAGGGCCAGCGCTACAACACCGATCTCCTCGAGGCCGTGGAGCTGGGGTTCCTCCTCGAGCTGGCCGAGGTGCTCGTCGTGTCTGCCCTGGAGCGCAAGGAGTCCCGGGGCGGTCACTTCCGCGAGGACTACCCCACGCGTGACGACGTCAACTTCATGCGTCACACGATGGCCTACCGGGTCGACGGCGAGGGCGGGTCCAGCGTCCGGCTGGACTACAAGCCCGTCACGATGACCCGGTACAAGCCGATGGAGCGCAAGTACTGACCCCGCGTCGTCGCCTCCGCCGACCCGTCCGGCCCCGCTGAAGAAGGACTCCGTGGACGTCACCCTCAAGATCCGCCGCTACAACCCCGAGCAGGACTCCGAGCCGCACTGGGAGACCTACACGGTCGACGCGCAGCCGACCGACCGCCTCCTGGACGCCCTGCACAAGGTCAAGTGGGAGATCGACGGGTCGCTGACCTTCCGCCGCTCGTGCGCCCACGGCATCTGCGGCTCCGACGCCATGCGGATCAACGGTCGCAACCGGCTGGCGTGCAAGACCCTGGTCAAGGACCTCGGGGTGTTCACCACGCTGGGCAACGGCAAGATCGCCTCCGACCCGTCCAAGTCGGTCACCGTGGAGCCGATCAAGGGCCTGCCGGTGCTCAAGGACCTCGTCGTCGACATGGAGCCCTTCTTCGACGCGTACCGCTCGGTGATGCCCTTCCTCGTGACGACCGGCAACGAGCCGACGCGGGAGCGGTTGCAGTCGCAGGCCGACCGGGACCGCTTCGACGACACCACCAAGTGCATCCTCTGCGCGGCCTGCACGACGTCCTGCCCCGTGTACTGGACCGACGGCCAGTACTTCGGGCCCCAGGCGATCGTCGGCGCCCACCGCTTCATCTTCGACAGCCGGGACGAGGGCACCGAGGCGCGTCTCGACGTGCTCAACGACCGCGAGGGCGTATGGCGCTGCCGCACCACCTTCAACTGCACGGAGGCCTGCCCGCGCGGCATCGAGGTGACCAAGGCCATCCAGGAGGTCAAGCGGGCGCTGATCTTCCGGCGCGTCTGACCGGCGCGTCAGACCCGCACCACCGCCCGCCGCTGCCACCCCCGGGGATCACGAGACGCCGACGGGGTCGACGGGCCGGTGTCGTCGCATGATCGGCCCGGGCTGGCGGGACCTCCTGACGTGGCCGCCCTCGTGAGGGCAGGAACGTCGCATGATCGGCGATGCGCGCCGCTCAGCCCGGCAGCGTCGCGGTGTTGCCGCCGCAGACCACGACCACCACGGTGTCGCCCGGGTGCGGCCGGAAGGCGCCGGAGGTGAGGGCCGCCAGCGCGGTCGCCCCGCCGGGCTCGGCCAGCACGCGGCAGCGGTCCCAGAGCCAGCCCCGGGCGGCCGCGATGTCCTCGTCGGAGACCTGGAGCACTTCGCGGTCGGCCGCGGAGAGCACGGCCCACGGGATCTCGCCGATCCGGCGCGCCCCCAACGAGTCAGCCGCGACGCCTCCGACCTCGACGTCGACCGGGGCGCCCGCCCGCCTGGCCGCGTGCAGGGTGGGGCAGCGCTCGGCCTCCACCGGCACGACCGCCGGCCCACCGCCGGAGCAGGCCACGGTGACTCCCGCCGAGAGCCCGCCGCCCCCGACCGCGACGAGCACGGTCGAGGCCTCGGGAACCTGCTCCCGGACCTCCAGCCCGACCGTGCCCTGGCCGGCGACCGTGGGCACGGCGTCGTACGCGTGGACGGCGAGCACGTCGCGCGTGCCCGCCCACTCCGCAGCGGCGACCGCGGCCTCGGCGTAGTAGCCGTCCACCACGTGGACCTCGGCGCCGTAGCGCCGGATGCGGTCGACCTTGTCCGCCGGGCTGGTCGCGGGGACGAAGACGGTGGCGGGGACGCCGAGCTCGCGCGCCGCCCAGGCGACCGCCGCGCCGTGGTTGCCCCCGCTCGCGGCCACGGCTCCACCTGCCGGGAGGTGGCCGCCGAGCAGCGTGGTCAGCGCCCCGCGCGCCTTGAACGACCCGGTGTGCTGGAGAAGCTCCAGCTTGAGGACGACCCGGGCCGGCACCCCGAGCTCGGCACCGTGCACGGTCAGCACCGGGGTGTGTCGCACGTGCTCGCCGATGAGCACGGCAGCGGCACGGACCTCCGCGGGTCCCGGGGCGACCACCATGCGGCACAGCCTGCCATCCCCGTGCGCGCACACCGGCCGTACGCTGGACGGCGCCATGGCTCGCCTCGCCCGCGGCATCGTCGCCGCTCTCCTGCTGGTCACGGCGGCTGCGGTGCCGGCGCCGGCGGCGACCGGTTCGGCGACCGAGCCGCTGGGCGGGCAGCGACTGGCGCGCACGGGCGTGGTCGTCGCCGACCCCGTACCCGGCGTGCCGGACCCACCGCTCGTGGACGCGGCCGCGTACCTGCTCGCGGACACCGGCAGCGGAGACGTGCTGGCCGGTCTGAACGCCCACGTGCCGCGGCCACCGGCCAGCGTCATCAAGCTGCTGACCGCTCTGGCACTCCTGCCCCGGACCGACGTGCAGGTGCCGTACGTGGCCACCGACGCCGATGCGTCGGTGACCGGCAGCCGGGTGGGCCTCGTGCCCGGCCATGACTACACCGTCAACGACCTCGCGTACGGGCTGCTGCTGGCCTCCGGCAACGACGCGGCCCACGCGCTGGCCGAGGCCGCCGGCGGCCAGCAGCAGGCCCTGGCCGCGATGAACGACGAGGCCGAACGGCTGGGGGCGTGGCGGACCAGAGCCCTGACCCCGCACGGGCTCGACGAGCCGGGCCAGGTGTCCACCCCGTACGACCTCGCGCTGGTGGCTCGGGCCGCCCTGGCCGACCCGGTCGTCTCCGCGCTCGCCGCCACGCCGGCGTACGTCTTCCCCGGTCCCAGCGGTCCGTACCAGATCCAGAACCAGAACCGGCTGCTCGGCAGGCTGCCCGGCGCGGTCGGGCTCAAGACCGGGTTCACGTCCGGCGCCGGTCACACCCTCGTCGCGGCTGCACAGCGGGACGGGCGCACACTCGTCGCCGTGGTGCTCGGCTCGGAGGGCCGGGCGGAGGACGCAGCGGGGCCACTGCTGGAGTGGGGCTTCGCCGCGGGGGCGGGAGCCGGGCCCGTCAGTCGTCTCCTGACGCCCACCGAGGTCGCCGAGGAGCGGCGGCACCGTGAGCGCGCCGCGGCCGAGACCGCGCGGGACTCGGCCGACGGCACCGCCGCGTTGCCCGCACCCGTCGTCGAGGCCGTCGACGAGGTGCTCGCGTCCCGGGAGTGGGGTAGGACTGCGGGTCCGGTGATCTGGGCCGTCGCGGTGACGACGGTCCTCGTCGCGGGCGCGATCCTCGTCCGCCTGACGCGGCGAGCCCGTGACCGGAGCCGCGACGGGGACGTGCAGCGCTGACCATGCCGCCCCATGAGGCACCCGACGTCCGAGCTGCGGAGGCTGCAGTGTTCACCGCGTCGCACCGGCGGCTCAACCGACTCACCGGCGAATGGGTGCTGGTCTCGCCGCACCGCACCGCCCGGCCCTGGCAGGGTCAGGTCGAGGAGCTCAGACCCGAGGACCGGCCGGCTTACGACCCTTCCTGCTACCTGTGCCCCGGCAACGCGCGGGCCGGCGGTGCGCGCACTCCCCGGTACGGCTCCACCTACGTCTTCGACAACGACTTCGCTGCCTTGAGCCCGGACACCCCTCCGCGCGGCAGCGAGCCGACGAGCCTGCTGGTCGCGGACAGCGAGCGCGGGATGTGCCGGGTCGTCTGCTACTCGCCGCGTCATGACCTGACGCTGGGGCAGCTGCCGGTCGCGGCGATCCGCACGGTGGTCGACACCTGGGTCGAGCAGCACGTCGAGCTCGGCGGACAGGACTGGGTGCAGCACGTGCAGGTCTTCGAGAACCGCGGCGCCATGATGGGCGCGTCGAACCCGCACCCGCACGGACAGATCTGGGCCAACGAGCACCTCCCCAACGAGCCGGCGAAGGAGCTGGTCCACCAACGCGCCTACGCCGAGAACGGCGGGTGCCTGCTCTGCGACTACCTCGACGTCGAGCTCGACGACGGCGCGCGCATCGTGTCGCGCAACACGCACTTCACCGCCCTGGTCCCGTTCTGGGCGACCTGGCCCTTCGAGACCCTCGTCCTGCCGCACGCGCACGCCGGCGCGCTGCCCGAGCTCGGCGCGGGGCAACGCGACGGGCTCGCCGACATCCTGCGACGCGTGGCCCGCCGCTACGACCGGCTCTTCGGCGTGACGTTCCCCTACTCGATGGGCCTGCACCAGCCCCCTACCGACGGCGACCCGCACCGCGAGTGGCACCTGCATGCGCACTTCTACCCGCCGCTGCTGCGTTCGGCGACCGTGCGCAAGTTCATGGTCGGCTACGAGCTGCTCGGCCAGCCCCAACGTGACATCACGCCCGAGAGCGCCGCCGACCGGCTGCGTGAGGTGCCGGAGGACTAGAGACGGCGCGCGAGGAGGTGACCCGTGCTTGCCACGTCATCACTCGTCGGCACCGACGGACGGCCAGCGGGCGTACGGACCGCGCTGGTCCCGAGGACGACGCGCAGACCGGGGACGTAGCGGGAGAGGTGGCCCACGGCGAAGCAGAGCGCCACACCGACGATCGAGACGACCGCGAACTTGGTGAACGCGGACACCGGTAGGCCGGCCACGGCCGCCTGCACCGCGACGAGCAGGTAGACGTGGACGATGTACGCGGCGTAGCTGGCGGCGGCGACGGCGGCCAGCAGCGGACCGGACCGGCGGACGACGTCGCGGAAGAGCACGACCAGGCCGGCCGCCAGCCCGGCGCAGATGAGCGCCTCCCAGGTGCTGCGCAACAGCGACCCTCCGTTGACTCCGCCGAGGGTCATGACGCTGGTCCATCGCTCCGGCGCGACGGCCTGGAGCAGATAGACCGATGCCGCGGCCGTCAGCCCGACGGCGAGCCACGGGTACCCGACGCGCCGGGGCAGCCGCCGCAGCCAGTCCCCCCGCCAGGCGAGCACACCCAGGGCGAACAGGCTGACGTACTGCGCCATCTTCGCCGGCTCGGCAGGCAGCAGCACCAGCAGCGGCACCCACGTGTCCACCGGGTACTCCCAGCGGATCACCCAGGTGAGCAGGCTGAGCGCCACGACGTAACCGGCGATCGCCCGGTGGCCCGGCACGCGCCAGCGCCGTGGTTGCCCACCTCGGCGGGCGCGGACCCACCGCCAACCCAGGTACGCGGCGGTGTACAGCAGCAGGTGGGCGAGGAACCACAGGTGCATGTAGATCGGGCGCCAGCCGTCCTCGTACAGCGACCCCACGAACTCCCCCAGCGGGGGACGCGACATGACGAGGTAGACCATCGGCAGGTTGACCGCCAGCACGATTACGACCAGCGGGATGCCGATGCGTCGCCAGCGGTCCGCGGCGAACCGCCGCTCCCCCTTGTGATCACATGCCAACGCGGTCACGTAACCCGCCAGCAGGAACAGCAGGCCGAGGCCGACTGCCGCGTTCACCGTCCAGAACGGCACGAACCAGTCGCTGGACGCGGCGTCGGCGACGGGCCAGTTCCCCTCTGCAGCCGGGCCGTAGGGCTGGGACGCGTGGTGCACAATCACCATGACCACCAGGGCGGCGCGCAACGCGTCTAGGAACACCAGGCGCGAGGTCCCCCGTGCCTCACTCGGCAGAGCGACCCTTGCGGGTGCCGTCGGACGCCCAGGCATGATCATCCTCCCGCGGCGACGACCGCCTGACCCAGACGGGGGACACTTCCATTACCCACCCGGTTCCCGCCCGCAGCCAGAGTCGAAGGACACCGGCACGACGCGACGTATGAGTCCTCCCGGCGGCAAGCGCTCAGGAGATCGCGGCCTTCACCAGCTCGACGACCCTCTTCTCCACCGCGGGGCTCCACGTCACGAGCGCGTACGACACCGGCCACATGTCGCCGTCGTCGAGGTTCGCGACGTCCTGAAAGCCCAGGGTCGAGTATCGGTAGCTGAACTTGCCCGCGTCCTGGAAGAAGACGACGATCTTGCCGTCCGCGTTCGCGTAGGCGGGCATGCCGTACCAGGTCTTCGGCAACAGGTCCGGGGCCGTCGCGGTCACCGCCATGTGCACTCGTTCGGCGAGGGCACGATCCTCCGGTGCCATCTCCGCGATCCGGTCCAGGACCGCCTGCAGGCCGTCGGCCTTCTTGGCGCCCTTCTTGCCCTCGGCCCGCAGCTCGGCCGCGCGTTCCTTCATCGCGGCACGCTCTTCGGCGCTGAAACCACCGGACCCGGTCGTGGCGTTCTTGGCAGGCATTCTCGGGATTCCCTTCTCGACGCTGGGTGCTCGGCCTCGTGCCGGACTTGTCCTCGGAAGGCTAGGCGCGGTGACACCGCGGGCGCTTCTCGATTCATGACCGGATGGGACCGCATCGGGGACCAGTCCAGGCCCCGAGCGGCGCGCTCCACTCCTGGACTTCCCGGAGCGGGCGCATCCTGGTGGCGTGTCCACACCGCGCGCCGTCGTCCTGGTCGAGGGGAACAGCGACCGGGTCGCGCTGAACACCCTGGCGGCGCGCCAGGGCCGAAACCTCGACGCCGAAGGCATCGAGGTCGTCGCGATGGGCGGGATCACCAACACGCGGGCATTCGCATCCCGGTTCGGGCCGCACGGGCTCGGCGTCCCGCTTGCGGGGCTGTACGACGCGGCCGATGAGTCCCGGCTACGGCACGGCCTGGAGGCGGCGGGGCTGCGCGCCGCACTCGAGCCGGACGGACCGTCGGGGCTGGGCTTCTACCAGTGCTCGGCGGATCTGGAGGACGAGCTCGTCCGGGCACTCGGCGTCGAAGCCGTCGAAGCCGTCATCGAGGCGGCCGGTGAGTCGCGCTCGCTGCGGCTCCTGTCGGGCATGCCCGCTCAGCGCGACTGGCCGCGGGAGGCCGTGCTCCGGCGCTTCCTCGGGGTCCGGTCCGGGCGCAAGGCGCGCTACGCGGCGCTGCTGGTGGAGGCGCTGGACCCCGGCCGCGCGCCCGAGCCGTTGGTGGCCGTGCTCGCCCGGGTGAGCGGCGTCCCCGCGCGGAGGGCGCCGTGGACGTGCCGTTGACGGACGATCGCCCTGGGCATCGTGGACCTCCGGGGGACCCCCGCTGTGGCACAGGCGCTGACACACTGACGCCATGCCCACCGGCGATGCGGAAGTCCTCACGCGACTGCTGGCCGCGTTCAATGCCCACGACCTGGACCAGATCATGAGCTTCTTCGCTGACGACTGCGTTCTGGAGACACCCCGGGGGGAGCACCCCTGGGGAACGCGATTCGAGGGTCCGACGGCAGTGCGGGCAGGGCTCGCCCAGCGCTTCCGCGGCCTGCCCGATGTGCGCTACTCCGAGGACGAGCACTGGGTCTGCGACGGACGCGGCGTGTCGCGCTGGCTGCTCACCGGGACCACGACCGACGGCGAGCAGGTGCGCGTACGAGGCTGCGACCTCTTCGACCTCCACGACGACGGACGCATCCGGCGCAAGGACTCGTACTGGAAGATCGTCCGGCTGTAGGGGCGGCCACCCGGCCGTCCTCGTGCCGCGGGTCCGTGGCATCGAGGGGACACGGTGGGCCACCTCACTGCTGACCCAGGCGGGGTCAGCCGAGCAGCAGGACCATGCCCAGGGCCCCGGTGTAGAGGTGCGCCCAGAACGGCGGGTTGAACGGTCCCGCGAACCGCGTGGCCACCAACCCGGCGGCGAAGCTGACGCCCCACCCGATCCCGACCCAGCCGAGCCAGGTGGGCAGCGCGTCCGAGGCCAGCACAGCCGCCCCGAGCACCGCCGAGCCGACGTAGGCCGTGAGCATGTGCACGACGTAGAGCGCACCGGCCCACCGGTCCTGGACCGCGAAGCCCTCGGGAACGTGTCCCTCGGTGACGGTCCGCTCCGCCGCCGAGGCCACGACCGTGAGGCGGAAGGCCAGGGACGCGATCCAGCACACGCCGCCGGACAGGTAGACCGCGGTCGCCATGGCCGTGAGGACGGTGGCGGTGGGCTCGTCCATGGCCAGGGCCAGTCCCGCCAGACCGGCCGGCGTGACCACCAGACCGGCGATCATCCACGTGTGGATCCACACCCAGCGACGTCGGTCGCGGACAACGATGGGCAGCGACTGCTCGTGCGGGCGCTGGTAGTCCAGGCGCCACGCGACGGCACCCACGAGGAAGATCACGAGGCCGGCGACGAGGACGCCACCGACGAGGACCGACTCCTGCATCCCCGCATCGTGCCAGCGCTGCACCGTGCGGAAAGACCGCCGGGCACACCGGGCCAGCCCGGCGGGGTCGGCGGAGCTAGTCCTCGGGGCCGGCGGTGTGGCAGACCGCCTCGACGTTGTTGCCGTCCGGGTCGCGGACGAACGCGCCGTAGTAATGGTCGTGGTACTCCGGCCACAGTCGAGGCTGGTGGAGCACCTCCGCCCCCAGTCTGATCGCAGCGTCGAAGAAGGCCCGCACCGTCGCCGCGTCCCCGGCGGTGAACGCCACGTGGATCTCCCGGTTCGGGCCGGATGCCGGACCCTCCGTGGGCTGGGCAGCGATCCAGAAGGCCGGCATGCCGGTCCCGTACCCGATCGCCACGCCGTAGTCCATGACGCGGCGGTGGCCGAGCACACCGAGGACTTCGTCGTAGAACCTCGCCGAGGCCGCCAGGTCGGAACAGTTGATGCTCAGGTGGTCGATCATGGACTCATCCTGCCCTCGGCCGCCGGGGAACGCACTCAAGACGTCAGCCGGCGGCGTCCTGATCGTCCAGGAGGGCGAGCAGCCTCGTCGTCGTGGTCCAGCTGCGGATCGTCATCCGCTGGTACTCCGGCGTGCCCACGATCTTGCTCAGCTTGCTCTGCACCCGGCGGGCGCCCAGCCGCTGGAAGTAGAGCACCCCGCGCCCCGGCCACGCCGCGTCCACGCCCTCCCGCAGCTGGACGACCCGCATCGCCCGACCGCTGGTCAGCGGCGCCTTGAGGAAGAGGACGTCGGAGTAGTAGGTGTCCGGAGCGGTGCCGAACCCGTCCGGCGCCTGGTGGACGACCCTGCTCAGCTGGAGGTGCGAGCGCACGACCACGACGAGCGGAACCCCCAGACGCCCTTCGAGCATCGCCTCGACGTCGCTCTCCAGCCCCGCGCGCGCGGCATCGGTGGAGAACAGCACGTTGCCCGACTGGATGTAGGTCGCGACCGACCCGTAGCCGGCGACCTCGAACGCCGCTCGGAGGTCGCGCATCGCGACCTTGTTGCGCCCGCCGACGTTGATCCCCCGGAGCAGCGCCACGTACCGCGTCGTCGCCACCCGCCGAACCTAGCGCCATGCCTGCCGCGCCCGTCGAGCGCCGGAAACGGGGTGACCGGCGGCGGGCTGCCTGGCTACCATCCGCGCCGTGGAGTGCACTGCTGCAGGTCGTCCCCGCCGCTGAGCGGCTCGGGCATCGAGCCGAGGCAGCCGGCCGCCCAGGACGGGCGGCTCGGCCCGATCGACCACCCTCAGCGCGAAAGGCACTGTCATGCACATCCGTCCGCTCCGGCGCGACGACCTTCCTCATCTCGTCGAGCTCACCATCGACACCTTCGGCCCCTTCTACGAGGACTCCTTCCGCCCGCACGTCGGCGACATCGTCTTCGTGCACGAGCACGGGAGCTGGCGCGACGACTACCGTCGCCAGGTCCCGGCGCTGCACCACCCGGGTCAGGGCAAGCACGTCGCCGTCGCCGAGGCCCACCCCGGGCACCCGGTGGTGGGCTACGTGGCGTGGAACGTCGACCCGGCCCGCAAGCACGGCGAGATCGAGATCCTCGCCGTGGCCGCCGGTCACCGCCGAGGGGGGGCGGGCAGCGCGCTGTGCGACCACGCGCTGGGCGCCATGCGCGCCGACGGGGTGGAGGTCGTGGCCATCGGCACTGGTGGCGACCCGTTCCACGCCCCGGCGCGGGGGCTGTACGAGAGCCTCGGCTTCACACCGTTCCCCGGGGTCTACTACTACAAGGCCCTCTGACTCCGCGGCGTCCGGGCCGAGTTGGGAATCCGGTGCGGTTCCCGCGCAGCGCGGTCGGACCGTCACCGCCCGACCAGGCCGGCCTCGTAGGCGGCGATGACGAGCTGCGTACGGTCCCGCGCGCCCAGCTTCGTCAGCAGGCGGCCGACGTGGGTCTTGGCGGTCGCCGCGGACATGTGCAGGGTCGCGCCGATCTCGGCGTTGCTCAGACCGCGTCCGACCTCGGTGAGCACCTCGACCTCCCTCGCCGTCAGCGAGGCCAGCCACCTCGGCTCCGACGCCGCGGCGGGCGTGTTGACGTACGCGGAGATCAGCCGACGTACGAGGGAGGGAGCCAGCACGGACTCGCCCCGAGCGACCACGTGGACCGCCGCCAGGAGGTCCTCCGGCTGCGCGTCCTTGAGCAGGAAGCCGCTCGCGCCCGCTCGCAGCGCTGCGTGGACGTAGTCGTCGAGGTCGAAGGTCGTCAGCACGATCACCCGGGTGGCCCCGAGGTGCGGGTCGGCGGTGATCGCCGCGGTCGCGCTGACCCCGTCGCGACCGGGCATGCGGATGTCCATGAGGACGACGTCGGGCCGCTCGCGCCGGACCACCGCCACCCCGGCGTCTCCGGTGTCCGCCGTGCCGACCACGGTGATCTCGGGATCGGAGTCGAGCAGCGCGGCGAAGCCCGAACGGACCAGGTGCTCGTCGTCGACCACCACGACCGAGATCATCGGGTCACCCCTCCCCAGGGGGCCGGCCCGTCCCCACCGGGAGGCTGGCCGTGACCAGGAAGCCGCCCCCCGGAGCCGGGCCTGCGGTCAGGCTGCCCCCGAGGGCCTCGGCGCGCTCCCTCATGCCGGTGATCCCGTGACCGCCCGCCGCTCTCCCGTTCCCCCAGGTGCTCGGCCCGGCACCGTCGTCGCGGATCGCCATCTCGACCCAGTCGCCGCGGCGGTCCACCTCGACGCTGGCCGCGGAGGCGTGCGCGTGTCGCACGACGTTCGTGAGGGCCTCGCGCGCGATGGTGTACACAGCCGCTCCCGCCTGCCTCGGCAACGAGCCGACGTCGTCCGGCAGCCGCAGGTCCACGGTCAGGCCGGCCAGCCGCGCGGTCTCGACCAGGTCGGAGAGGTCGGCCAGACCGGGCGCCGGTCGGTAGCTCGGCTCGTCCTCGCGCAGCGTCGCCACGACCGCGCGGACCTCGTCGAGGGCGCTGCGGCTGATCCGGGCGATGTTGTCCAACGCGTCCGCCGCCCTCGTCGGCTCGGTCGCCATGAGGTGCCGGCCCACCCCGGCCTGCACCGCGATCGTGCCCAAGGAGTGGCCGATGATGTCGTGCAGCTCGCGGGCCATCCGCAGCCGCTCCTCGGACGACCGGCGGCGGGCGGCCTCCTCGACCGCCCGGACCCGCGCCTCCGCGAGGTCCCCCCGCAGGCGGCCGGCGCGGCCCAGCCAGACGGTGGCGCCCAGTGCGAAGACCGACGACGCCACGTCACGGGTCCCGAACGGCGCACCGCCGTCCCACCACCACAGCAGGGCGAAGCAGCCGAGCGCCACCACGGTCGACGCGACCACCTCCCGGGCCGGTCGCGCCATCGCCACGAAGTAGACGCCGACGAGCAGGAGCATGGGCAGGGCGCCCGCGTTGTAGCCGAGCATCCAGAGCGCGCTGATCGACAGGAGGCTGACCAGGAAGGCTGCCGTCGGCCACCGTCGCCGCCACACGTACGGAGCGGTGGCCAGCACGAGCAGCAGCACGAACCACCCGTCCCGGGGCGTGTAGCGGAACCACGGGTCGGTGGTCGCGGGAGCGCCCGTGCTGATCCACCCGATCACCAGGAACGCCAGCGCGACCAGGACGTCGACGACGCGTCGGACGGATGCCCGCTCCGCAGCCACACCTGCACGGTACGAGCGGCGACGGCCCTGCGCATCGCCCTCCAGGCGTACGACGGGGTCGTCCAGGAGGCGTACCGGCTCCGCTGAGGTCGAGCCCGGCGGGCGATGTGGCCGGCCGCGGCCCGGCCGACCCTGAGGACCATGACACGCACAGAGACGTCCCCGGCGCGCACCGACGTCCCGGTGACCACCCCGCAGTACTCGTTGACGAAGATCCTTGCCGTCTGGGCGGTGGGGACCGCGCCGATGGGCGTGCTGTCCTTCGTCGTCGGCCCGGCCGTCATCCCGCACACGTCGATCCACCCCGGCCTCGTGCACTGGGTGCTCATGGTGGTCGGGATGGCCTGGTTGTTCGTCGTCTCGCTGGCGGTCCTGCGCCACGAGCTCGGCGGCCTGCGCTGGCCGGCGGTCAAGGAGCGCATCTGGCTCAACCGCCCGCGCGACCCCCGGACCGGGCGCCCGCGGCGGGTCCTTCTCTGGTGGGCCGTCCCGGCGATCGCCGCCAACGTCGCCGGCGGCTACCTCGCCACGCGGCTGGACGCCGCCTGGGCGACCGTGCTCCCGGCCGCGCTCCGCGAGCCGTGGTACGCCGACCCGGCGATCCTGGCCGACCGACAGTTCCAGGGGCAGTGGTGGATCCTCGGCCTGGCACTGGTCAGCTTCGCGTTCAACTACCTGCTCGGCGAGGAGCTGCTCTTCCGCGGTGTGCTGCTGCCGCGGATGGCCGGGGCCTTCGGCCGCTGGGACTGGGTCGCCAATACCGTGCTCTTCGGGCTCTACCACGTGCACAAGATCTGGGTCTGGCCGAGCATGATCACCAGCAGCTTCGGCTACGCCTGGGCCGCCCGCCGCTACCGCAGCCTGTGGATGGGCGTGGTCGTGCACGGCGTCGAGGGCTTCTTCGTCGTGCTGGTCCTGATGGTGCTGCTCGGGTGGTACCCCTGATCCACGACGACGTACCACCGCCCCGGTCGGGTGCTCCCCGACCGGGGCGGAAGCGGTCATCGGCGCAGGGCGCCCGCCACCACCCGGACGCCGCGCCGGACGAGCAGCAGCGCCCCGGCTCCCGCCGCCCCGGCAGCCGTACCCGCCGCCAGCCCGACCGTGCGGGCCTGGCGGGCGTCGGGCGTCATGGCGAGCACCGGCCGCGTGCCGCCCGCGAGGGGCGGCGTGGCCGGTCCCTGCACCGGCGCCTCGACGGCGGCCAGCGGGCCGCGGAGGCCGACCGGCACGCCGGTCGCGTCCCCGACCCACTCGGCCGTGTACGCGGCGAGGTACATGAGCAGCCGGATCACGAGGTAGATCCACGCGAGGACGGCCAGCGGCACGGCGAAGGCCGCGATCACGTTGCTGGTCCCCGGACCGCCGACGAACCGGGCCACGACGATCTTGAGGATCTCGAAGGCGACCCCGCCGATGAGGGCGCTCGGGACCAGCACCCGCCAGACGATCGGGATGCGGGGCATGCCGCTCAGCAGGTAGCCGAAGAGCACCGCGCTCACCGCGGTGGTCACGAGGATGCCGCCGGCGCTCGCCACGACTCCGGCCAACCCCCCGACGCCCACCGTCTCGAGCAGGTCGTGGGCGAACGACACCGCGGCCGAGAGCGCCATCGACAGCGGGACGACGAGACCGAGGCCGATCAGGGCGAGTGCGTCGAGACCCTTGCGCTGCACCATCGACCCGGGCCGGTCGTCCAGGTCCCACATCGAGCGCACCGACGCCCGCAGGGCGTCCACCCAGCCGAGCCCGGTCCAGAGCAGCGTGGGGATGGCGATGACGGTCAGCGTCGCGGCCGCCGACTGCACCTGCGACAGGTCGAGCTCGATGCCGGGCAGGTTGTCCTCGACGAGCTCCTGGAGCTCGGCCACGCCCTCGTCGCCGAGGGCCCAGGACGCGGTGGCCACGGCCAGCATGAGGACCGGGACCAGCGACACGAATCCGTAGAACGTCACCGCTCCGGCCAGCCGGTTCCCCCGTCGGTCGGAGAAGCGGGTCCACGCCCGGGCGGCGCGGCTGCTGCGCAGACGTGCGAGCAACGCCTTCACCCGGGCAGCCCTACCCCACCCACGGGCTCCGGACCCGGCAGCGGCCCGCCGAGCACGAAGTCCCGCTGCGGACGCCAGACCCCGTCGGCCCCGTGCTCGTACAGCCCGAAGGCCGTGACGTCGAACCTGGCCTCGTACCCCGCCAGCTCCGTGAAGGCCCGCTCGAGCACGTCGTCCGGCAGGTCGTGGGCCACCGTGACGTGCGGGTGGTACGGGAAGGGGAGCTCGCGCATCAGCGGTCCGGACCGCACGGTGGCCGCGAGGACCTCGCAGCCCGCGATGCCCTCGACGACCGCCACGAACACGACGGGCGAGACCGGCCGGAACGTCGCCGTGCCCCGCAGGTGGACCTGGAACGGGTGCCCCGCGGCCGCCACCCGGATGAGGTGCTGCTCGGCGAACGGCAGCCGGTCCTCCGGGACGACCGTCGGGGACAGCAGCGTGATGTGCGTCGGGATGGCGTCGGCGAGCGGGTCCCCGAACGACCGGCGCCAGGCCTGCAGCTCGGAGCCGTACGGCTCCGGGACGGCGACCGCCACGCCGATCGTGCGCGTCGCGCCGCCGTCGTCCGCATCCCCCGTCGTCATCCGCGACCGTCAGCCGGCCGGGGAGAGGAAGCCGACCCGGTCGTACGCCGTCCGCAGCGTGGGGGCAGCCACGGCCCGCGCCTTGTCGGCGCCCTGCCGCAGCAGCCGGTCGAGCTCGCCCGGGTCATCGAGGAAGGCGCGTACGCGCTGCTGGAACGGGACGACGACGTCGAGGACGGCCGCGGCCACCTCCTTCTTGAGGTCGCCGTAGCCGCGGCCCACGAAGTCGCGCTCGATGTCCGCGACGGGCCGGCCGGTCATCGTGGACAGGATCGACACGAGATTGGTGACGCCCGGCTTGCTCTCCGGGTCGACCACGACCTCACGTCCGGCGTCGGTCACCGCGGCGCGGATCCGCTTCTCGATCACCTTCGGGTCGTCGAGCAGCTCGATGATCCCGCTGCCTCCGATGCTCTTGCTCATCTTGGCGTGCGGCTCCTGCAGGTCGTAGATCTTGGCCGTCTCCTCGAGGATGTACGGCTCGGGCAGCCGGAACGTCTGGCCGAACCTGGAGTTGAAGCGGCCGGCCAGGTCCCGGGTCAGCTCGATGTGCTGGCGCTGGTCCTCACCGACCGGCACCTGGTCCGCCTGGTAGAGCAGGATGTCGGCAGCCTGCAGCACCGGGTAGGTGAACAGGCCGACGGACGCCCCCTCGGTGCCCTGCCGGGCCGCCTTGTCCTTGAACTGCGTCATCCGGCTCGCCTCGCCGAAGCCGGTGATGCACCCGAGCACCCACGCGAGCTGGGCGTGCTCGGGGGCGTGGCTCTGCACGAACAGGATGCTGCGCGCCGGGTCGACACCCGCCGCCAGGTACTGCGCGGCCGTGATCCGCGTCCGCTGCCGGAGCACCGCCGGGTCGTGCCCAGCCGTGATCGCGTGCAGGTCGACGACGCAGTAGAAGGCGTCGTGCGTCTCCTGGAGCCCGACCCACTGGACCAGCGCGCCCAGGTAGTTGCCGAGGTGGAGCGAGTCGGCCGTGGGCTGCATGCCGGAGAAGACGCGCGGGCGGGCGGACGCGGACATGGCGGCCATTGTGACAGCAGTCCCTGCGCCCACCGCCGCCGCGCCGACTGTCCGCATTTGCCGGGCAGGTCGTCTCCACGGGCCACCCACGCGTCACCGACGCTCTTGCCCGGCCGCGACCCACCTCCTACGTTGACCCTCACCTGCGCAGTGACGCGAGGAGGCCCTATGACCGAGCCACCGACCCCGCCGGGCGCGGCCACCCTTGCCGCCGGGAACGGCAACGGCCACCGCCGCCCCGAGGACGAGCAGGGCTTCGTCGAGGAGTGGCGCAACGCCGCGTACAACTGCTTCTCCTCGGGCCACAAGTTCTGCCGCGAGGTCTGCCCGGTCACCCAGGTGACCCGCGACGAGCGGTACACGCCGACGGCCTTCCACGCCAACGTCGTGGCGATGGAGCAGGGCATGGTGTCGGTGGCCGACGTCGCCGCCGACTACGTCGGCTGCACCCAGTGCGGCGCCTGCGAGCTGCGCTGCCCGAACACGCTCTTCACCGGCGACTTCTACCGCTTCCGTACGCGGACCGTGGACCTGGTCAAGGCGGTACGCGCGCTGGCCGTCGACAACGGCGTCCACCAGCCGGGTTGGCAGCGCTGGAACCTGCTCACCGACGAGCACACCCACGAGCCCGTCCTCGGCGAGGTGCCGGTCACGCAGGAGCACGTCCGGGACTGGGCCGAGGGGCTGGGCATCCCGGTGGGCGGGGAGTCGGTGCTCTTCGTCGACTGCGAGGCGGCCTTCTACCGCACCTCGGTCCCGCGCGCGGTGGCGCAGATCCTGCAGATGGCCGGCGTCGAGTTCGGGCTCATGCAGGAGCAGTGGTGCTGCGGCGGGCCTGCGGCGGAGATGGGGTACGCCGACCAGGCGCGCCGCTTCGCCGAGCACAACCTGGCCAACTGGCGTGCCGTCGGTGCCCGCCGCGTCTTGGTCCTCGACCCGCACGACTACATCGCCTTCACCGAGGACTACCCGAAGTACTTCGGCGAGGACTTCGACATCGAGATCGTGCTCGTCGTGGAGCTCCTGGCCGAGCTGATCCGCGACGGCCGGCTCACCCCGAGCGTGCCGGTGGAGCGCACGGTGACTTACCACGACCCCTGCCGTCTCAACAAGCGCAAGGGGATCTGGAAGGAGCCGCGCGAGATCCTCCGGGCGGTCCCCGGCCTCGAGCTGCACGACGTCGACCGGGTCACCCAGTGGTCGTACTGCTCCGGCGGGGGCGGCGGGCTGCCGGTCGAGCGTCCCGACCTCACCGAGCGGATCAGCGCCCGGCGGATGGACATGGCGGCCGAGCTGGGCGTCGACACTCTCGTCAGCGCCTGCCCCTGGTCGGAGCGGCCGCTCACGGCTGCCGGCGAGGAGCGCCGGATCGACGTCGTCGACATCTTCGAGGTCCTCGCCGAGTCGCTCGGCATCGAGGTCGGGGGGAGGCGGGGGGCGTGACGCTCGCACCGAGCCTGGCCGACGCCGTCGTCGAGGAGCTGGCGCAGGTCGTCGGCGCCGACCACGTGCACACGTCCGTGACCGCCCGGCTCAACCGTGCCCGCGTGCCCGCCCCGTTCCCGGTGCACCGGTGGGCCGACCACGTGCCCGACCTCGTGGTGACACCCGGCAGCACCGAGGAGGTCGCCGGTGTGGTGCGCGTGGCGAACGCGCGCCGGATCCCGATCGTCCCGCGGGACGGCGGTACCGGCCTCACCGACGGGGCGCGCCCCGAGCGGCGGGGCATCGTCGTCGACGTCAAGCGGATGAACCAGGTCGAGGAGATCGACCTGGAGAACCGCACCTGCACCGTCGGCACCGGCATCAACATGCTCAAGCTCAACGAGGTGCTCGGCAAGCACGGCCTGATCTACCCGGACAACCCCGCCTCGTACCCGTGCTCGCTGGTGGGCGGGCGGATCGGCACCAGCGGCTGGTCGCTGATCGGCGCCCGGTACGGGCACTCGCGCGACCTCGTGCTGAGCTTCGACCTGGTGCTGCCGACCGGTCAGGTGATCACGGTCGGGGACGGCGGTGGTCGCAAGCTCACCAAGAGCTCCAGCGGCTACCAGCTCAAGCACCTCTTCATGGGCCACCAGGGGACGCTCGGCATCGCCACGCGGGCCACGCTGAAGCTCTACCCCAAGCCGGAGGCGGAGTTCTCGCCGTTCTTCGCCTTCACCGACTTCGACGACGCCTACCGCACGCTCGGGGCGCTGTCGAAGGCCGGCGTGGCCACCTTCGCGGGTGCGGTCCTCTTCGACGAGTGGAAGGTCTCCTACCTACGCCGGGACGACGAGGCGTACATCCCGCAGCCGGGCGACGTGCGGGCGCTCGTCTGCGCCGTCGCGTACGGCAACGAGGACGAGGTCCGCGCGGGCGGCCAGCGGCTCATGCGGATCGCGCGTGACCTGGGCGCCCGCTACCTCGGTGACGAGATCTCCGAGGGCGACTGGGCGGCCCGTCACGACCGCTACGCCACCCCGCTGCACGGGCGCACCAGATCCGGCCAGGTCGTGCCGATGAGCTGGCACTGCGAGGACGCGGCGATCCCCTACACGCTGCTGCCGCAGGTCAAGCAGGCCTGGCACGCGACGGTGGCCGGCCTGCGCCAGCGCTTCGACACCTTCGACGACTGGGGCATGTTCTTCTACACCAGCAGCGACAACGGAACCGACTTCCTCACCGAGATCGACGTCGGCATCTGGGAGCAGCGGCTCGACGAGGAGATGTGGCAGGCCTGGGTCGGGGCGAAGCGGGACATCGCTGCCGCGGCCCTCGCGGCGGAGGGCTCCATCTCCGCCTGCCACGGCTCCTGCCGTGAAGGCGAGGTCGACCTGGTGCCGGCCGAGCTCGGGGGCGGCTACGACGTGATGCTCGCCGTGAAGCGAGCGCTGGACCCGAACAACATCATGAACCCCGGCAAGTACGGTCTGGACCGGGCCTACGGGGAGAGGGGGTAGGCCGTGGGCACGTACAGATACTCCGAGCAGCACGAGCCACCCGACGCGCAGCAGGTCACCGACGTCGCCATCACCCGCTTCGAGCACGTCTACGAGGTCGACCCGGGGCTGATGGTCCAGCACGTGACCCAGCAGACGTTCCCGAACTGGGACACCCTGCGCATCGTCCACAGCCGGCACGACCACCTGCAGTGGATGCACGACCACTTCGCCGGCGGCGTCGTCTCGGGCGAGGAGATCCTCGCCTCGCTCGACGACACCTGAGCACGCGGAGCCGACCACCCAACCGAAGCACGGGGGACGTCGCCTGAGGAGGCACCGTGAAGTTCAGCTACGTCCTGCTCCCCGACTACCCGCTCACCGAGTCGATCGAAGCGATCAAGCTCGCCGACCGGCTGGGCTTCCACGCCTGCTACGCCGCGGACGAGACCTGGCACAAGGACCTGTGGCTTCTCTTCGCCGCCGCTGCCGACAAGACCAGCCGGATCCGGTTCGGCCCGAGCGTGTCCGCGGTGACCCTGCGCGAGCCGGCCCTGATCGCCCAGGCCGCGGCGACACTCGACGAGCTGACCGGCGGCCGCGCCGAGGTGGTTCTCGGGTCCGGCAACTTCGGCCTGCTCGAGCAGCACGGCATCGACTGGTCGCACACCAAGGCGCTCTCGCGGGTCAAGGAGGCGCTGCACATCGTCCGTACCTTCCTCGACGACGGCACGATCACCTACGACGGCCAGTTCCAGACGTACAAGGGGCTGTTCACCTTCGCCCGCCCGGTGCAGGAGCACATGCCGGTGAAGATGGGGGCGATGCGCGGCCCCCGCTCCTTCGAGGTCGCGGGCGAGTTCTCCGACGGCTGCCACCACGCGCTGAGCTACACCCGCGAGGCCTACGAGTACGCGGTCGAGCGGATCGCCCTCGGCGCGGACCGGGCCGGCCGTGACCTGGACGACCTCGACATCGCGGCCTGGGTGGTCTTCGCGATCGGTCGCGACTCCCTGGCCGCGCGGCAGGCGGCCCGCAGCATGGTCGGCATCTATGCCTCGTCCATGTCCAAGGAGCAGCTCGAGCGCAACGGCGTCAGCCAGGAGGAGCTGGCCCCCATCGTCGCGGCGATGGGAGAGGGCGACCTGGTCAAGGCCGTCGAGCTCACCTCCCTCGACCTGGCCGAGCGGATGTCGTTCTCCGGCACACCCGAGGAGATCGTCGGCAAGATCCGCTCCGAGATCCAGGGCACCGGCGTCAACCACGTGATCTGCGCCGTCACCGACGCCTCGCTGGTCAAGGCGTTCACCGGCCAGGCCCTCGAAGGCGTCGCCAGCGTCGAGGAGCAGCTCCAGCTCATCGCCGACGAGGTCATGCCCCACTTCGCCTGACCCCCCGCGCCCCGCGCCCCCGGTCGCAATGACCACGTTCACCACCTGCGTCGGGCCATCACAAGGCGTCGACGCCTCGTGGTCCCACCACGAGCCTCGTGCTGGACGGGCCGAGCCGGGCCACGGGGCCGGCGGAACGGGTGGGCGCAGGCGCCGGCGGACCTGGTGACGCCACACCTGTGGACCGCCGCCCCGGTGGGGGCGCTGGGTTCGGCAGGGTTGGCGCCATGGGCGGGAGGAGGCACCATGACGGACGTGACGACCCTGCCGCGCAGCCGGCCGCTCACGCGCGCCGACCTGGGCGCGATGCCCGATGACGGGCACCGCTACGAACTGCTCGACGGGTCGCTGATCGTGACGCCGGCGCCCACGTGGCGGCATCAGTCCGTGGTCGGCCGCGTGTACGCCCTCCTCGACGCGGCTCGGCCCGGCC
>DATHTV010000237.1:0-5164 GCA_035462845.1 Jiangellales bacterium
GGCGCCCGCGTCCCCGGCGGCTTCGTCCGCGGCAGCTCGCAACCGGTCCCGGCCCTCCGCCTGCGAGCCCTCGCCCAGCCAGACGAGCGCCGCCTCGACCCGGGCGTGCAACGGACCCCGAGGCAGCCGGGGCAGGAGCGGGGCGAGGAGGGCAGCGGCGGCTTGGACGTCGCCGCACAGGCCCAGGTCCGCTGCGGCCGCCAGCGCCCGGCCGACCTTGGCTGTCATGTCGTCGTCCGGGGTGAGTCGCAGCGCGAGCTCGCCCAGCCGGGCCGCCACGTCGGGTGCTCCGGTGGACCGGGCCGCCCGGGCCGCCTCGTCGAGCCGGCCGGCGACGGCGGCATCGGGGCCGGTGGCGGACAGGGCCCGGTGCCACGCCCGGCCGGTGGGGGTGCTGGCCACCTCGGCGACCCGCGCGTGCAGACGGCGCCGCCCGGCCGGCGACAGCCGCTCGTACAGGCGCTCGCCGAGGAGCGGGTGCGTGAAGACGACCTCGCCACGCTCCCGCCGGACCACGCCGGCCCGCCGGGCCGCCTCGACGTGGTGCTCCGCGTCACCGGAGAACCGCCGCAGCACCTGCTCGTCGGGCTCGGCCAGCGCCGCCACCACGGTCAGCGTCGACACGACGTCCTCGGGCAGCGCGTCGACCCGGTCGTCGAGCAGCTCCCGCAGCGACGCCGGGACCGCCGCCGACCGGCCGTCGTGGCCGAGCAGGTCACGGCGGCGGCGGGCCCGCGCGATCTCGAGCGCGTGCAGCGGGTTCCCGCCGGACAGCCCGGCCAGCCGCCGGACCTCCGCCGGCGGGACGTCCGTCCCGGCGTTCTCCTCGACCAGGGCTTCCGCCACCTCCGACGGAAGCGGCCCGAGCGTCACCTCCACCACCGGTGCAGGGAGCAGGTCGCCCACCTGCGACGGGAGGTGGCCGTCCGGACCCAGGCGGGTCGCAGCGGCGACCATGAGACGGCCGGCGGTGACCCGGCGCGCGGCGAAGGCGAGGACCTGGGCACTCGACGGGTCCAGCCAGTGCACGTCGTCCAGGAGCACGAGCACCGGACCGTCCGCCACGACCCGGTCCAGCACGCCGAGCGCCGCCATCCCCACCGCGACCCGGTCCTGGCCGCCCGAGGGCGCCTCCGACAGCAGCATGGCGGCCTCCATCGCCCCGCGCTGCACGGCCGGCAGGGCGTCCGCCACCCGTGGCCACACCGGTCCCACGACGTCGCGCAACCCCGCGTACGGGAGCGAGGTCTCCCGGCTGGTCGGATGAGCGGCCAGGACCGTCAGGCCGCGCCGCCGCGCCGCGTCGCCCAGCTCGCCGAGGACGGCCGACTTGCCGATTCCCGCCTCGCCGACCACCAGCACACCACCAGTGGCGGCGCCGTCGAGCACCGCGCACAGCTCGGCGACCTGCCGGTCCCGCCCCCGTAGCCGTGGTCCCCCCACGGTCGACGACTCTGGGCCACCGGGCGGCGCACGTCCACCCCCGGCCGGGGTCAGGACCGGACGAGGAGCGCCACCGGCAGCGTGTCCAGGGCCTCGACCAGTCGCAGCTCCCCTCCGGCGAACTCCTTGCCGGTGAGCAGGTCGCGCCACCGGCCCGCGGGGAGCACGACGAACGACTCCCCCCAGCCGCCGGCGCGCTCGAGGCCGACCGGCAGGCGGGTGGCCAGGCTGGCCACCGCGCCGCCGCGCACGAAGCCGACGGCGTGCTGGCTGGTCGTGGCCAGCGGCTCGTAGCCCCCGTCGAGGCCGAACCACCCCGGCTGCTCCCGCCGCAGTCGCAGCACGCGGGACACGACGAGCAGCTTCTCGTCGTGGTCGTCGCGCGGCGCCTCGCCCGCGTCCAGCCGCGCCAGCCGCCCGGCGCGTTCGGCGTAGTCGACGTCGCGACGGTTGTCCGGGTCGACGAGCGACCTGTCCACCAGGTCACAGCCCTGGTAGACGTCCGGTACTCCAGGGAGCGTCAGCTGGACGAGCTTCTGCGTCAGCGAGGCAACCCTCGAGTAGGGCTCGATCCGCTCGACGAACTCCGCCACGGCCGCCGTGATCGTCGCGTCCGCCAGGGCGGCCTCGGCGTAGCCGCGGACCGCAGCGTCGTACGCCTCGTCCGGGGCGGTCCACGTCGTCCGGACCTTGGCCTCGCGGGTGGCCTTCTCCAGGTACGCGGTGAGCCGGTCGGCGGTGATCGGCCAGGTCCCCACCAGGGTCTGCCAGAGCAGGTAGTCGGTGACGTCGTCGGGGAGCCCGTCGGCCGTGCGGTGCGCCGAGGCGGCTGCCCGCCACCGCGTCACGGTGGCCCGCCACTCCTCGGGCAGCTCGGCCAGGACGGTCAGCCGGGCGCGTACGTCTTCCGCGCGCTTGGTGTCGTGGGTGGACAGCGAGGTCATGCCCTCGGGGTGCCGCGCCTGCTGCTGCACGGCCCACCCGTGCAGCAGGTCCGGGGAGACGGCGAAGCGCGCGGGCTCGCCACCCACCTCGTTGAGGGCGGCCAGCCGGAACCAGCGGTAGAACGCGGTGTCCTCGACCCCCTTGGCCATCACCGGCCCGCAGGTCTGCTGGAACCGCACGCAGAACTCCGCCCGCCGCGTCTCGGTGCCGAGCCGCCCGAGGGCCAGGTCCCTGAGCAGCGCGAGGTCGTCGGCGAGCTCGGGGCGGGCCGCGGTGGCGCGCTCCGCCGCACCCTCGACCAACCGCACCGACGGCTCGGGCGCCGCCTCGCCCGGGATGACGTAGGCGCGGTAGACCGGCATCTCCACCAGCAGCTCGACCAGGGCCTCCTCCAGCCCGCGCCGGGTGAAGTCCCGCAGCATCACGTCGTCGTGGGAGATCCCGGCGGCCAGCTCGACGAGGCGGTTCACCTCGGCCCGCAGCATGGCGGCCACGACCCCTCGCTTGGCGGCGTCGACCACCGCGTGGAAGTCGCGCTCCGCACCGGTCAGCTCGCCCCACAGCTGGCTCAGCGGCTCGGCACCGGACGGGTCGAGCAGCAGGCCGAGGACGCGGTTCAGGGTGTCGTAGCCGGTGGTCCCGGCGCACGCCCAGTCCTCGGGGAGCCGCTCGTCGCCCTCCAGGATCTTCTCGACCACGACCCAGGCCCCGCCCGTCGCCTCGGCCAGGCTGTGCAGGTACCCCCGCGGGTCGGCCAGGCCGTCGGGGTGGTCGATGCGGAAACCGTCCACGGCACCGTCGCGGTGCAGGCCGACGAGCAGGTCGTGGGTCGCGTCGAAGACGGCCGGGTCCTCGACCCGGAGCGCCGCGAGGGTGTCGACGTCGAAGAACCGCCGGTAGTTGAGCTCCTCGTCGGCCACCCGCCAGTACGCCAGCCGGTACCACTGCCGGTCGACCAGCCGGTCCAGCGGCAGGTGCTCGGTGCCCGGCCGCACCGGGAAGACGTGGTCGAAGTACCGCAGCACGGGCTCCGGGCCGGAGGTGTCGAGCGCGATCTCCCCGTCGGCGAGGCACTGCCCGATCCGGCGGCCCAGCACCGGCATGAGCAGCGCTCGGTCCTGGGTCGACCAGTCCACGTCGAACCACCGGGCGTACGGGGACCCCGGACCGTCCCGCAGCACCGACCAGAGCGGCGCGTTGAGCGAGGCCGGGGTCGGGACGCACATGTGGTTGGGCACGACGTCGACGACCAGGCCGAGGCCGTGACCCCCGGCCGCCGCCGAGAGCCGGTCGAACGCCTCCCGGCCACCCAGGTCCGCCGAGAGGTGGCCGTGGTCGATCACGTCGTAGCCGTGCGTGGAGCCCGGGGCGGCCTGCAGCACCGGTGACAGGTACAGGTGCGAGACGCCCAGGTCCGCGAGGTAGGGCACGACGGCGGCGGCCTCGTCGAACCCGAAGCCCGGCCGCAGCTGGAGGCGGTAGGTCCCGGTGAGGACCCGGCTCATCCGACCCGCCGCAGCACCAGCATGGCTCGCGGCTCCACCTTGACCTTGCGCCGGGCCCGCAGCGGGCGGCGGCGCGCCACGTCGGCGTCGTCGGTGTCCAGCACCGGCTGCCAGGCCTCGCCCAGCTTGGCCGCGGGGAGCTGGAAGGTGAGGACCTCGTGGCCGGAGTTGAACAGGAGGAGGAACGAGTCGTCCACCACGGGCTCGCCGCGGCGGTTCGGCTCGCGGATCGCGTCGCCGTTGAGGAAGACCATGAGCGAGCGTGCGTAGCCGGCGTCCCAGTCCTCCTGCGTCATCGGCGTGCCGTCGGGCCGCAGCCAGGCGATGTCGGGCCGGCCGTTCTCGTCGGGAAGGCCGTCGAAGAACTTGCGCTGCCGGAACACCGGGTGCTCCGCGCGCAGCGCCGCCACCGACCGCGTGAAGGCCAGCAGGTCGGCGTCGACGGTTCCCCAGTCCACCCAGGAGATCTCGTTGTCCTGGCAGTAGACGTTGTTGTTGCCGCCCTGGGTCCGGCCCAGCTCGTCACCGTGCAACAGCATCGGGACCCCCTGGGAGAGCAGCAGGGTGGTGATGAAGTTGCGCTGCTGGCGGGCCCGCAGCCGCAGCACCTCCGGGTCCTCCGTCTCGCCCTCGGCTCCGCAGTTCCACGAGCGGTTGTGGCTCTCGCCGTCGTTGCCGCCCTCGCCGTTCGCCTCGTTGTGCTTCTCGTTGTAGGAGACCAGGTCCCGCAACGTGAACCCGTCGTGGGCGGTGACGAAGTTGATGGACGCGTACGGCTTGCGGCCGTCGGCCTCGTACAGGTCGCTCGACCCGGTGAGCCTGGCCGCGAACTCGCCGAGGGTCGCCGGCTCACCGCGCCAGAAGTCCCGGACGCAGTCCCGGTACTTGCCGTTCCACTCCGTCCACAGCGGCGGGAAGCCGCCCACCTGGTAGCCGCCGTCGCCGATGTCCCACGGCTCGGCGATCAGCTTGACCTGGCTCACCACCGGGTCCTGCTGGACGAGGTCGAAGAACGCCGACAGCCGGTCGACCTCGTGGAACTGGCGGGCCAGCGTGGCGGCCAGGTCGAAGCGGAAGCCGTCGACGTGCATCTCGTTCACCCAGTAGCGCAAGGAGTCGAGCACGAGCTGCAAGGCGCGCGGGTGGCGCGTATCGAGGGTGTTGCCACAACCCGTGAAGTCCTCGATGAGGCGCGGGTTCCCGGGGAGCGGCCGGTAGTAGCAGGCGTTGTCGAAGCCGCGCAAGGACAGCGTCGGCCCCATGTGGTTGCT
>DATHTV010000238.1:0-13588 GCA_035462845.1 Jiangellales bacterium
GGTGACGATGCCGGGCAGCCGGTTCCGGGCGGAGCCGCGGCGCCCGGCCGCGGAGGGTCCCTCGAGATGGTCCTGCTGCCGCACGAACGCCGCCACCGACGCCCCGGGCACCACCGTCCGCCCGGCCCGGTCCTGGGTCGCGTCCAGCCGTCCCTGGTCCACCCAGCGGCGCACGGTGTCGTCACTGACCCGCAGCAGGCCGGCCACCTCGCTGATCCGCAGATGCGTCACGATACGACTCTAGCTGCCGCGTCAGCGCCACAGGGCGCTGGTTTGCTCCGTACCTGCAGCGCAGGTTGTCGAGACCGGTTCTCGCCACTCGGACGACGGGATCCCACCTGGCGGACCCTCTGGGATCGTGGGGCCATGCGCGAGCACGAGGACCTGCCTCGGACCGCCCGCCCGGACACCGTCGCGGTCCGGGGTGGCCTGGACCGGTCGGGCTTCGAGGAGACGTCGGAGGCGCTCTTCCTCACGTCGGGCTACGTCTACGGCTCGGCGGCCGAGGCGGAGGCGTCCTTCGCGGGAGACCTCGACCACTACGTCTACTCGCGCTTCACCAACCCCACGGTCCGGGCGTTCGAGGAGCGGCTGCGCCTGCTCGAGGGGGCCCCCGCGTGCACCGCGACGGCGAGCGGCATGTCGGCCGTCTTCAACGCGCTGGCCGCCCTGCTCTCCGCCGGGGACCGGGTGGTGGCGAGCCGGGCGCTGTTCGGCTCCTGCTACATCGTGCTCGACGAGATCCTGCCGCGGTGGGGGATCCGGACGGACTTCGTCGACGGGCCCGACCTCGACCAGTGGCGGGCCGCGCTCTCGACCCCCGCCGACGTGGTCTTCTTCGAGTCGCCGGCCAACCCGATGCTCGACCTGGTCGACGTCGCGGCGGTGTGCGACCTCGCCCACGCGGCCGGGGCGACCGTGGTGGTGGACAACGTGTTCGCGACGCCGGTGCTGATGCGGCCGTTCGAGCTCGGCGCCGACGTCGTCGTCTACTCCGCCACCAAGCACATCGACGGGCAGGGACGCGTCCTCGGCGGGGCGGTGCTCGGCCAGAAGGCGTTCGTCGACGACGACCTGCAGCTGCTGGCCCGGCACACCGGCCCGGCGATGAGCGCCTTCAACGCCTGGGTGCTCCTCAAGGGGCTCGAGACGATGCGGCTGCGGGTCGAGCAGTCCACCCGTACGGCGCTGGACCTGGCCGGCTGGCTGGAGGGGAGGCCCGGCGTGGCGCGGGTCCTCTACCCGTGGCTGCCCAGCCACCCCCAGCACGAGCTCGCCCGCCGGCAGATGAGCGGCGGCGGGACCGTGCTCACGCTCGAGGTCGAGGGCGGCCAGGGCGCGGCTTTCGCGGTCATGGACCGGCTGCGGGTCGTCGACATCTCCAACAACCTCGGCGACGCCAAGTCCCTGGTCACCCACCCGGCGACCACGACGCACCGGCGGCTCGGCCCGGAGGTCCGGGCCGCGATGGGCATCACCGACGGCATCGTCCGGCTCTCCGTGGGCCTCGAGGACGTCGAGGACCTGCGCGACGACCTGGACCATGCCCTGAGCAGCTGAGGGCTCGACCCGCGAGGGTGCTGCGCCCACAGAGTTCGGGCTTGCGCACGTCGTGAGGCTTCATGGGCTTGCGCAAGCCCGAACTCTGCGTCGCCGAACGGACCGCTACCCCGTCCGGCGCACCGCCAGCCCGTGCGGGTCGGCGCGCTCGACCCCGGCGACGACGTTGCTCACCGCGGCGTGACCTCGTACGGCGCCCGTCCGGCCGTCCTGCCGGACCTCGAGCACCAGGACGCCGGGGGTGTCCCCGGTGGCCGCGTGGGTCCCGCTCAGCGGGTTGGGGCCACGCATGGCGGCGTAGACCGCCGACCGGTCGGGCGCCTGCGCCACAATGTCGGGCGCCGGCGCCTGGCTCCACGGGGACCGAAGGTTGACGGTCGCGACGGGCGCGGCGGTGTCGGCCCGGTAGACCTGCAGGACGTGAGCGGCCCGGTCGAACGCCCACACGTACTTGTCCCGCACGGTCGTCACCCCGTGGGCGTCACGCGGCCCGCGGGTGTCGCGCTCGACGAGCTGCACCGCGGGCGTCGACGGCGGGTTCTCTGCGGCGTACGTGCCCGGCTTCCCGACCGGGAGGCGGTAGACGAACCAGCCGGCCAGGTTCCCGGGGTTGCTGCCCCCGTTGCCGTACACCCAGCCCTTGGCCTCGGTGAAGCCGCAGCCGTCGCGGGCGACCTCGGTGGCCGGGTACTCCGCCACGATGCGGATCGGTGTCGAGTACGGGTCCACGGCCAGCAGGCCGCCACCGCGCAGCGACACGAATGCGGGGTAGCCGGTCGACGGCACGAACGGGCAGATGGGGGCGTTGTCCGGCCGGACGAGCGGGTCGCCCGGGGTCTGCACCGGCACCCCGTTCGGTGTCAGACCGGAAGTCAGGTCGAGGGTCGCCGCCGGCTCCTGGACGAAGGCGCCGGTCGCGTAGTCGGTGCGGATCCGCTCGAGCTTCTTGCCGTTCTGGTTGGCCACCAGGATGTAGCGGCCGTCCGGCGTGGGCACGGACGCGTGGGCCTGCCGGCCGGTGGGCGAGGGCTCGGACCGGAAGCACGCGAGCGGGGCTTTGGAGCGAGCGTCGAAGATCACCGTGTGGCCGCTGGCGACGAACGCCAGTACCGCGTGCGTCTCGGCGGCGTTGAAGTAGATCATGTGCGGCCGCACCGGGTTGGCGCTCGTGCTCGCCCGGCAGAGCTGGGCCGTGGCGTCGCCGAGCTCGACCACCTGCGCTGTCGCCGCCGCGGAGCGCGTACGGAGGTCGGCGCCGTCGTAGACGTGGATCCGCCCGCCGTAGCTGGCGAAGCCGTACGTGGCGGCGTCGCCGTCGAAGCGTGTGTCGGACTGGTCGACGACCCAGACCTCGTGTGCATCGCGCGTGGAGACGTTGGTGAAGGCGCCGGTGACCTGGCCCGGCTCGACGACGGGCGGGGGCTGGTAGGCCGCGTCGTAGTGCGGCGCGCCGTCGTGGGCGGCGACGACCGGCGCCGACACGGCCGCGGCGGCGACGAGGGCGAGGGACGTGGTGGCGACGGCGACGGCGGACCGCCGCCGACCAGGGGCGTGCGGGGGAGGCGGGGACATGGTGCTCCTCGGGGAGGGGCGCGGTGGACCGGCCGGCCGGGACGAGTCGGCGGACCACGGACGCGCTCAAGCAGGGGCCGCGGGATGACGCGGCAGGGAGGGCTGGGGCCGATCAGGAGGCCCGACAGGCGGCGCTGCGGACCCGGCAGAGGTCCACGTGGCGACGAGCCACGAGCAGCACGGTGCCAGCCATGACGACGGATGATGCCAGGGCCACGGTGCGTGACGGAAGCCGAGTCCCACCTGCTGGACGGCGGCGCAGTGCTCCGGTCCCAGCGGATCGCGCGGAGTTGCGCAGGTCGGCGCGCCCGGTCGACCTGCGCAACCTCGCCGAGGACTCAGCGAGCGACCGGAGTGCCCCCGGGGCCAGCTGCCGCCCCGACCTCACGCGCCGCCAGCCGCTGCTCGTGGCGGTGCGCCAGCCACCCGGCCGCGGCCATCAGGCCGAGGACGTCGGCGAAGCCGAGCAGCGACGCCCAGGGCAGCTCGAAGCCGCCGGACTCGAGGTTGTTGTAGAAGGACCCGAGCGGGATGAGCAGCGGCCACAGGACGAGGACGTTGCGCACGAGCGCGTAGGCGATGCCGTAGACGACGCCGAGGCCGAGCAGGAACACCATCTCGCCGGGGTCCATCCCGTACCCGACGTGGTACGCGGCGTAGAGCAGGGCGGCGCCGCCCACGCCCACGACGGGGCCGTACGACGCCTCCAGGCGGGTCTGCACGAAGCCGCGGAAGAAGACGGCCTCGAACAGGCCGACCGTCAGGGCGAGGACGAGCAGCGGCACCCAGTCGACGGGGGCCGGCAGGTCGTAGCCCCAGAGCGTGAGCGCGACCTGCACGCCGGCCAGCACCACGCCGAGGGCGAGGGCCTCCCGGGCGTTGTGGCGGGTGAGGCCGAGGCCGGCGAGCGGGCGCCGACGGTACCAGACCGTGTACACCACGGGGCCGACCACGCCGAGGAGCATCCCGCCCCCGAACGCCAGGAAGAGCCCGGCCACGCGATCGGTCGTGAAGACCTGGAAGGCGAGCAGGAAGAGGGCGACGACGCCCGCGTACAGCACCGCCACGGCCAGCAGGTCGTGCCGGTCCGGGCGGCGGCGGCCCACGGGCGGGGGCAGGGCTCCGGGCACCCCCAGGGCCAGGGCGAGCGCGGCGAGCGCGACGACGACCCCGTACCAGGCACCGGCGCCGGCGGCGAGCAGCAGCAGGGCAGCAACGAGGAAGGCGGACCACATCAGCGGCCGCCCGGGATGAACGTTCATGGCGACCTCCTTCACATTTCGGTCTACTCCGCCCTCCCGGGTCCGCCCAGGGCCGGGAGACCCGGGAGCAGACCTCCGCGCAGTTCGGGGTTGCGCATCCCGGCGGGGTCCCGAGAGCTGCGGAACCCCGACCTGTGCAGGCGGTCGGGCCCGAGCAGGCCGTGGCTGCCTTCAGGGGCGGGCGATGTCCTGCTCAGCCGGGTGGAAGCGGTACTCGTGCACGGGTCGGTACCGGTCGTACAGCGTGATCAGCACGGTGAACAGCAGCACGAAGAACATCGCGTCGCCGAGGCTGATCGCCCTGCCGCGCAGCAGCTCCACGCCCACCAACAGGCCGACGTTCACGACCAGCCGGACAGCGAAGGTCACCAGCACCGACTCGGTGCTCCACGCCCGCCGAGCCACCCACAGGCTGATCACCGCGTTGAGCAGGACGAAGACCGCGACGTACGTGAAGAGCTGGACGCTCGACACCGTCGTCCCCGGGAGCACAGAGGCGAAGATCACGCTGAGCAGGCCGATGAGCAGGGCCTTCTCCAGCGAGGCGACCGACCAGACCTGTCCGTGCTCGGCCATGTAGGCCGTGCGCTCGCGGGACTCGTCGATGGCGGTCGGCAGCGTCGGGGCGACCAGCTGCCAGCGGTGGTCTGCCGGGTCGAGCCGCGGTCGGATGACGAACCAGAGGACGAGCAGGATCACGACCGCCCCGCCGACGACGAGTGGCGGGAACCACGGGACCTCGGCCCAGGTCTCGGTGAAGTCGAGCTGGGCGATGTGGATCCAGTACTCCTGGGGCAGCTTGACCACGATCCAGATGAACGCCGCCACGGCCACCCAGAACCTCAGCCCGAACCGGGCTGGGTCCCAGCGCGAGCGGATCGCCTCGTACGCGATGAAGAAGTACTCGAAGGTGTTGGGGAAGATCATGAGCAGGGCGCGGACCTGCGTCAGCTCGAAGGCGACCACGCCGACCTGGCGGTAGAAGAAGAGGAAGCGCGACACCTGGAAAGCCGGCAGGCTGACCCAGTTCCGCATCGTCGAGATGTAGGCGACGCCGAGGTAGAAGACGTCCATGGCCTTGTCGTAGCCCTGGTAGAAGGGCGGGTCGAAGCCGAAGGACTGGAAGATCGTCTGGTCGACGCCGTCGACCACGAGGCACGCGACGATCGCCGGCAGCGGGTAGCGGAAGATCAGCAGCGGCAGGAAGAAGCGGACCAGCACCACGGTCCAGAACACGGCCTCGACGCTCACCGGACGCGCACCACACCCTCCAGGCTCCCCGCGACGGGCGTCGTCCGACGAGCGGCCCGACGCTACCGGCCGTCCGAGTGCGGCGCAGGGCGACCGGCGAACCTGCGACCGGCGAACCTGCGACCGGCGACCGGCGACCGGCGAACCTCAGCCGCTCAGCGCCGTCGTCGCCACCTCGCGGCCACGGCGACCGCCCCGGCGAGGACTGCACCGACGCCGGCGCCGCGGACGGCCTGGCGCCGGCAGCCGCTGTCGCTGCACTCCGGGATCGGGTAGGGCTGTCCAGGGTTCAGCTCGTGCGTCTCGTTGGCCGATACGTACGCGCTCGTCGCGGGGAACGGCCAGCCGTGCGGGTTCAGCAGCCGGTACCAGTAGTCGTCGTCCCACTTCTTCAGCCGGCAGGTCACGTTGACCGAGGGTGAGTGGAACGGCGTCGGCCCGAGGTGGCCGATCGGGACGTGGTCCTGGTTGTAGACGGTGACCGTCCCGTTCGGGTTGTTCATCGTGACCGCGGGGTAGTTCGCGTCCAGACCCATGGCTCGTCCCCCTCTCCGTACCGGTGGCTCAGGCGGCGTCCGGGTCCGGCTGGTGGATGCCGATGGTGTTCCCCTCGGTGTCGAGGTAGTACCCCTGCCAGGCCATGCCGGTCATGGCGGTCTTCGGCATCGCGACCGACCCGCCGGCCTCGAGGATCCGCCGCTCCGTCTCGTCGTAGTCCTCGACCTGCACCGTGCACACGAAGGCGTTCGCCCCCTGGCCGGGGGACGGCGAGGCGGCCGGCCGCAGCAGCAGTCCGCCGTTGATGCCCGGCTGGTCGTCGGGTCCGGTGACGGCGCCCCAGTACGGCGTGCCGCTCACGCCGCTCCAGTCCTGCCAGGTCCAGTCGAACGCCGCCGTGTAGAACGCCTTCGCCCGGTCCAGGTCGTCGGCGTGGATCTCGAAGTGGACGACACGTGCCATCCGGCACCTCCCGAGGGTGGTCTCTGCGGACCCCACTCTGCTCGCCGCCGGCGTGGTGATCAAACCTCGGGCCTTCGACGAGCGAGGTACGCCACGAGCACCCACCCTGGAGAGACGGCGTGAGAACGTCCCCGACCGGGAAAGCAGAGGACATGTCCGACAATCCCCAGACCGGCAGCTACGTCAACCCCTCGGGTGAGTTCAGCCGCGACCAGCGCTACATCACCACTCGCATCACCGCCGACGGCCGCGACGGCTACCCGGTCGAGCCCGGCCGGTACCGGCTGGTGGTGAGCCGGGCCTGCCCGTGGGCGAACCGGGCGATCATCGTCCGCCGGCTGCTGGGCCTCGAGGACGTGCTCTCCATGGGAGTGGCCGGGCCGACGCACGACGCCCGGTCCTGGACCTTCGACCTCGACCCGGGCGGGCGGGACCCGGTACTGGGGATCGAGCGGCTGGAGCAGGCGTTCCACGCCCGCTTCCCGGGGTACGAGCGTGGCGTCACCGTGCCGGCCGTCGTCGACGTCCCGTCCGGCCAGGTGGTGACGAACGACTTCGCCCAGATCACGCTCGACCTGTCGACCGAGTGGCGGGCGCACCATCGCGACGGGGCACCCGACCTCTACCCCGAGGCGCTGCGCGACGAGATCGACGAGGTCAACGCCCTCGTCTTCCGGGACGTCAACAACGGCGTCTACCGCTGCGGCTTCGCCGGCACCCAAGCGGCGTACCAGAAGGCGTACGACCGGCTCTTCGCCCGCCTGGACCGGCTCTCGGAACGGCTCGCGGGCCGGCGGTACCTCGTCGGGGACACGATCACCGAGGCCGACGTCCGGCTCTTCACCACGCTGGTCCGCTTCGATCCCGTCTACCACGGCCACTTCAAGTGCAACCGGCAGAAGCTCACCGAGATGCCGGTGCTGTGGGCCTACGCCCGCGACCTCTTCCAGACTCCCGGCTTCGGCGACACGATCGACTTCGACCACATCAAGCGGCACTACTACGACGTCCACCGGGACATCAACCCGACCGGGATCGTCCCGGCCGGTCCTGACCTCTCCGGCTGGCTGGTCCCGCACGGGCGGGAGGAGCTGGGCGGGCGACCGTTCGGGGACGGCACGCCGCCCGGGCCGGTCTCGGAGGACGAGGCGGTGCCGCCGGAGAGCACCCCGCTCGCCGCCTGAGCCGAGGCGCCCGGGCTGCGGCCGACGTACCCTCGACGGCGATGGACGAGGGGACACGGGCCGCGGCCGGGCTGCTCGCCGGCCGCCGGACGGTCGCGCTCACGGGCGCCGGCCTGAGCACCGACTCGGGCATCCCCGACTACAGAGGGCCGGGGTCCCCGCCGCGGGCGCCGATGACGTACGCGACGTTCGTGTCGGGCGAGGCGGCACGGCAGCGCTACTGGGCGCGGAGCCACGTGGGATGGCGGCGCATGAACCAGGCCGCGCCCAACGACGGGCACCGGGCGCTGGCCGCGATGGAGCGCACCGGCGCGGTCGCGAGCCTCATCACGCAGAACGTGGACGGGCTGCACACCACGGCCGGGAGCCGCGCCGTCACCGACCTGCACGGGCGGATCTCAGAGGTGGTCTGCCTCGACTGCCGGGAGGTGACCGGTCGCGACGAGCTGCACCGGAGGCTCGACGAGCTCAACCCGGGGTTCGGCGAGCCTGCGGCGGTCGACGTCGCCCCGGACGGCGACGCGGAGCTGGAGCGGGTCGACGGGTTCCGGGTCGCGCCGTGCCGCCGCTGCAGCGGCGTGCTCAAGCCGCACGTCGTCTTCTTCGGCGAGAACGTGCCCAAGCCCCGGGTCGAGCACTGCTTCGCACTGGTCGACGGGGCCGAGGCGATCCTGGTCGCCGGCTCCTCGCTCACCGTGCTGTCCGGTTTCCGGTTCGTCCGCCACGCCTGCCGGCGCGGCATCCCGGTCGTCGTCGTCAACCGTGGACCGACCCGGGCGGACGAGATGGTCACGCTCAAGGTCGAGCACGGCTGCTCGGAGGTCCTCACCGGGCTGGCCGGACTGCTGGGCCACACCGCATCGCCGACCGTTGTCGCCACCCGCTGACGGAACAGCCGTGGGGGGCGACGTCCGTGCGGCCCTGTTTCGCCAGCCCGTCCCTCTGGTACACCCAGGGCATGTACCGCGTCGACATCGCCGAGGCCGTACGATCCAACGACGCCTTCCGCCGCGTCCTGCACACCACGGGGCACGTGCAGCTGGTCGTCATGACTCTCGAGCCGGGTGAGGACATCGGCGCCGAGGTGCACGAGCACAACGACCAGGTCCTCACCTTCATCGAGGGGACGGTGCGCGCCGAGGTCGCCGGTGACATCGCGGAGGTGGGACCGGGCGACATCGTCGTGGTCCCGGCCGGCACCGAGCACAACTTCACCAACGTGGGCGACGGCCCGGCCCGCCTCTACACGCTGTACGGGCCGCCCGACCACGCGCCGGACACCGTGCACCAGACGAAGGAGGAGGGCGAGAAGGCCGAGGAGGCCGGGCTCGACGAGCCGCCGCCCGAGCACGACTGAGGTCGCGCCGCCTCAGCCCCCACGTCACCGCCGACGGCGTCTTCGCGGCCCGCCGAACCGCCATCGGTGCCCGAACCCGCCCTCTGGCCCTGCCTGACTGCCCGAAACCGCCTTCGGCGCCCCGCGATGGGACGCCGAAGGCGGTCTGGAGCACACAAGGCTGGGCGCGGCTGGCTGCGCTCGGTGCGGCTGGCTGCGAGGGGCCACTTCGGGGCGGCCAAGCTCAGCGGTGCGGCAGAGCCACAGCGGAGCGGCGGGCTCGCAGTACCCGGGGGATTCCGGTCAGTAGGTCGTGACGTGGACGTGGTCGTAGTGGTTGGCGGTCGCCGAGCCGCGGTCCGACATGGGCCGCCAGCCGTCCCCGGACCGCTCGACGGTCCAGATCCGCTGCGACCAGATGACCTCGCTGACGCCGAGGGCCTGGTGGTTCTCGCGCACCCACGCCGCGATGGCGTCGCCCGTGGAGCCGCTGATCATGATGTCGAGCGCGCGGCCCGAGCCGTGCTCACCGCTGTCGCCCGGGCGCAATCCGCCGTACGACTTGACCTGGGGGAACTTCGCGCACACGGCGCGGTAGACCTTGACCGCGTTCGCCTTGAGGCCGGACTCGATGCCCGAGGAGACCGGGCACGCGGCGCCGGAGATGCCACCCGACGAGGCGGAGGGGGCTGCGGACGCAGTCGGCTCGGGCTCGGGCTCCGGCGCGGGAGGGGTGTCGGCGAGGTACTCGCCGCTGACCCACGCGACGGCACCCGCATGGAGCACCTGGGCCCAGGGGCCCTCGGCCGCTCCGGTCACGCCGACCTCGGCGCCGCGGGCGAGCACGGTGACGACGTCCGCGTCGCCCGCCGGCCCGGTCCGGACCTTCAGCGCGACGGTCGTGAATCGGGTGCCCACCACCGTGGGCTCGGGGGCGGGGGCCTCGACGGGCGCCGGCTCGGGCGCGGGCGCGGCGACCGGGAGCGGGCGTCGCTCGACGCTCCGGCTGGCCCGGACCGGACGCTCGATCGGCTCCACGGGGGCGGCGCTCGTGGCCACGACGGTCGCCTCGCCACCGCCGTCGGGCCAGGCAGCGACGCCGACCGGCACCATCGACAGCAGGAGGGCTGGGACCCCGACGGCAACGACCCGCCGCGTCGTGGGTCGGGTCCAGTCACGTGGGTGGGTGAAGCTCGGCACCTGCAGTGTCCCTCTCGGCTTGCGGTCACACTCCTGTCGCGCCCGGAGCCATCGCCCCAGGCAGCCTGACACGGAAGCACAGATCCGGCCGAATGTCACACGCAGGTCACGGCCGACGGCCGCGTGGCGAGCACCCGGCCGCAGGCGTCCTCGCCCCGCATCCCGGCGAAAACCCGCCGCTCACCTGCGCAGACGGGGCAGCCGGGCACCGGCGTACGGGGTGCGGGCGTGCGCCGGCCGGGTTGGCGAGGATCACACCAGCACCCCGTCGGTGCAACCCGCCCGGGTCAGGGCACCCGCCTCCCCCGCCAGCCTCGCCGGGCCCGACCTGGGACGATGACCGCCATGAACAAGCTGAGCCTGGACGCCGTCGCCCGCAACCAGCTCGACGCCGCCCGCGCGGCGAGCTCCGGGCGGGCGGCCGAGACGGTGTACGGCGGGCACGAGCGGGTGCTGCGCCAGACCGTGATCGCCCTCACGGCCGGCTCGGTGCTCGCCGAGCACGAGAACCCGGGCGAGGCCACCGTGCAGGTCCTGGCGGGGCGGGTCAGGGTCGGCGGCGCAAGCGCGACCTGGGAGGGGCGCCGCGGCGACCTGATCGTGGTCCCCGCGGAGCGGCACAGCCTGGAGGCGCTCGAGGACTCGGCCGTCGTGCTCACGGTGGCCAAGATCGGCTGACTGCCGACGTCGGTGGCGTGCGAGATCGGTGGCGTGCCGGGTCAGGGGCGGTGCCGCAGCCGGGCCGCCGCCCGCACGAACGGCTCCCGCGGCAGCGTGGAGACCAGCCTCAGCTCCTGGGCGCGTGAGGTGTCCTCGTCCAGGAACCGCAGCACCGTGTCTCCGTCGTTGCGCTCGAAGAGCCGCGCGAAGGCAGGCTCGATGGCGGCCGGGTCGCGGGACAGCACCTCCAGGAGCACCGCGTCGAGGAAGCGGTGCCTGGGTCGGGCCGGGGCGACGTCGTGAGGATGCCCGTGCCGGACCAGTGAGGAGGCGAGGGCCCTGCTGTCGCGCTGGATGCGTCCGAAGGCGTAGCCGGTGCTGGCCTTGAGCATCCCGCCACGGTTCCCGATCGGCACCACACGCCCGTCGCGCCGCCGGGCGTCGCCCAACGACAGCGGCAGCTCGCCCATCTCCTCCCCCACCACCTCGTACGGACCGGTGCTGCGGGTTTCACGCAGGTAGCGGTCCAGCGCCTCCACGCCGTCGACCCGGCCCCGGGACCCGAAGCGGGTGAGCTCCACGAGGGCCCGCCGCGCCGAGTGCGGCAGCACGTACACGAAGCGCACGTCGCCGTCCTGCGGGGTGCGGAAGTCCATCAGCGTCGGCGTCGCCGGGTCGAAGGCATCTCGCCTGGTCCGTACCTCGAGGCCGTGGAAGGACAGCCAGACGGCGGCGTCTGCAGGCCGCGGGCTGACGCTGTCGAAGGCCCAGCGCGCCGTCACGGGGCGGCCGTCGACGACCACCTCCGCGACGTCCCCGGCATCCCGGACCGCCGACACGTGCCCGCGCTGCTGCCGGAAGCGGGGCGCGCCGGCGAGGGTCCGCTCGGCCTGCCGTCGCAGGTCGGTTCCGCGGACCAGCCGGTAGCGGTACTCCCCCAGCCGTACGGGCAGGTCACGGCCGTCGGCGTGCACGTGCAGCCGGGACCAGGACGACACGGCCTCCGGTCCCTCCGGCGCCGCGCCGGCCGACCACCAGGCCCAGGACCGGCGGTCGATGTGGTGGCTGCCGTCGTCGACCACGACCACCTCGCGGTCACCCCAGCCGGCCGCCACCAGTCCGCAGGCCAGCGAGAGCCCGCTGGCCCCTCCTCCGGCGATCACGGCGTCGAGCACGGGGCCCAGCCTGCCCGGCTACGCGCGGTGCACGCACGCGCGCACCGTCCGACACCGTCCGACGTCGTATCAGGCGCCTCCACCACCCCTCCTCCCCACGAGGCCCGCTCCTGACGCGACAGCGCGGACCGACCGGTGGGAGGAGGGGTGGTGCGCTCGACCCCCTCCTTCCGCTCGGCACTCGCGCACACCGCGTTCCGGCGGCTGCTGCTCGCCCACGGCCTGGCCACGCTGGGGCAGGTGTCCCTGACCCTGGCCGTCGGGGTCGAGGTCCTCGCCGGTACCGGCTCCCCTGTCTGGGTGTCGGTCACCGTGGCGCTCGGCTTCGCCCCGTACGTGCTGTGCTCCGGCCTCGCCGGGGTGCTGGCGGACCGGTGCTCGCGGAGCTCGGTCCTCGGCTGCTCGTACGCGGCGCGGGCCCTGGTGGCGGCGGTCATGGTCGCTGGTCTCGCGGCCGACGTGCCGGTCGCCTGGGTTGTGCTGCTCTCCGGTGTCACGTCGGTCCTCGCCACTCCCTCCTACCCGGCACTGCTGGCCGCGGCGCCGCAGCTCGTCGACCGCCGCGACCTGCCGCCGGCCAACGCCCTCGTGACGGGCACGGAGAACACCGCCTGGATCGCCGGGCCGGGACTGCTCGGCGTCGTGCTGCTCACCGGCGGGGGGCCGACCACGGCCGCGGTGCTGTCCGTCGGGCTGTACGTGCTGGCGACCGCGGTCACCTTGCCCGTACGGCTGGTCCGGCCCGAGCGGCCGGTGGGCACGGCGCACGCGCTGGGAGTGCTCGCCGAGCTCGCCGAGGGTGCGCGGACCGTCGCGGGCGTCGCGCGGGTCCGCACGGGCATGACCGTGGCCGTCCTCGACAACTTCCTGTACGGGTTCCTCGTCGTGGCCGTGGTCCTGCTCGCCGCCGACGGCCTCGGCGGCGAGCGGTCGCTGGGCTGGCTCAACGGCGCGCTGTCGGCGGGGGCGGTCGCGGCCATGGCGATCACGAACCGGCTGGCAGCCCACCGGCGGCCGGAGGTCGTGCTCGCCGTGCTGATGGCGGGCTTCGGCGGCGCCGTCGCCCTGCTCCCCGTCTCCGGCGGGCTGCCGGTCGCGGCGCTGCTGCTGGCCGGCGCCGGCGTCGGCACGATGGTCGCCGAGGTCGTCGCGGTGACCGTCATCCAGCGCGCGTCGCCCGCCGGCGTGACCGCGCGGGTGTTCGGGGTCTACGACCAGCTCAACGTGGGAGCCATCGCCCTGGGCTCGGCGGTGGCCGGCCCGCTGGCAGCCGTGCTGGGCACGTCCACTGCCGTGGCCGTCACCGGCCTCGCGGTGGGAGCGCTCGGGATCCTCGCCTCCCGGCGGCTGGCGGTCGCCGGTCGAGCCGCTGCAAAGGTCCCCGCCCGGGTCCCCGCCCCGCGCTCACCAGTCGATCTCGGGGCACCC
>DATHTV010000239.1:0-5715 GCA_035462845.1 Jiangellales bacterium
TGCTGCGCTGGTCGTGGCGGGTCGGCTACTACTCGTACGGGGCCCTGGCCACGGACCAGTACCCGCCGTTCACCCTCTCGGAGGTACCCGACTACCCGGCCCATCTTTCCGTGGACTACCCGGACCACCTCTCCCGCGGCCTGGTGCTCGTCAAGTGGTGGCTGCTGGCGATCCCGCACTACATCGTCCTGAGCCTCTTCCTGGGGACGGGGACGTGGGTCGCCTGGCAGGGTGACGAGTCCCAGCTCATCTGGGGAAGCGGCCTCGTCGGCATCCTCGTCCTGGTCGCCGCCGTGGTGCTCGCCTTCTCCGGGAGCTACCCCAGGTCGGTCTACGACCTGCTGCTCGGGCTCAACCGCTGGGTGCTGCGGGTGGCCGCATACGTCGGGCTGATGACCGACCGGTACCCGCCGTTCCGCCTGGACATGGGGCCGCACGAGCCCAGCACCGCGCTGCTCCTGTCCGGCGCGCCGACCCCCGCGCCCGCCGGCGGAGCTCCGACGCCGACCGGCGCGCCGCCGACCGCGCTGCCCGGGACGACGGCTTCGTCACCAGCGAGACGCGCACCCTCTCCAGCGACGGTTACGCGTACGTCGTCGAGGACGTCCGGATGGACAGCCCCCGTGGCATGGAACGGGCTGGTCGCCGACATCCTCGGCGACGTCCGCGTGCGGGTCACCCCGACCGGGACCGACGACGACGTGTTCGTGGGCATCGCCCGGGACCGGACGTCGACGCGTACCTCTCCGGAGTCGCGCGGACGACCCTGGTCGCCGTGAGCGACCGCGTCCGCGAGGTGCCCGGATCGGGCACCGTCCACGCCCCCGGAGGACGCTGCGATCTGGGAGCTGGTGTCGGTGGGCCAGGGCGGGCAGGAGCTCGTCTGGACGCCTCGTACGGGCCGGTGGTCCATGGTCGTCATGAACCTCGAGCCGGGTCCGGCGTCTCGGTGGAGGCCGACGCAGGCGCCACCGTGCCGTGGCTGACGGAGGCCGGCGTCGCCATGCTCCTGACCGGCGTGGTCGTGCTCCTCGCAGGTGCGATCCTCATCGCTGTCGGCGTACGTCGTGCCGGACGGACCTCCGCCTGAGGACGCCTTCGGCGCGTCGGACCGGGCAAACGGCCGGCACTGGCCGTACCGTCGAAGATCGACGGGGCCCGGGGGACGGGCTCACCCACGGCACAGGGTGAATGCGATGGCGGGTAAGGGTTGGACAGGAGCAGTCCTCGCCGGCCTGGTGGTGGGCGGGGTGATGGGGATCGCGGACCAGCAGGACCAGCCCGCCGAGCCCCCCGAGGGCCGGACCACCACCGTGGTCGAGCAGGAGGTGCGGACCGACACATCGGACGGAACCGCCACCGTGACGGAGGAGTCCGCCACGGCCACGGACGGGCCCACCGCGGAGGCCGAGTCGAACCAGTTCGTGGAGGAGACCGACAGCGGCACGGTCACACGTGAGGACACCGTGACCTCGTCGACGGACGACGGCTGACCCCCGCGGGGGGGTGCCCGCGGAGGGTCACTCACCCGCCGCCTCGTCCGGGCTGGTCGCGCGTCGGCCGTAGCGCGACGAACGGCTCACCGGCTCGACCGAGGCGGCGGACTCGACCGGCGGGGCAGTACGGGTGACCCAGGCGCCGTAGCGCTCGGCGAGGACGTCGGCGGACAACCCGTGCAGCAGGACGCTGAGCAGCACGGTCAGTGCGATGACCGTCGCCACGGCGTCCAGCTGGGTCGACGCGGGCAGCTCCTCGACGGCCAGCAGCGCGAACACCACGGACGCCAGCCCGCGCGGTCCGAACCAGCCGACGAAGGCCACCGTGGGAGCGCGCAGCCCGCTGCCGACGAGGCTGAGCGCCACCGGGCCCATCCGCAGCAGCGTCAGCGCCAGCGCCGCGTACGCCACGTCCTGCCAGGAGAGGGTGGTCACCACGTCGGCCGCGATCACTCCGAAGACGAACCAGATCGCGAAGCCGAGCAGGTCGGCGCCGGACTCGGTGAGCCCGAGCGCCGACTGCTCCTCCCCCACCCAGCGCGCCACGGAGGCGTACGACGTCCCCGCGACGAACGCGGCGATGAAGCCGTTGCCGTCCAACGCGACCGACGTCGCGTACGCCCCGACGGGGAGCATCAGGGTGCCGAGGGCACGCCCGGTCGTGGAGCTCCAGCCGCGCCGGCGAGACAGGGTGAGCAGCGCACCGCCGGCGGCGCCCACGGCGACCCCGACGACCACGCCGACACCGATGTCGCCGAGCGCGGTGACGACCGAGTTCGCGACGCCCGGCGTAGCCCCGTCGACGATGCCCGCCGCCGCGGCGATGGCGAACAGCACGACAGGTGTGGCGAGCCCGTCGTTGAGCCCGCTCTCGACGTTGAGCAGCCGGCGTACCCGCACCGGCACCACGGGGTTGAGCACCGTCGCGGCGCCGAGCCCTGCGTCCGTGGGCGCGAGGGCCGCGGCGAGCAGCAGGGCGTAAGGCCAGGCCAGGCCCGGCTCCAGCACCTGCGCGGCGAGGAAGCCCACGACGATGGTCAGGGGCAGTCCGACGAGCAGGAGGCGGCCGACCAGCTGCCGCTCGGCGCCGATCTCCCGCGGCCGCACCTGGGCCGCGTCGTGGAAGAGCACGAGGGCCAGAGTCGCCTCGGCCAGGACGCGGACCGACTCCTGGGACAGCGGCTGGTCGGAGACGAGTCCGACGGCCCACCCGACGGCCACGAAGGCGATCGGCGCAGTCACGTGCCAGCGGCCGAGCCGCCGCGAGAACGTGCTGAAGCCCAGCACCAGCAGGGCGAAGAACACGACGTCCGACGCGGCCACCGGCCCATCATGGTGGCGCCGCCGCGGCGGGGTCGGGGACACACCGGAACCGAGTGTGGACAGAATTCGCCCAGACGGGGCCGGAGGCTCTACGATCTGAACCGCAGTTGCATCGCCGTCTTGGTTCGACCGAAGCCGTCTGCACCGGCTCTGCCGGTGCGGGCTGCTCCCGGGAGCAAGGACCGTCGATAAACCGCACGTAAGCAAGTCCCGCGCAGTGCGGGGCTTGACGGCCTCTCCTGGAGGAGCAAGCAGTGGCTCAGGGCACCGTGAAGTGGTTCAACGCCGAGAAGGGCTTCGGGTTCATCGCGCAGGACGGCGGCGGCCCCGACGTCTTCGTGCACTACTCGGCCATCCAGTCGAGCGGTTTCCGCTCGCTGGACGAGAACCAGCGCGTCGAGTTCGAGGTGACGCAGGGCCAGAAGGGCCCGCAGGCGGACAACGTCCGTCCCCTCTGACGCACCAGTCAGCGGCCGAGGCCGCCGGTAACACCTCCGGGTGTACCGGCGGCCTCGTCGTGTGCGGCAACGTCGGCAGGTACGCCGACGGCGCGCCGATCATGTGACGGCGTCGGCCCCGTCACAGGCCGAAGAGCACCCGGTCCACGACCGCCCGCGCCCGCCGCGTCACTCTGCGGTAGTGGTCGAGGAAAGCCGCAGTCTCCCCCGGCTCGTAGCCGAGCACCCGCGCCACCTTGGCCAGCTCGCGGGTGTCCCGCGGCAGCTCGTCGGAGCTTCGCGCCCGCACCAGCAGCACCGCGTTGCGGACCCGGCTCACCGTGCGCCACGAGCTGGCCAGCGCGTCGCGGTCGGCGGCGGCCAGCAGGTCCGCCTCCACCGCCGCGTCGAGGGCGGTGAGTGTCCCGGTGGTCCGCAGGGCCGGCACCTGCGCCGCATGCAGCAGCTGGAGCAGCTGGGCGGTCCACTCGACGTCGGACAGCCCGCCGGGGCCGAGCTTGGTGTGCCGTGACGGGTCGGCGCCCCGGGGCAGCCGCTCGGACTCCACCCGAGCCTTGATCCGCCGCACCTCGCGGACCTGCTGCTCGGTGAGCCCACCCTCCGGCCAGCGGAGCGGCTCGACGACGGCCATGAACCGTGCGGCCAGGTCCCGGTCGCCGCAGAGCGGCTCCGCGCGCAGCAGCGCCTGGCGCTCCCAGACCTCGCCCCACCTCGCGTAGTACGCCTCGTACGAGGCGAGCGTGCGCACCAGCGGCCCGCTGCGCCCCTCAGGGCGCAGGTCCGCGTCGACCGGCAGCGGCGGGTCGGCCATGGGGACGGCCAGCATCCGCCGCAGCTCGTTGACCACGTCGAGCGCCGCCCTCGCCGCCTCGTCCTCGGCGACCCCGTCGAGCGGCTCGTGCACGAAGACTACGTCGGCATCCGAGGCGTAGGACATCTCGTGCCCGCCGAGACGGCCCATCGCGATCACCGCGAGCCGGGTGGGCAGGGCCGCGCGCCGCTCGGCCTGCACGGTCCGTACGGCTGTGGCCAGGCCGGCCTCGAGGGTGGCGGCGGCGACGGCGGTCAGCCCCTCCCCCACCTGCTCGACGGTCGCCAGGCCGAGCAGGTCCGCAACCGCCGTACGGAAGAGCTCCCGCCTGCGTACGGCACGGGCGGCGCCGATCGCGGCCACGGCGTCGTCGTAGCGCAGGGCCGAGCGGAGCGTCTCCGGCTCGACGACCTCCCGGCTGCGCGGCACGAGGTCGTCGGTGTCGCCGAGCATCCCGACCGCCTCGGGCGCCCGCAGCAGCAGGTCGGCGGCGTAGCGGCTGGACGCGAGGACGGTCGCCAGCCGTTCCGCGGCCACCCCCTCGTCGCGGAGGAACCGCAGGTACCAGTGGGTGGAGCCGAGCGCCTCGCTGACCTGCCGGAAGCCCAGCAGCCCGGCGTCCGGGTCGGGGCCGTCGGCGAACCAGCCGAGCATCACCGGCAGCAGGGTCCGCTGGATGGCGGCCCGCCGCGACAACCCCCTCGTCAGCGCCTCGATGTGCCGCAGGGCCCCAGCCGGGTCCACGTACCCGAGGGCGACGAGGCGCTCCTTGGCCGCCTCGGGCGTCAGCCGGGCCTCGTCGCCGGGGAGCCGGGCGACGGCGGCGAGCAGCGGGCGGTAGAAGAGCTTCTCGTGCAGGCGACGCACCTCGCGGGCGTGCCGCCGCCACGTCTCGGTGAGCTCCTTGACCGGGTCGCTGCGCATGCCGAGCGACCGGCCCAGCCGGCGCAGGTCCGCCTCGGCCTCGGGCACGACGTGCGTACGGCGGAGGCGGTGGAGCTGGATGCGGTGCTCGAGCGTGCGCAGGAACCGGTAGGCGCGGTCGAGCTCACCCGCGTCGGCCCGCCCGACGTAGCCGCGGGTGGAGAGCTGCTCGAGGGCGGTGAGCGTGGTCGGGCTGCGGAGGAAGACGTCGGACCTTCCGTGGACGAGCTGGAGGAGCTGGACGGCGAACTCGACGTCGCGCAGCCCGCCCGGTCCGAGCTTGAGCTGGCGGTCGGCCTCGCCGGGCTTGATGTGCGCCTCGACGCGGCGGCGCATCCCCTGCACGTCCTCGACGAAGTTCTCGCGGCCGGCCGCGCTCCAGATGAGGGGGGCGACCGCGTCGACGTACGCCCGGCCCAGCTCGGGGTCGCCGGCCACGGGCCGGGCCTTGAGCAGCGCCTGGAACTCCCACGTCTTGGCCCAGCGCTCGTAGTAGCTGACGTGGCTCGCGAGGGTCCGGACGAGCGGGCCGTTCTTGCCCTCGGGACGCAGGGCGGTGTCGACCGCCCACAGGGCGCCCTCAGCGGTCGCGGCGGAGCAGGCGTGCACCGTGCGGCGGGCGAGGTCCGTGGCGGCCGCCAGGGCGGCCCTCTCGTCACCGCCCTCAACGGGTTCGGCGACGAAGACCACGTCGACGTCGCGG
>DATHTV010000240.1:0-14646 GCA_035462845.1 Jiangellales bacterium
GAGATCGCCGAGCACCCCTACATCAGCGAGAGCACGGCCAAGACCCACATCAAGCGGATCTTCATGAAGCTCGGTCTGCGGGACCGCGTGCACGCCGTCGTCCTGGCCTACGAGTCCGGCCTCCTCGCGCCCGGGCAGGGCCCTCCCGCCTGACTCGGGGCACCGACCCGCGCGCCTCATCAGGGGCGCATCAGGGACGGGCCAGGGTGCAGCCCCGATGTGCGGCGCCCGGCGGCGGAGGACAGTGGAGGCATGACAGAGAACACCGCCACCCAGTCCCCCACCCACCCCTACGCCGGCCCCTCGCCCGACCCCGCGGCGACGCCCGGCCCGACCCCGCAGGCGCCCTACAAGCGCCTCACCCGCAGCCGGACCGAGCGCATGCTCGGCGGTGTTTGCGGCGGCCTCGCCCAGTACCTCGGCGTCGACCCGACGCTCGTCCGCCTCGGCGTGGTCGCCCTGACCATCGTCAGCGGCGGCGCCGGGCTCGTGGCCTACGTGGCCGCCTGGATCGTCGTTCCCGAGGAGTGACCCCCCGAGGCATGACCTGGGGCCCCGTCCACGCGTTGGGCCGGCATCCGAGCCGGACCCCGCCAGGCCCCGGGTGCCCCCGGTGGCACCGCCGGTGCCGCCGGGGGCACGACCTCGACCGGGCGGTACCGCTCGCCGAGCCCGGGCCGGGGGTCGACGTCGCCGCGGACCGGCCAGTGGGCCATGGCCCGCTCGGCCATCGCGGTGATCGTGAGCGAGGGGTTGACCCCCAGGTTCGCCGGCACGACGGACCCGTCCGCCACGTGCAGGCCCGGGTAGCCGTGCACCCGGTGCCAGGGGTCCACGACCCCGGTCTCGGGGGAGTCGCCGATGGCGCAGCCGCCGATGACGTGCGCGGTCATCGGCACGTCGAAGAGCTCCGCCCAGGAGCCCGCCGGGTCGCCGCCGATGCGGTCGGCCAGGCGGCGTACAGCGTCGTGGCCGGCCGGGATCGTGGTCGGGCTCGGCGTCCCGTGCCCCGGGCGTGAGGTGAGCCTGATCCGACCGAACAGGCCACGACGGCGCTCGACGCGCAGCGAGTTGTCCAGGTCCTGCATCACCAGGGCGATGACGGTTCGCTCGCTCCACCGCCGTACGGACAGCGAGCGGAGGAAGGTCGCGGGGTGCCTGGCCGCCCGGCCCGCGAACCGCAGCCAGCGCGGGCTCCGGGACCCGGGGTCGTCGTCCACGAGGATCGTCGCCAGCAGGCTCATCGCGTTGGAGCCCTTGCCGTAGCGGACGGGCTCGACGTGGGTGTGCGGCTCGGGGTGGAAGCTCGAGGTGATCGCCACCCCGCGCGAGTAGTCGACGTCGAGGTTCCGCGAGGTGGCGCCGAGGATGGCCTCACTGTTGGTCCGGGTCAGGTGCCCCAGCCGCGGCGACAGCCGCGGCAGGTGACCCGCGGCGGCCGACCTCTGCAGCACTCGCTGGGTGCCCAGGGTCCCGGCGGCGAGCACGACGTGCTCCGCGGTCAGGGTGCGGCGTCCCCGCGCCGACCAGGACCCGGTCGGCTCGATGTCGACCGCCCACCCGCCGCCGGCGAGTGGCTGGACGGTACGGACGGTCGTGAGCGGCAGCACCTGGGCACCGGCCCGCTCGGCCAGGTGCAGGTAGTTCTTGGGCAGCGTGTTCTTGGCCCCCACCCGGCAGCCGGTCATGCACGCCCCGCACTCGGTGCACCCCGTCCGCGCGGGGCCCGCGCCCCCGAAGTACGGGTCGGCCGCCGGCCGCCCCGGTCCGTCCCCGAAGAACACCCCGACCGGGGTCAGCCGGAACGTGTCACCGACGCCCATCTGCTCCGCCACGTCACGCATCGCCTCGTCGGCCGCGGTCACCGTGGGGTTCTGCACGACGCCGAGGACCCGCCGCGCCAGCGCGTACCAGGGGGCGAGCTCGGACCGCCAGTCGGCGACGTCCGCCCACTGCGGGTCGCGGTAGAACGCCTCCCCCGGTTCGTACAGCGTGTTGGCGTAGACGAGCGAACCGCCCCCGACGCCGGCACCGGACAGCACCGCGACGTCGCGGAGCAGGCTGATCCGCTGGATGCCGTAGCAGCCCAGGTACGGCGCCCACAGGAATCGCCGCAGGTCCCAGGAGGTCGTGGCGAACTCCTCGTCGGCGAACCGCCGGCCGGACTCCAGCACCGCGACGTCGTAGCCCTTCTCCGTCAGTCGCAGGGCGGTGACCGACCCGCCGAAGCCCGAGCCGACGACGACGACGTCGTGGTCGAACCGCCGTCCCGCGGTAGCGCCACCAGCCGGCTGCGCGGTCATCGCATGCCCGCCTTCCTCATCGCCTTCAGCATCACGGTGAAGGCCCGGGCGAACGTCTCGTACCGGAGCTGGCCGGGTGGCGCGAGCGCGAGCCCTCGCTGGACCGCGACGGTCTGCGGCTCGGTGAACTTGAGCAGCCCCTCGAGCGCGTTGCGGCGCCCCAAGCCGGAGTCGTTCATCCCGCCCATCGGGGCGTCGATGGACCCGAACGAGGCGGCGTAGCCCTCGTTGACGTTGACGGTGCCCGCCTGCAGCCGGGTGGCGAGGTCCCGGGCCCGGCGGGTGTCGCGGGTCCACAGGCTCGCGTTGAGCCCGTACGAGGTCGCGTTGGCCCGGCTGACCGCTTCGTCCACCGAGTCGACGGGGTAGAGGGCGACGACCGGGCCGAAGGTCTCCTCCTCGGCGCAGGCCATCTCGTCGGTGACCCCGGAGAGGATGGTCGGCTCGTAGAAGAACGGGCCGAGGTCAGGCCGGGCCCGGCCCCCGGCGAGCACGGTCGCACCCTTGGCCACCGCGTCGTCCACGTGTGCCGTCACGGTGCGCAGCTGGTCGGCGTTGGCCAGGGACCCCATCTCGATGTCCCAGTCGAAGCCGGGGCCCAGCCGCAGGCCGTTGGTCCGGGCGGCGAACCGGGCGGCGAAGTCGTCGTACACCGCCCGCTCGACGTACACGCGCTCCATCGAGACGCACATCTGCCCGGCGGAATTGAAGCTCGCCCGCACGAGGCCCTCCACCGCCCGGTCGAGGTTGGCGTCGGCCAGCACGATGGCGGCGTTCTTGCCACCGAGCTCCAGGGACACCCCGATGAGCCGCGCGGAGGCCTCCTGGGCCACCTGCCGGCCGCGGGCGGTGCTGCCGGTGAAGCACACGTAGTCGGACTCGTCGAACATGGCCGAGCCGATCTCGGACCCCCGCCCGAGCACGACCTGCCACGCGTCGGCGGGCAGGCCCGCCTCGACCATGAGCTCGCGGACCCACAGCGCGGTGAGGGCGGACTGGTTGTCCGGCTTGTGAACGATCGCGTTGCCGGCCACGAAGGCGGGGAACTGGTCGGTCGTGCCGGGCGACAGCGGGTAGTTCCACGGCGAGATCATGCCGACCACGCCCTTGGGGTGCCGATACTCGACGACGTGGGTGTAGCCGGGGACCAGCCCGGCCCGGCGCCGGGGACGCAGTGCCGCCGGGCCCGTCCGGGCGTAGTACCGGGCGATGACCGCGGCGTGCCCGACCTCCTCGAACGCGTGCCGGCGCGCCTTTCCGCTCTCCCACTGCACGAGGTCGAGGACCTCGTGCTGCCGGCGGAGCACGAGGTCGTGGAAGCGCAGCAGCACCGCGGCCCGCTCCACGACCGGCACGGCTCGCCACCCCGCCGCCGCCCGCCGGGCCCGCGCGAACGCCGCCCGGACGTCGTCCGGGCCGAGCACGGGCAGGTCGACCAGCGGCTCCCCTGTGAACGGGGCGATCGTGGTCGCCCGACGGCCGTCCGCCGGCTCGGGCAGGGCGGCCAGCAGGCGCGCGGCGACGGCCGGGGCGGAGGTCGCCCGCCGCCCCGGTGCGCCGCTGTTCACGGGAGACGGACGGGTCACCACGGAGGCCGACATGCAGCGAGGGTAAGTCCCGCAGCCCGAGAACGCTACCGCCGAGTAACCCTGCGCCCGTAGGCCTTTCGCCTCCCGGTCAGCCGCCGACCGTGACCTCCACCCGCTGGAACTCCTTGCACTCGGTGTAGCCGGTGGTGGCCATCGCGCGACGCAGCGCACCCACGAGGTTCATCGAGCCGTCGGCGGCGTGGGACGGCCCGAGGAGGATCTGCTCCAGCGGGCCCACCGTCCCGACTCGGACGCGGACGCCTCGTGGGAGCTCGGCGTGGACGGCTTCCGAGCCCCAGTGCCAGCCGCGGCCCGGAGCCTCGGTCGCCCGCGCGAGCGGCGAGCCGACCATGACGGCGTCGGCCCCGCAGGCAATGGCCTTGGCGACGTCGCCGGAGCGGCCGATCGACCCGTCGGCGATGACGTGCACGTACCGCCCGCCCGACTCGTCCAGGTAGTCCCGCCGCGCCGCCGACACGTCGGCCACGGCGCTCGCCATGGGGACCGCGATCCCCAGGACGGTACGGGTGGTGTGGGCGGCCCCGCCGCCGAAGCCGACGAGCACCCCGGCGGCACCTGTCCGCATCAGGTGCAGGGCCGCCTGGTAGGTGGCGCAGCCGCCGACCACGACCGGCACGTCGAGCTCGTAGATGAACTGCTTGAGGTTGAGCGGCTCGGCCCGGCCGGACACGTGCTCGGCAGAGACGGTGGTGCCGCGGATGACGAACAGGTCGACCCCCGCCTCGAGGACCGCCCGGTGGAACCGCTTGACCCGTGGCGGGCTCAGCGCGCCGGCCACGGTGACACCGGCCGCCCGGATCTCTCGGAGCCGGGCGGCGATGAGGTCCTCGCGCACCGGCTGGGCGTAGACCTCCTGCAGCCGGCGGGTGGCGGTCTCCTCGTCGAGCGAGGAGATCTCCTCGAGCAGCGGCTCCGGGTCCTCGTACCGGGCCCACAGGCCCTCGAGGTCGAGCACGCCCAGCCCGCCCAGGCGGCCCAGGGCGATCGCCGTGGCCGGCGACATCACCGAGTCCATGGGCGCGGCCAGCACGGGCAGCTCGAAGCGGTAGGCGTCGATCTGCCAGTGCGTCGACACCTCCTCCGGGTCGCGAGTGCGCCGGCTGGGGACCACCGCCACGTCGTCGAAGGCGTAGGCGCGCCGGCCGCGCTTGCCCCGCCCGATCTCGATCTCGGCCATGGGCGGTGAGGCTAGCGCCCGGCCCCGGCGGGCCCGCCTAGCGGCCGGAGTAGTTGGGCGCCTCGACCGTCATCGCGACGTCGTGCGGGTGGCTCTCGATCAGGCCGGCGGCCGTGATCCGGACGAACTTCCCGCGCTCCTGGAGCTCCGCCACGGTCGAGGCGCCGCAGTAGCCCATCGACGCACGGAGCCCGCCGACCAGCTGGTGGGCGACGTTGCCGAGCGGGCCGCGGTACGGTACCTGACCCTCGACGCCCTCGGGCACCAGCTTGTCGTCGGAGAGGACGTCGTCCTGGAAGTAGCGGTCCCTGCTGTACGAGGCCGCCTGGCCGCGCGACTGCATCGCAGCGAGCGAGCCCATCCCGCGGTAGCTCTTGAACTGCTTCCCGTTGATGAAGACCAGGTCCCCCGGTGACTCCTCGCACCCGGCGAGCAGCGAGCCCAGCATCACCGTGTCGGCACCCGCCACGAGCGCCTTGGCGATGTCGCCGGAGTGCTGCAGGCCACCGTCCCCGATGACGGGGACGCCCGCCGGCCGGCAGGCGCGCGACGCCTCGTGGATCGCCGTGACCTGGGGGACGCCGACGCCCGCGACCACCCGGGTCGTGCAGATCGAGCCCGGCCCGACGCCGACCTTGACGCCGTCTGCGCCGGCGTCGACCAGGGCCTTGGCCCCCTCGTACGTGGCGACGTTGCCACCGACCACGTCGACGTCGGTGAGCTCGGCCTTGAGCTTGGCCACCATGTCGAGGACCGCGCGGGAGTGCCCGTGGGCGGTGTCGACCACCAGCAGGTCGACACCGGCGTCGACGAGGGCCATCGCCCGCGCGTAGGCGTCCTCGCCCACCCCCACGGCAGCGCCGACGACCAGCCGGCCCGCGGAGTCCTTGGTCGCCGCCGGGAACTGGTCCCGCTTGACGAAGTCCTTGAGCGTGAACAGCCCGGTGAGCCGTCCGTCGTCGTCGACCAGCGGGAGCTTCTCGACCTTGTGCATCTTGAGCAGCCCGAACGCGTCCTCCGGGGCGATGCCGGTGCGACCGGTGACGAGCGGCATCGCCGTCATGACCTCGTGGACCGGCCGGGAGCGGTCGGTCTCGAAGCGCATGTCGCGGTTGGTCACGATCCCGAGCAGCCGGCCGTCGCGGTCGACCACGGGCGCGCCGGAGATCCGGTAGTGCCCGCACATCGCGTCGACCTCGGCCACCGTCGCGTCGGGGCCCACCGTCACCGGCCGCGTGACCATGCCGGCCTCCGACCGCTTGACGAGGTCGACCTGCTCGGCCTGGTCCGGCACGGACAGGTTGCGGTGCAGGATCCCCACACCACCCTGCCGGGCCATCGCCACCGCCATCCGCGCCTCGGTCACCGTGTCCATCGCGGAGGACAGCAACGGGACCCGGACGGCGATGCGGCGGGACACCCGGGAGGAGGTGTCCACCTCGCTCGGCACGACGTCGGAGGCGGCAGGGAGCAGCAGGACGTCGTCGTAGGTCAGCCCCAGCGGGGCGAAGGGGTCGGGCACGCTCCTCATGCTAACGGGACCGCGAGCAGTCTCCCGGCGCCTCCGGTCAATCGTCGCCCTTGCCCGAACCCGTCCCCCGCCCGGGGTTCTCGCCCTCCGGGTTGCCGCCGCCCGGGTTGCCGCCCGTTGGGGCCCCGCGCCCCTGCGACGAGGCACCGCTCGACCCGCTGGTGGACGGCGGCCGGGGAGAGTCCCTGTCGTCGCCGTCGTCGCCGGCACCCGCCCCCTGCCCCTTGCCCGAGCCGGGGTTCTGGGCCGTCTCGGGGACGGTGCGGGGAGGCTCGACCTGCGACCCGGGAGGGGTGTTCTGACCCGGCGCAGACGCCTGGCCCGGCTGGCCGCTCTGTCCGGGAGGTCCCGACTGGCCGGGGGCGACCGGCTGCCCGGGCGGGACGGCCTCGCGCGCCGGGCCCGAGCCGGTCCCTCCCGTCGCCGCGGTGCCGTCGCCGGTCACCGCAGCCGAGCCGCCGCTCGCCACGGTGCCGCCCGCCCCGTCGTCGCCCGCGGCGGTCTCGCCGGCCGCGGTGTCGCCCTGCACCTGCTCCTGCACCGCCCCGATGTCGGCCGTGAGGTCGGCCACGACCTGGGCGGCGTCGGCGGTGTCGAGGCCGACCGCCAGCCCCCGCGCCTGCTCCAGCAACGCAGCGGCGCCCGCCTGGTCGCCGGCGGCCACGGCGGCCCGGGCCTGCGCCAGCAGCTCCTCGACCTTGTCGCTCACGGCGACCGTGTCGGCACTGGGAGCCTCGTCGCCGCCGACCACCTGGGCGATCACGGCCCGGATCGGCGCGAGGATGGCGTCGCCGCCCATGGCGGCCGCGACCCCGGTGAGGGACAGCGACACGAGTGCGGCGACCGCTCCGGCTGCGGCCCGACGGCTGCGCCGCCCGGACCGCGCCTCGCCGGCCCCACCGGCCGGGCGCATCTGGCTCACGCGGGCCGGCGGGACCAGGACGAGCTCGGGCAACGGCTGCCGTGCCTCGTCACGCAGGGACGCCAGCAGGTCGACCAACGGGTCCTCGTCGCGGTCGAGCAACATCTCGTTGCCGGCCGCGAGCCGGTCCAGCAGCCGGGCGTCCCGCCGCAGGGCGGCGAGGTCCTCGTACGGCGGGGTCATCGGACCACCGCCCCGTCGGCCGCGAGCACGCGGAGCCGGGAGAGGGCACGGTGCTGCGCCACCCGCACCGCCCCGGCGCTCATGCCCAGCATCTGGCCGGTCTCCTCGGCGCTGAGCCCGACGGCCACCCGCAGGACGAGGAGCTCGCGCTGCGGCTCGGGGAGCAGCGCCAGCAGGGAACGGGCCGTGTCGGCGTCGTCCCGGCGGATCACGTGCTCCTCCGGCGTGGGCTGGCCGTCGACGCTGTCGGGGACGTCGGCGTGCAGGACCCCGTCGCGGTGCCGCACCCGCAGCGCGTCGGCGACCTTGTGCGATGCGATGCCGTACACGAACGACTCGAAGGGCCGGCCCTCGTCGCGGTAGCGCGGCAACGCCTTGAGCACCGCCAGGCACACCTCCTGGGCCACGTCGTCCGCGGCGTGGTCACCGCCGTGGCGCCCCAGCCTGGCCCGGCAGTAGCGGTGCACCAGCGGACGCACCCGGCCGAGCAGGGAGTCGAGGGCGCCGCGGTCACCCCGGGCCGCACGTGCCGCGAGCTCGCGCGAGTCACCCGGCCCGCCGACCGGGGGGACGAGAACGGACGCCGACGGAACCGTCGTGGGGTCGGCGGCCATCAGCACCGGATCCCGGACCTGGCCCGGGCCCCCCCGAGCACGCTGGTGTGCACGCGCCCATGATGCCCTGCAAATGACCGGCGCGGAAGGCGGTCCGGCAAAGCGTTCGTCGTGCCACGGTGCGCGGGTCAGGCCCCGGACACGGCGGCGAGCGCCTCCACGGCGGCCGCCAGCTCGGAGACCACGGCCAGCCCGGCCAGGCCGAGCGGCAGGTCCTCGACCGCCCACCCCGGACCACCGAGGACGACGAGGGGTGCCGGACGGACGGCCGGGAGGGCGCTGAGGGCCCTCGGGTCACCGGTGGCGGGCATGGTGGACCAGAGGAACACCCCGGACGGACCGATCCGCCGGATGGCCGCGGCGAGCGCGTCCGGGGGCACGCGGGCGCCGAGGACCCGGGTGGGGACGCGCCGCTCGGCCAGGGCGGCGGCGAGCGCGTGCAGCGGCAGGGAGTGCTGCTCCTCCTCGGTGCAGGCGAGGAGCGCGGGGGCTCCAGTCGCCTCGGGGCCGGCCACCCGGTGCTGGTAGGAACGCAGAGCACCGAGCACGGCCTCGGACGCGAGGTGCTCCACATCCACCCCACGCCCGGTGCGCTGCCAGCGCGCGCCCAGCTCCACGAGCACCGGCGCGACCAGCCCGTCCCAGGTCGGGACCGCGCCACGCCGGTCCAGGGAGTCCCTGACGATGGCGCCGATCCCTGGCCCGTCGAAGCTCTCGGCGGCCCGCAGCACGGCGCGGACCCGGTCCTCCGGGCGGCCAAGCTCCACGACCGGCGCGGCGCCGCCCCCGACCCGCTCACGGACGGGTCCTGGCTGGAGCCGCGGGAAGGTGGCCACGGTCGGGGCAGGATCCCCGGCGGCAAGAGGCTCCTCGAGAGCCAGCCGGGCCGCCTCCGCGGCGGGCACCCCCTCGAGGGTCAGCCGGCGCATCGTCTGGAGGCGGGCCAGGTCCGCGGCGCCGTAGCGCCGGTGGGTGCCCGCCTCGTGCGCGGTCGGGCCCAGCCCGTACCGCCGGTCCCAGGTGCGCAGCGTGGTCGGGGCCACGCCCAGCCGTCGGGCGACGGCGGCCACGGTGAGCGGCGCCTCGGGAGGAACCATCGACTCCTCCTCGCGGTGGGCGGCCATGTCGGCGATTGTCCTGCCGCGGCCGCGGAGCCGCCACTCGGCGCCCTCATCCGGGCAACCGCGCCAGAAGCGTTTCAGCGATAGCCCTTGAACAACTTATGGATCGGTTGTACGGTCACTGCATCCGAACCGCCCGTTCGGGACGAAGACCTCGACGACCGCGCAGGACACAACCTCTCTGGAGGGCCCGATGGCCGATCTCTCCCGACTCCCCGGGCCCGTGGCCGACATCTGGGAGTGGCAGCTGCAGGGGGCGTGCCGCAGCGCCGACCCCGACCTGTTCTTCCACCCCGAGGGTGAGCGCGGCCCGCGCAAGACCCGCCGCGACGAGGCCGCCCGGTCGATCTGCGCCGGGTGCCCGGTCCTGGCACAGTGTCGATCCCACGCCCTCGCCGTGCGCGAGCCGTACGGCGTGTGGGGCGGCCTCACCGAGGACGACCGCGAGGCGATCTACGCCGGTGCCGCCGCGTCGCTCCAGCCCGTCGTGCTCGCCGCGTCCTGACCCCCCACAGCGCGTCCGCTCCCCCCTCCGGACGCGCACAGAGGCCCGGTCCCCCGCGGGGGACCGGGCCTCTGCTTCGTACGTGCCCTTGGCTCGGTTGGGGCTGCCTGAGGTCAGTGACCGTGCCCGTGGCCGTGACCGCCGGCGTCGGGCTCGGGCTCCTCCGGCCGTTCGACCACCAGGACCTCGGTGGTGAGCAGCATGCCCGCGATCGACGCGGCGTTCTGGAGCGCCGACCGGGTCACCTTGACGGGGTCGAGCACCCCCGCCCCGATCAGGTCGCCGTACTCGCCGGTGGCGGCGTCGAGTCCCTCACCGAGCGGCATCTCGGCCACCCTGGCCACGACGACGTACCCGTTGTCCCCGCCGTTCTCGGCGATCCAGCGCAGCGGCTCGGCCAGGGCCTTGCGGACCACGCCGACACCGGTGCGCTCGTCGCCGGTGAGCCCGAGGTCGTCGACCAGCACCTCGCCGGCATGGATGAGGGCCGTGCCGCCACCGGCGACGATGCCCTCCTCGATCGCCGCGCGCGTGGCGGAGATCGCGTCCTCGATGCGGTGCTTGCGCTCCTTGAGCTCGACCTCGGTGGCCGCGCCCACCCGGATCACGCAGACGCCACCGGCCAGCTTGGCCAGCCGCTCCTGCAGCTTCTCGCGGTCCCAGTCGGAGTCTGTGCGCTCGATCTCGGCCTTGAGCTGCGCGACCCGGGCGTCGACCTCGCTGGCCTCACCGGCGCCGTCGATGATCGTGGTGTCGTCCTTGGTGACCACGATGCGGCGAGCACGCCCCAGCACCTCGAGGCCGACCTGGTCCAGCTTGAGCCCGACCTCCGGGGAGACGACCTGGGCGCCGGTCAGGACCGCCATGTCCTGGAGCATCGCCTTGCGGCGGTCGCCGAACCCCGGAGCCTTGACCGCCACGCCGGTGAAGGTGCCACGGATCTTGTTGACGACCAGCGTGGACAGCGCCTCGCCGTCGACGTCCTCGGCCACGACCAGCAGCGGCTTGCCGGCCTGGACGACCTTCTCCAGCAGCGGCAGCAGGTCGGAGACGGCGGAGATCTTGCCCTGGTTGAGCAGGACGAAGGCGTCCTCGACCACGGCCTCCATCCGCTCCGGGTCGGTGACCATGTACGGCGAGATGTAGCCCTTGTCGAACTGCATCCCCTCGGTGAACTCGAGCTCGGTGCCGAAGGTCTGCGACTCCTCGACCGTGATGACGCCGTCCTTGCCGACCTTGTCGAAGGCCTCGGCGATCAGCGTGCCGATGGTGCGGTCCTGGGCCGAGACCGACGCGACCGCGGCGACCTCGTCCTTGTCGTCGACCGGCCGGGCGGACTCCAGCAGCCGGGAGTTGACCGCCTCGACCGCGGCGTCGATGCCTCGCTTCACCGCGAGCGGGGCGGCGCCGGCGGCCACGGCGCGCAGACCGAGGTGGACCATCGACTGGCCGAGCACGGTGGCGGTCGTCGTGCCGTCACCGGCGACGTCGTTGGTCTTGGTCGCGATCTCCTTGGCGAGCTGGGCACCCAGGTTCTCGTACGGGTCCTCGAGCTCGATCTCCCGGGCGATCGTGACGCCGTCGTTGGTGATGGTGGGCGAGCCGAACTTCTTGTCGATGACGACGTTGCGGCCGCGTGGGCCGAGCGTCACCTTCACGGTGTCGGCGAGGGCGTCGACGCCGCGCTCCAGGCGCCGGCGTGCGCTCTCGTCGAACTCCAGGATCTTGGGCATGCGGGGGCTCCTCCTCGAAACGGGTCCGCCCCGGGGGCCCGTCGGCGGCTGGTGCCGGCCGGTCGGGCCGCCACGGGGCGGTACCGGTCACTGTCCTCGTGCGCGACAGGTCACTTCTGGATGACGGCGAGGACGTCACGCCCGGAGAGGATGAGGTACTCCTCCCCGTCGTACTTGACCTCGGTACCGCCGTACTTGGAGTACAGGACCTTGTCGCCGACGGCGACGTCGAGCGGGATGCGCTTCTCGCCGTCCTCGTCCCACCGGCCGGGGCCGACGGCCACGACCTCGCCCTCCTGCGGCTTCTCCTTGGCGGTGTCCGGGATGACGAGCCCGGACGCCGTCGTCTGCTCCGCGTCGAGCGGCTTCACGACGATGCGGTCCTCGAGCGGCTTGATGGAGACCGACACTTGCTGACCTCCCCTTTCGCGGGATGTCACGGCTGTTGCGATGACTGGGGTGGACGCCTGGCCGCGCCGCCGTCGCGGGTGCCGGTACGGTCGACGTCCGTTGGCACACTCGCCAGGAGAGTGCCAGCTCCGAACCTAACCGGTCCTTAGCACTCGGTCAAGGTGAGTGCCAGCCAACGGGCCGGCCGGCCTGCCGGGCCACGCCCGATCGCTCCTGGCCCGGCGAGAATGCGCCCGTGGACCCCGGGGTGATTCCGGCGCTCGCCGACGGCGCCGGCAAGGCGCTGCTCGCCGAGGCCGAGCGCGCGTACGGGCACGAGGACGCCCTGGCGCTGGCCGCCCGGCTGCGGCGACGGCACGACCCGGCCCTCGTGGCCGCGGCGATGACCCAGGCGAGGCTGCGGGCCAGGGCCACCGAGAAGCTGGCCCCGGACGACGCCGGCCGGATGCTCTTCACCGACGCCGGCCTCCAGCAGGCCACCAGGCGCGTCGTGGCCGAGCACCGTGCCACCCGGCTGGCCGGCGCCCTGGCGCCGGGTGCCCACGTCCTGGACCTCGGCTGCGGCATCGGCGGCGACCTGGTCGCCCTCGCCCGCGCCGGGCTGCGGGTCACCGGCGTCGAGAGCGACCCGGTGACGGTGGCGATAGCCCGGCACAACGTCGCGGCACTGGGGCTCCGGGACGTGGTCCGGGTGGTCCTGGGCGACGCCACCTCCGTGGACCGGGCCGCTGCCGACGCGGTCTTCTGCGACCCCGCGCGGCGCTCGCCGTCCGGCCGGCAGCTCGACCCCCGCCGGTGGTCCCCTCCGTGGGAGTTCGTGGCCGAGCTGCTGCGGGGTGAGGGCGTGGTCAAGGTCGCCCCAGGCATCGACCACCAGCTCGTCCCCGACGGCGTCGAGGCGGAGTGGGTCTCCGACCGCGGCGAGCTCGTCGAGGCGGCGCTCTGGTCCGGCCGGCTGGCCGGCGTGCCGCGCCGCGCCACGCTGCTGCCCGCCGGCGACACGCTCACGACCGCCGACGACCCCGGCCCCGGCAGCGGCAGCGGCGTGGCCGCGGTGCTCCACGAGCCCGACGATGCGGTGATCCGGGCCGGGCTGGTCACGGCCGTGGCCGCGATCGTCGGCGGCTGGCTGCCGGACCCCCGGATCGCCTACGTCACCTCACCTGAGCCGGTACGGACGCCGTTCGCGCGCTCGTACGCGGTGCTGGAGCAGCTGCCGTACGACCCGGTCCGGCTGCGGGCCTGGGTACGGGCGGGCGGCGTCGGGCGGCTGACCGTGAAGAAGCGCGGCGTCGGCGTGGAGCCGGACGCCCTGCGCCGGGCCCTGCGCCCCCGGGGAACGGCCGAGGCGACCCTCGTGGTCACCCGCGTGGCGGACCGGGCGGTCGTGCTCGCCGTGGAGCCGCTGCGCTGACGCCGCCGGGCACGAGTGTCCGCGCCCTGCTCGACCCTCGGGTCGGCATCCGCGGTCAGCACCCGGCGCGCTCGGCGCCCGGCACGTCCACCGGCAGGGTCCCGCCGCCGGTGGCAGCACCCGTCACCACGTCGAGCAGCGCGCGGAACGCCTCCGGGCTCCGCCCGTACAGCGCGATCCGGGCCGTGCTGGCCGGGCTCGCCACGAGCCCGTACGGGGTGTCGAGCGCCACGACCACGTCACCGGACCCTGGAACGGTGCCGCCGAGCAGGCGGACCGTCGGGCCGGATCCCACCGTCAGCCCCGCGGCGCGGGCCGCCTCGGTGAACCGGGCACGGTCGGTCTCCGTCCCGCCCGCGACCTGGACGGCGGACCCCACCAGCCGGCCCTCGCACGGTCCGCTCAGCACGGTGAGCCCGGCCAGGGAGGCGGCGTACGACACGTCGTCGTGCGTGCCCAGGACGGCCGGGCCGGCCGCAGGCGGGCCGGCGGCCTGGTGGAGCTGGACGGCGGCGACCCGGGTGGCCGCCTCGGCGAGGCGCTCGGCGGGGAGATCGCCGGAGTTCACGGCGGCCACCAGCGCGGCGTGGGCGGCCCGGGCGTCGCGCGGCATCAGCACCACGTCCACGCCGGCCGCGACCGCCTGGACGGCGGCGGCACCCGGCCCGTACGCGTCGGTGACGGCACCCATGTCCTGGGCGTCGGTGACCACGAGGCCCTGGAACCCCAGCGAGTCGCGGAGCAGGCCGACCACGGGACCGGACTGGGAGGAGGGCACCCCGGGGTCGAGCGCCCGGACGTCGATGTGCCCGACCATCACGGCCGGTGCCCCCGCCTCGACGGCCGCCCGGAACGGCACCAGGTCGCGGGCCTCGAGGGCGGCGACCGTGGCCTCCTGGACCGGCAGCGTCTCGTGGCTGTCCGCCGGCACCGACCCGTGGCCGGGGAAGTGCTTGACCACGGGCACGATCCCGGCCTGCGCGTAGCCGGCCAGCGACCCCTCCACCACGGCGGCCACCACCTGCGGGTCGGCCGACGCCGACCGGCTGCCGATGGTCGGGTCGTCCGGACCGGCGGTGACGTCGGCGACCGGGGCGAAGACCATCCCGATCCCGAGGGCCC
>DATHTV010000241.1:0-7120 GCA_035462845.1 Jiangellales bacterium
ACTCGTGTCCGGCTGAGCCGGTGACCGTGCTCGCCGACCGGGTCGTGGTCGTCACGGGCACCTCGGAGGGTCTCGGCCAGGCGATCGCCGGCGGTGCCCACGAGGCCGGGGGGGACCGTCGTGCTCGCGGCCAGGCGTACGGAGCCGTCCGCAGGGTGAGCCGACGCCGGCGCTAACCGGTCGGCGCAGCGCGGAGGTAGGAACCGAAGTGCGGCACGGTGAAGGCGATGAGCCCACGCTCGCCCGAGTAGACGAGGCCCTTCTTGATCAGGGCGTCCCGGGCGGGCGAGAGCGACGACGGCTTGCGCCCGAGCTGCGTCGCCACCTCGGCCGTCGCCACCGGCGCGTCCCCGTCCGCCGCCCCGAGGTCGGCCATCGCCCGGAGGTAGTCGCGCTCGGCCGGAGTGGCCCGTTCGTACCGCGAGCCGAAGAACCCGACCGCCAGCTCGGCCGCGGCCACCGGGGCGGCGACCCGCACGTCCTCGGCCGTGATCGGCGAGCGCGGTGCGTGGTCCCAGGTCACCTGGCCGTACGCCTGGACGAAGTACGGGTAGCCGTCGGTGGCCGCGTAGAGCGCGTCGAGCGCCGCCGGTTCGTAGGCCACACCTTCCTCGGCCGCGGGCGCGACCAGCGCCCGGTCGGCCGCGGCCCGGTCCAGCCGGTCGATTCGCACGTAGCGGAAGAGCCGCTCGGAGTACGACTTCGAGGCCGAGAGCACTGCGGGCAGGTGCGGCAGCCCGGCCCCCACCACGACGAGCGGCAGGCCCTGCTGCGAGAGCTCGTGGCAGGCCGCGCAGACCGCGGACACGTCCGGCGGGGGCACGTCCTGCATCTCGTCCACGAAGAGCGCGATGCCCGCGCCCACGTCACGGGCGAGTCCGGCCGCGTCGACGAGCAGCTCGACCAGGTCGACCTCGATGTCGCCGGTGTCCGCGCGCCCGGTCGCGGCCGGCACGTCGATGCCCGGCTGCCAGCGGTCACGCAGCCGCGCGGAACCGCCCCGCCCGGACCCCGAGGACCCGGTCGACCCCGAGCCGCCCGGCTCCGACCGCAGCGCGAAAGCCTTGAGCACGCCGAGCAGCTCGTCGACCCGCTCCGGGTCTCGGTGCCGGGCGGAGATCTCGCGCACGGCCATGTGCAGGGCGCTCGCCACCGGGCGACGCAGCGACTGGTCCGGCCGGGCCTCGATCTTGCCGGTACCCCAGAGCCGGCCGATCGCCTGCGAGCGCAGGGCGTTGAGCAGCACCGTCTTGCCGACGCCGCGCAACCCCGTGAGCACGAGCGAGCGCTCCGGCCGGCCGCGGGCGATCCGCTCCAGCACCACCTCGAACTGCGCCAGCTCGCGGTCGCGCCCGGCCAGCTCGGGCGGGCGCTGGCCGGCGCCGGGGGCGTACGGGTTACGGACCGGGTCCACGGAATCGGACCCTATTCGGCCGTCTAGTGTCAGCCCTAGAACCCTCTAGACATCGCTACCGGCGTGTCGCGGCCACCACCAGCGGCAGCGCCTCGGCGAGCATCGGGCGCCAGCCGCGCAGCGGCGGCAGCCCGGCCCGTTCCCAGCCGTCGTGGCCCAGCACCGACCAGGCCGGCCTCGGCGCAGGCCTGGGGAAGGCCGCGGTCGTCGTCGGGCGCACCCGGTCCGGGTCGTCGCCGGCGAGCCGCAGGACCTCGCGGGCGAGCCCGTACCACGTCGTCTCCCCCGCGGCCGTCGCGTGGTAGGTCCCCGCCGGCGCCCCGCGCGTCACGACCTCGACCAGTCGCCGGGCGACGTCGCGCGACCAGGTCGGCTGCCCGTGCTGGTCGTCGACCACGTCGAGCACCTCGCGCTCGGCGGCCAGCCGCAGCACCGTGCGTACGAAGGACGGTCCCTCCTCCCCGTACAGCCAGGCGGTGCGCAGCACGTACGAGCGGTCGGGCAGCGCCGCGCGGACCGCCGCCTCGCCGGCCGCCTTCCCCCGCCCGTACGCGGAGCGGGGCGCGACCGGGTCGTCCTCGGCGTACGGGCGGGGTGCACCGTCCCCCGCGAACACGTAGTCGGTGGAGACCTGCACGAGCCGTGCGCCGGACGCGGCGCATGCCTCGGCGAGCAGGCGCGGCCCCTCGGCGTTGACGGCGGCGGCCTCCGCCTCGTGCGCCTCGGCGTCGTCGACCGCCGTCCAGGCGGCGCAGTTGACGACGACCGCGTGCCCGGCGACAGCCGCCCGGACCGTGGCCGGGTCGGTCACGTCGAGGTCGGCCCGGGCCGCCGCGGTCACCTCGACACCGGCGCGCCGCGCGGCGGCCACCACGTCCCGCCCGAGCATCCCGCCGGCCCCGGTCACCAGCCACGGTCCGGGCGGCGCGCCCGTCATCGCTGCAGCGCCGCCCGGGCCCGCAGCGGCTCCCACCAGCCTCGGTTGTCGCGGTACCACTGCACCGTGGCCAGCAGCCCCTCCTCGAAGTCGACCCGCGGCGCGTACCCCAGCTCGTCTCGGATCCTGGTCCAGTCCAGCGCGTACCGGCGGTCGTGGCCGAGCCGGTCGGGCACGCGCTGGACGCTCGACCAGTCCGCGCCGCAGGCGGCCAGCAGTCGCTCGGTGAGCTCGCGGTTGGTCAGCTCGGTGCCGCCGCCGATGTGGTAGACCTCGCCGGCCCGCCCGCGCTCTGCGACGAGCTGGATCCCGGCGCAGTGGTCGGTGACGTGCAGCCAGTCCCGGACGTTGAGCCCGTCCCCGTACAGGGGGACCGGGCGGCCGTCGAGCAGGTTGGTGACGAAGAGCGGGATCACCTTCTCCGGGAACTGGTACGGGCCGTAGTTGTTCGAGCAGCGGGTGACGACGACGTCGAGGCCGTGCGTGGTCGCGTACGCCAGCGCGAGCAGGTCCGAGCCCGCCTTGGACGCGCTGTACGGGGAGCGGGGGGCGAGCGGCTGGTCCTCCCGCCAGGCGCCGTGCGCGATCGAGCCGTACACCTCGTCGGTGGAGACGTGGACGGTCCGGGGGACGCGCAGGCGCAGGGCCGCGTCGAGCAGCACCTGGGTTCCGGCCACGTTGGTGAGCACGAAGTCGGCGGCACCGAGGATCGACCGGTCGACGTGCGACTCGGCAGCGAAGTGCACCAGCAGGTCCGCGCCCGCCAGCACGCCGTCGACGAGCGTCACGTCGCAGATGTCGCCCTCGACGACGGTGAGCCGCCGGTCGTCGGCCACCGGGGCGAGGTTGGCCAGGTTGCCGGCGTAGGTGAGCTTGTCGAGCACGACGACGTCGGCCTGCGCGCACGCCGGGTAGCCGCCGCCGAGCATGGTCCGCACGTAGTGCGAGCCGATGAAACCGGCGCCACCGGTCACGACGATCTTCATGCCTTGGCTAGCCTCCGTGCGTGCGCGGGATCCTGCTGGCCGGTGGTACCGGCAGCCGACTGTCCCCGATCACGCGCGCGGTCAGCAAGCAGCTGGTCCCTGTCTACGACAAGCCGATGGTCTACTACCCGCTCGCGACGCTCATGCTGGCGGGCATCCGCGACGTGCTGGTGATCACCACGCCGGCCGACCGGGGGCAGTTCGAGCGGCTGCTGGGGGACGGCTCGTGGCTGGGCATGTCGATCGCGTACGCGGAGCAGCCGCGGCCCGAAGGGCTGGCGCAGGCCTTCCTCATCGGGGCCGACTTCGTCGGGGGCCGGCCGGTCGCGCTGGTGCTGGGCGACAACGTCTTCCACGGCCCGGGGCTCGGCACCAGCCTCCAGCGCCTGCACGACGTGGACGGGGCGCACATCTTCGCCTACCGGGTCGCCCGGCCGAGCGAGTACGGCGTGGTCGAGCTCGACGAGGCCACCGGCCGGGTGCTGTCGGGGGAGGAGAATCCGGCGGCGCCCCGCAGCCCGTACGCCGTGCCCGGCTTGTACTTCTACTCGGCGGACGTGGTGGACGTGGCGCGCGCGGTGCGGCCGAGTGCGCGCGGCGAGCTGGAGATCACCGACGTGCACCGCGCGTACCTGGAGCAGGGACGCCTGCACGCCACCGTCCTGGACCGGGGGACGGCGTGGCTGGACACCGGGACCTTCGACGACATGATGGCGGCCGGCCAGTTCGTCCAGGTGCTGGAGAAGCGGCAGGGGCTCAAGGTCGGCTGCCTCGAGGAGATCGCCTGGCGCGAGGGGTGGATCTCCGACGCCGCGCTGGCAGAGCTGGCCGGGCCGCTGGGGCCGTCGGGATACGGGGCGTACCTGCTGGGCCTGCTCGAGCAGGGGCGCTGAGGTCCCGTGCAGATCCGCGGGCTGGAGGTGCCGGGCGCGCTGGAGCTGACGCCGGCGCAGCACGCCGACGAGCGCGGGCTCTTCCTGGAGTGGTACCGCTCGGACGAGCTCGAGGCGGCCGTCGGCCGGGCCATGCCGCTGGCCCAGGCCAACTGCTCGGTGTCGCGGCGCGGGGTGGTCCGAGGGGTGCACTTCGCGGACGTGCCGCCGTCGCAGGCGAAGTACGTGACCTGCTTCGCCGGTGCGGTGCTGGACGTGGTCGTGGACCTGCGGGTCGGCTCCCCCTCGTACGGAAGGTGGGCGGCGGTGCGGCTGGACGACGTCACCCGGCGAGCCGTGTACCTGCCCGAGGGGGTGGGCCACGCGTTCTGCGCGCTGAGCGACTCGGCGACGGTGGCGTACCTGTGCTCGGAGCCGTACCGCCCGGACCGCGAACACGCCGTGCACCCTCTCGACCCAGCGCTCGGGCTGCCGTGGCCGGCGGACCTGGAGCTGGTCCTGTCGCCCAAGGACGCGGCCGCCCCGTCGCTGGCCGAGGCGCTGGCCGGCGGCCTGCTCCCCTCGTACGAGAGCTGCCTGGCGCTGGGGGTGGCCCGGGCGGGGTCGGCAGGCCGGGGGGGATCGGAGGGCCGCGCGGGAACCGGCGGCCGGGCGCGGGCGTCGGAGGGGACATGAGCCGTACGGCGTGGGTGGTCACCGCGCTCGTGCCGGTGGCGCTGCTGCTGGCGGGCTGCGACGACGGCGGCGACACGACCGCGGGGACGGGCGGGTCGGCGGAGCCGACGAGCACGCCGTCGGGGGCGGGCACCGAGCTCAGCGTCACGGTACGGGTCGACGGTGGCGAGCCCACCGTCTGGACGCTCACCTGCGATCCGGCCGGCGGCACGCACCCGGACCCGGAGGGCGCCTGCGCCCGGCTGGCCGAGGACCCGGAGGCGCTGGACCCGCTGCCGTTCGACGTGATCTGCACCGAGATCTACGGCGGCCCGCAGACCGCGACGGTCGTCGGGACCCTCGCGGGCCGTCCGGTGAACGCGGAGCTGTCGCGGACCAACGGGTGCGAGATCGACCGCTGGGACCGGTTGCTGCCGGTGCTGGTCGAGCCCGGCGGCGTCGACGGCTGACCGGACGCCGCGCCCAGAATGACCACGTTCACCACCCGCGGCGTGGCATCACGAGGCGTCGACGCCTGGTCATGGCCCCACCGGCCTCGTGGTGGCCGGGCCGCCGACTACTTGAGCAGGCGCGACAGCCGCCGGTCGGCGAGCGGCTTGCCCCCGGTCTGGCAGGTCGCGCAGTACTGCAGGGAGCGGTCGGCGAAGGACACCTCGCGCACCGTGTCACCGCACACCGGGCACGGCTGGCCGGTCCGCCCGTGCACCCGCATCCCGGCGCGCTTGGAGTCCTTGAGCTCGCCGGCCGGCAGGCCCCGCGACCGCTCGACCGCGTCTTTCACGACCTCGAGGATCGCGGCGTGCAGCGTGGCGACCTCGGGCTCGCCCAGCGTCGAGGCCGGGTGGAACGGCGACAGCCGCGCCGCGTGCAGTGCCTCGTCGGAGTAGGCGTTTCCGATGCCCGCAATCACCGACTGGTCGCGGAGCACGCCCTTGACCTGCGCCCGGCCGGCGGCGGCGAGGATCTCAGCCAGCCGCGGGACCGTGAACTCCTCCGACAGCGGGTCGACACCCAGCCGGGCCACCCCCGGCACCTCCGCCGGGTCGCGCACCACCGAGACCGCCAGCCCTTTGCGCGTACCGGCCTCGGTGAGGTCGAAGCCGGACCCGTCGTCGAGGTGGACCCGCAGCGCGATCGGGCCCTTGCCGGGCCGCAGCGGCGCGGCCGGCAGCGAGTCGCGCCAGCGCAGCCAGCCGGCCCGCGCGAGGTGCACGACGAGGTGGATGCCGTCGCAGTCCAGGTCGACGAACTTGCCGTGCCGCTCGACCCCGGTCACGGTGAGCCCGGATAGGGCGGTCACCGGCGGGTCGTACGTCTTGAGCACCGGGATCGACGCGACGTCGACGCGCGCCACCACCCGGCCCACCGCCTTGGCGCGGAGGAAGTCCACCAGCGCCTCGACCTCGGGCAGCTCAGGCACGGCCACCATCCTGCCGTACGGGCTCTCGGGCGACGGCGGTACGGAAGGGGGCGGGCACCGGCAGCGGCAGGGCGGCGCGAAGCCGGCGCAGGTACTCGGGCCGCGGCACCGCCACCGCGCCGAGGCTCGCCAGGTGGTCGGTGCGCCACTGGACGTCCAGCAGCCGCCCGTCGGGGCCGGCGTCCCGCAGCATCTCGACCAGGCGGACGAGGGCGACCTTGGAGGCGTCACGGGCCCACGGCTCGGCCACCCGGAACATCGACTCCCCGGCGAAGAGCCCACCGACCGCCACGCCGTACAAGCCTCCGGCGAGCCGGCCGTCCGGCGCGTAGGCCTCGACCGAGTGCGCCCAGCCCAGCCGGTGCAGCCGCCCGTACGCCGCCGCGACGTCGCGGTCGATCCAGCCGCCGGGGCGCCTCGGGTCGGCGCAGCCGGCGACCACGTCGCCGAAGGCCGTGTCTATCTCGACCCGGAACCGCTGTACGGACCGGCGCAGCGAGCGGGTCACCCGCAGGCCGTCCAGGGGCAGCACGCCGCGGGGGTCGGGCGACCACCAGCCGAGGACGCGCCGGCCGACGGGCATCGGGAAGAGCCCCGAGCGGTACGCGGCGAGGAGCGTGCCGGGCTCCAGGTCGGCGCCGACCCCGGCCAGGTCCTCGCCGGGCGCGACGGCCGCCGGGTCGGGCAGGGCCCACCGGGTGGGCGGCGGCTCGACGGGCACGCCCGGCAGCGTACGGCCGGCGGGCGGTGGCCGGTGGCGGTCGGCAGTCCCGGCGGTCGCCGGGCGTGCCTGCG